>JBOHCT010000022.1:0-33763 GCA_050699055.1 Streptosporangiaceae bacterium | reverse complement strand
TCGGCGATCGCCACGCTCATCCAGTACAGCGCGTCCGCGTCCGCGTCCTGGTGCTGGTCGCGGTGCCACTGGATCGCCTTGCCCAGCTCGGCGAGGCCGTGCCTCAGCTCGGCGTCGGACCAGTCGCGCGGCGGCCGGTCGAACAGAGACTCACCTGAAGGATTTTCGGTCATCTCGGCTCCGATCCGTCGATCTTTCTTGGGCTCACGCGGCCCGAGCAAAAAATCTGGGCTGCGTACGCGGGGTCCCCCGAGAGGTCATCTCAAAAAAACGGTCGCGCTTTCTCGCGCCGGACGGCGCGGCACGCCACCCAGCACGCGGCGAGCGCGAGCGTGTCGACTCCGGCCACGACGATGACGAGGGTCACGAGCGGGGTCATGGCGCGGCCTCGTCGAGCAGGACGGCCCAACCGTTGCGCTCGAAGTACCGCGCGGTCGCCTGCGGTAGCAACAGCCGCTGGCCCTCGTGGTAGCCGTCGACGTCCTTGGCGCCGGACTCGGTCAGCACGACGGACGATCGTGGGTTCGTCGGTCACTGGTCCTCCTCGTTCTCTTCGGCGCCGATGGAGTCGGCGGGCCAGGCGTTGCCGCATCCGGGGTGGGTGGTCTGCCCCACTTCGATGACCGTCATCGGCTCGTGGCATGAGGCGCAGACGCTCACGCCGAGCCCGTCCTTGCGGCCGGGGTGAGTGTCGAGCGGAGGCGAGGGCCTCGACCCCGGGGGATCCGCAACAAGCGCAACGTCCGCAACATCCCTGCCTGCGGCGTTGCGCTTGTTGCGGATGTTGCGCTTCTGTGGGAGGTAACGCAACCAGGCGTCGTGTAGGTCCTCGCGGCGGTACCCGCGAACCGAGCGGTCGCCGATGCGGACCTTGGTTGAGTGGACGCCGAAGCCCTTCAACATCTTCGCCAGCTCGCGGGCGTTGAGCGGGTGCCCGTACCAGTCGGCCCACGGCGCTTCCTCGATGGCGTGCAATCGGTCGAGCAGTCCGTCTGTCGCCGCTACGTGCCAGGGTTCCGGAACAGGCGGAACGTCCGGAACGTACCTGGCCAGGTACGTTCCGCTTGTTCCGGGTGTTCCGGCACTGGTGGGCCAGACGTCGCGGAGGTCCGCGAGCAGCCGGACGCGGACGCTGCTCGTGTCGTCGGCCGCCGCGCCCACGAGGACCTCGCAGGCGTGGCGGGCACGTTCCGGCCAGTCACCGCCCGCGAGGTCGGCGACCGCGGTCAGGGACTCCCAGCAGTCGGCGGCCCGATCCTCGACAGGCATGTCAGGCTCGACATCGTCGAGGACGCTCAGGGATCCTCGTATCCACTCATGTAGGCGGTCACGGATCTCCCGCAACGGGGGGATATCACGGCGACGGAACTGGGCAACCGTCTCGCCCGGGGCGCGGCGGCGCATGGTGACGATGACCGCCCGGTCCTCGATGGTGTCCGGCAGGTCGACCCCTTTGGCGGCGAGCATCGCCATCGCGAATGTGGGGTGATCCTCAGAGGCGTTGCGGGCGGCGTTGTACCGGGTGT
Source organism: Streptosporangiaceae bacterium (assembly GCA_050699055.1). GTDB lineage: Bacteria > Actinomycetota > Actinomycetes > Streptosporangiales > JBOHCT01 > JBOHCT01. The sequence continues at coordinate 32,237 of JBOHCT010000022.1, read as the reverse complement.
ACGGCCAGTCGCGGGCGAACCCCACGTCGAGGATCGCGGTCAGGTCGTCGTTCAGCTCCGACTTGAGCTTGGACCCATAGATCCGGTCGGCCTCGTCGACGAGCAGTGTCGGCGGGTCGTCGGGGTGAATGGACCGGACGAGAGCGGCCGCGGATATCGACACGGCCGGCCGGGGTCGGTGGACCAGCTCCCGGGCGACCTCGAACAGCCTGGACTTGCCGCATCGCTTCTCCGGGGACTTGGCGAGAAAACGGGTCGCGTGCTCCCACGCCGGTTGGCCGTGCGTCGCCACGACGTACAGCGTGGTCGCGTCGGCGGCCTCCGAGCTCGGGAAGACCACGTACCGGACGAGCGTGTCGTGTACCTCGTCGAGCAGTGCCGCGCCGTCCGGGGCCTGAGGTTGACCAGAAATGTCACCACCGGTGGAGAGGGCGGCCCTCGCCCCGTCGCAGTACGCCTCCGGCTCCTGGCAGTGCTCGCAGAACCCGTCGAACCCCGGGGTGTAGGTGTGGCCGGTCACGAGGCGGCCCCGATCATGTCCGCGAGGATCGCGTCGATAACTCGCGCGTCCTGCTCCGCGGCGCTACGCCGGGACTCTTCCTCCGGTTCGATCCAGTGCCATCCGGTCGGCGGTTCACCCATGATCCGCGTCGCCATCTCAGCCACGAGGTCGTCGGACACCCGCCCCGCGCATCTGCGTTCGGGGTCGACATCGGCAATGTCGGCGGGCGAGTCCATCAACACGTAGGTGACGCGCTGGGCGGTCAGCTCCCGGATCCGCTCCCGCGCCTCGGCCGGTTCGTCTGGTACCCGCTCGAAGGCCGTCGTGAGCCACCCGGCGATGTCTCTTGGATCGGTTCGGTTCAGCAGCAACAGGAAGATGCGTCGGTCAAGGAGCTTGAGAGACGCGAGGATCTTCGCCGCGCGTCGCTCCGCCCTCTTGTGGGCCGCGTCGGGCTCGGGCGTGTCCAAGTTGGACACCTCGCCCCGGCGGACCGCCCCGACCGTGCTCGGGCTGCAGCCGCACGCCCGGGCGATGGCCCGGTCAGACTGGGACGGATCGCGGTCAATCTCTGCGGCGATCAACTCGCGGCGCTGCTCGCGGGTGAGCTGCCGGCGGGCGATGTTCACCGCGAGTGCGTGGTGCCGTTTCTCCTCCTCGGTGAGCCCGGCCACGACTCTTGTGGGGCAGTCGATGCCGAGCTCGGCGGCGATCGCCTTCCGGTGGTGGCCGTCGAGGATGACGCCGTCCTCGTCGACGTCGACTGGGACGCGGACGCCGTGTTCGGCGATGTCGGCCTTCAGCGCCTCGTACTCCTCGGCCGTGAGGTCGGGCATGACCTGATAGCTACTCATCGGCCCACCCCCGCGCACTCGGTGTGGTCGTGGTGGTCGAGCCCGAGCCCGGTCACGTCGTGTCCGTCGTAGGCGGCGCGTACCCCGTGGTACGTACGCTCACCAGGCAGGAACGGGCAGCGCCGCGCCCAGTACTGCCACCGTCTGAAGGCGGCCTCGGTGGCGGGGTCGGCGAAGACACGGCCTGATTCGGGCGAGCGGGTGAGGGTGCTCTCGATTAGACTGGCCTTGGACCTCCTGGCCGTCGTCCACCGAGAGCCGCCCTCCACGGGGCGGCTTTCGTGTGTGGGCATGGCTACGCGACCTCCCCGGAGTCGGGGGCGGGGCGGAGCAGCACCGCGAGACGGTCACGCTGGGCTTGGGTCAGCGGCGGGAAGAGGTCGACGACCTTACGGACGTGCTCTTCCAGCGAAGCGGCGGCGAGGTCCCGCTCCGCGTCGGCGATGGCGGGGTCGTCCGGCGGTCGGTAGCGCTTGAGCGCATTGACGCGACCGCTGTATGGGCGAACGGACACGACAACTCCTCGGAGTCATCGTCCGCTGCCCAGTTCGGACGTCGTATTCGCCGGTCACGACGGGCGTCTGCGACTCACCTTACTAGCGGGCATCACCCAGACGGTGTACCCGGCGTCGACAATCTCGGCGAGTCGCTGGTCGTCGAAGAGGTCGGAGTGCCCGCACGGGCAGCCGTACCGGCGTCCGCTGCCGCGCCGCAGCACGAAACGGGCAGGGACCCATGACCGCCGGTATCTGCCTCGGGCGTAGCGGCGGACCTCGACGACCGGGCCGTCCACGGGGTCGTCGCACACCCAGCCCATGACGTGGTTGCGCCGCTCGCACACGATCGTCAGCAGCACCGGAACGTCGTCGGCGGGCATCACGGCCGCCTCGGCTCGACCCGGACCGTGGCGGGGTCGAAGTAGCCGCCCCCGGGGTGTCGGCCCCGGCGGGACGGGAGCACGGTCACGACCATGAGCACGTCGAGCACCGCACGCTTGCGGCCGATGTCGAGCGCCTCCCACGTCGCGCCCACGTCTCCGGCGTCCACGATCCCGACCAACGGGTTCACCCGAGCCGCGGCGGCCAGCTCGCTCTCAATCGCGTCGAGGCGGGCGCGTAGCCGCGTGGTGCCGGACCGAAGCTGTGCCACGTCGATAGCGCCGTCCCCATACAGCTCCCCAAGCTCGGCGAGGCGCCCGCGGACGGCGGTCGCGTCGGCGTGCAGCGCGGCCACGTCGACGGACTGCCCCGGCGCGGTGAGGAGGTCGCTCGCGTCCGGGCGAGACAACCGCTCGATGATGACAGCGGATACGTGGCCGTCTATCGCCTCGGCGGCGCGGGCGAGGTGACGGTTGCTCTTACAGCGGTACGTCCGGTACCGGGTCTTGCCGCCCGTGGCCGATGCCCGCAGCGTCTCGACGGTGCCCGTACTGGCACAGACTCCGCAGCGGTACAGCCCGGAGCCCAACCACCGCACCCCGTTGCCATCCGAGGTACGCCTGGCCGGCTCCGACAGGACACGCACGACCTCGGCGTGGCCCTCGGCGGAGACCAGCGGCGGCCAGCACGCGGTTACCGAGTCCTGGACGACGCCGCGGTGAATGATCCTGCCGGCGTTGCGGGGACGCATGAGCATGCGACGCAGCTCCTCGCGTCGCCACGGGCGGCCGGTCGACGTGCGGACGTCGCGGGCACCCAGGTCTCTCGCGATGGCGTGCAGCGACACGCCGGCGAGCACGTCGTGCGTAGCGCGGATGACCTCGGCGGCCTCGTCCGGCCGTACGGTCACCCCGTCCGCCTCGTACCCGAACGGCCGGCGGCCGCCGACCCACCGTCCTTCGGCGACGGCTTGTTCGCGGGCACGCTGCTGCCTGTCGCTCTTGTGCTCGACCTCGAAGCGGGCGACGGCGCCGAGCTGTCGGGCCACCATCCGCCCGGACGGGGTGGCGAGGTCGAGTGGACCGGCCTTCACGGTGTGAGTGACGACGCCGCGCGGCTCGCACACGCCGATGTAGTGCTCCAGCTCGGCGGGTGAGCGGTGCAGCCGGTCGGTGTGCCAGACGAGCACGGCGGTCGCGCGGCCGGCCTCCAGGTCGTCGAGGAGAGCACGGTAACCGGGCCTCGGCTTACCCGAGTAGGCGGACAGGTCGTTGTCAGTGTGCGTGCCGACGACTGTCCATCCGAGACGGTGTGCTAGCTCCTCGCAATCCTGGCGTTGACGCTGGACGCCGAGCCCGGCGCCCTCGCGGTCGCGAGAGATGCGGCAGTAGACGAGCGCGTTTCTCATGCCCGTGATTATGGCACGTCTTGGCTTGACATTCGCGAGATCGAAACCGCTCCCTCGTTTCGGCAGGCTTGCCGGTGAAAGACTCACAGTCATGCGCTGTCCCGGCCAGGGCTCGCCAGAGTTGGTGATCGCCGCGCGCACGCGGTCACGGGACTCCGCTAGCGCGGCGTCGGGCAGCCCCACGATGTGCAGGCCAGGGAGACCGGACGCGAGGTCTGCCTCGACCTCGACGGGGTGGCCCTCGACGCCGACAAGCGCGACAGCGAAAGTACGGGCGAGGGGCACCTAGCACACCCCCCGCACGTGGTCGACAGCCGCTGGACCCTTGCCCCCGCGCAGTACGCCGACGACGTCGATGCGCACCGCCACGGTGCGAACCTCATGAGTGGCCAGCCAAAGGGCCGCCAACCGGCGCAGCCGAGCTGCCTTGCGCGGCGTGACGGACTCCAGCGGCGAGCCGAAGCCGAGCCCAGAGCGGGTCTTGACCTCGCAGACGACGAGGACGGGCCCGTCGCGGGCGATGATGTCGAGCTCCCCGTCGTGGCAACGCCAGTTGCGGTCGAGGATCTCCAGCCCGGCCGACTCCAGATGTCCCGCGGCGACGTCCTCGCCGTATCTCCCCAACGCGTCTTTGGCACGCACAGGTGACCACCTCCGCGTCAAAGGCTGCCGGAGGTACCCGCGTCAGGGGGAGGTACGCGGCGCGATCTGTGGATGGGAAGGCGCGAGCCACCCACCTGTGGAGAACCCTTAAGGTCTCGTGTCGACCTCGCCGTCGGGCTTTCCCGGCGGGGCGAGCGCGGTCCCGCTCACCCGAGTCACGTGTTCGTCATCGGACTCGGCGCGCACCGCGTTGATCCTGGGCCACATGTCGCCCTCCTCCTCGCCGGGCGTGGGGACAGGCTCCGCCCGCGACCCATCGGGGGACGCAGTGGCGCTGTCCCCTCCGCTGTCTTCGACACCGCTATCTTCGGCGGTGTCCTCAGGGAAGTCCCCGGCGTCGTTCCCGAGGGTCGGCTCCTGCGGCTCTGCGGACCCTTCGTCCTCCGTCATCGTGATGGCTCACCTCCTCCCCCGTCACCTACCCGGTCAGATCGGGACGATCCCCGGGCAGGTCGAAGTCGGCCTTGGCGAGCTCCTCGATGTTGACGTCCTTGAACGTCACGACCCGCACCTGCTTGACGAACCTCGCCGGGCGATACATGTCCCAGACCCACGCGTCCCGCATGGTGACCTCGAAGTAGACCTCGCCGTTCTCGGCCGTACGAGGCGTGAGATCGACCTCGTTGGTGAGGTAGAAACGGCGTTCGGTCTCGACGACGTACTGGAAGAGGCTTACGACGTCGCGATACTCCCGATAGAGCTGGAGCTCCATCTCGGTCTCGTACTTCTCGAGATCCTCGGCACTCATGGCCGCCCTCCTCCCCGTTCGGCGCTCATCCAGTCGCCACGCGCGCGCAGTCCTCCACCGCGCGCAGCGAGGCGGAACTACGTGACACGTTGACGAAGGAGAACCGATGCTCAGGGCACGGGCCGTGCGTCCGCAGCGCGGTCGCGTGTCCCGGCGTGACGTAGCCCTTGTGCGTGGTGAAGTCGTACTCGGGGAACCGCTCGTGCAGCCCGGTCATCATGCGGTCGCGGGTGACCTTGGCGACCACAGAGGCGGCGGCGATGCACGCCACAACCCGATCGCCCTTGCACACCGCGAGGCTCGGAACCCCGAGGCCGCTCACTCTAAACCCGTCGGTCAGGGCATAGCGGGCGCGCACGTCCAACCGAGCGAGGGCGCGGCGCATGCCCGCGATATTGGCGACATGAACGCCCTTCCGGTCGACCTCGGCCGGCGGGATCTCAACGACGCTCCATGCCAGCGCGCGTCGGACGACCTCACCGTAGACGACCTCGCGGACGGGCGGAGCGAGCAGCTTGGAGTCGGCGAGCTCGGGCACCCGCCCGCGTCTGCCCTGAGGCAGCATCACCGCCGCCACGACCAGGGGTCCCGCACACGCGCCGCGGCCGGCCTCGTCAACGCCGGCCACGGGAAAGAATCCTCGGCGCGCGAGGGCACGCTCATAGCCGTACAGCCCCGCGTCACGCCGTACGGAGGGCGCCTGCGGTCTCATCGAGACCCCGCGCACCGAGACACTGCGAACATCGTCATCACTATTGAGCGTAACCGCCGACCGGCCCCGAGCGGCGGGGGTCCGCCCAACGAGGCCGTGACCTGCGAAGCCTCCAGGGCATGCTGGTAGAAGGTGGGGGGCGCGGACAGCATCGTCGCGCGGGAGGGCGGCCAATAGGTCACGAAGGCCCGGCCGACCACCTCGTCAGTGGGTACCGTGCCGCCACCCCGATCCCCCATGTGGTCGCGGGAGTCCGCGGACACCGAGCGGTGGTCGCCCATGACCCAAAGACGTCCGGGGGGTACTTTCACGTTGAAGGGCCGTCGTGAGGGCGCGTCACCCGGATAGAGATAGCGCCTCTCCTTGAGGGGTACGCCATTGACGGTGACCCGCCGGTGCACGTCGCAACAGGAGACACGGTCTCCGGGCAGCCCGATGACCCGCTTGATGAAGTCCTTCTGACCGGGCGGGGCGATGCCGAAGGCGCCCTCGACCGCCCAGAGCAGTCGTTCGCCCGCGTTGTTTGGCTGGGCGGCCGCAGTCGCGGGGACGAATGAGCCGACCCCGTTGAAGACGACCACGTCGCCTCGGTGAATGGGCCGGAGATCGTAGACGATCTTGTTGACCAGAACGCGGTCGCCGATGCGGAGGGTGTTCTCCATCGATGCGGATGGAATGTAGAAGGCCTGGATGACGAAGGCCTTGATCAGCAGCGCGAGAAGGAACGCGACGACGATGAGGACGGGGAGCTCCCGCAGAAAGGAGCCGCGCTTGCCTTTCTTGGCGCCCGGCTGGCGATGACGTCCACGCTGCTCCTCGTCGTCCGTCGACGTGCGATCCTCCGTCCCCGCCGCCGGTCGATCGATCTGCCGGTCAGATCTCTGATCGTCGTTCATCGCCACCCGAGCCTAGCCTTCGGGACGCGGCGACGACGGCAATCCCCAACGAGTGTGATCACGACATGTGGACGCTCAGGAGGCGCTTCGCTCGCGGCGCTCCGGAATCCTGGCCGCCTTCCCCTTGCGTCCGCGCAGGTAGTACAGCTTGGCTCGACGCACCTTGCCCCGCCGTACGACATCGATCTTGTGGATGGCGGGGCTGTGGACCGGGAAGGTGCGCTCGACGCCCACGCCGAAGCTCACCTTGCGGACGGTGAACGTCTCGCGCGCACCACCACCCTGTCGACGGAGCACAACGCCCTGGAAGGGCTGTGTCCTCGTACGGTTGCCCTCGATGACACGGACGTGAACTCTCACCGTGTCGCCCGGCCTGAAGTCGGGCACATCGGAACGCATCCAGCTCTTCTCAAGCTCGTGCAGCGTGGTGTGCATGGCGACGTCATCCTCGTCTGGGGCACATGGGCATGCGACCGTGTCGTCACGCAGGGTCGGCATCGGAGTCGGAACCGCGCTAAGCGGTCATCGACGGTCCAGTGTGCCACACCACCGTCGGTGATCTGAAATCCGGCCTCCCGCAACGCCTCGCGATCACGGTCGTCGAGAGCGCCCGCGAGCTCGGAGACAAGGTCGGGACGGTAGGCGGCGGTCCGTGCGAGGGCTTGGTCGCGCCGCCACCGGGCGATGGCCGCGTGGTTGCCGGACAGCAGCACCGATGGCACCGCCCGCCCTCGCCACCGCGCCGGTTTGGTGTAAACGGGGCCTTCGAGCAGGCCCTCCATCGCGCCTGGCCCAAAGGAGTCATCGGCGGCCGAGCCCGCGTTGCCGAGAACTCCGGGGAGCAGGCGTGCCACGGCCTCCACGATGACGAGAGCCGCCGCATCACCCCCGGCCAGCACGTAGTCCCCGATGCACACCTCGTCGACAGGCATGCGGCTCCTGGCCTCATCCACGACACGCGCGTCGACCCCCTCGTACCGGCCGCAGGCGAGGACCAGCCACCCCTCCCTGCTGTAGGTCTCCGCCGTACGCTGGGTAAACGGCCGCCCGCTCGGAGTGGGGACGACGAGACGAGGAGGCGGACTCGCCTCAGGCGGCGCCACGGTGTTCAGGGCACGTCCCCACGGCTCGGGCTTCATCACCATGCCTGGACCGCCGCCGTACGGCGTGTCGTCGACCGTGCGATGCGGATCGTCTGTCCAGGAACGCAGGTCGTGAACGCGCACCCCGAGGATGCCGCGGTCGATGGCCCTGCCGATGAGCGAGACGCCCAGCGGCGAGAAATACTCAGGGAAGATGGTGACGACGTCGACCCGCATCACTCCTCCTCCAGCAGTCCCGCGGGAGGGTCGATGACGACGCTGCCGTCCTCGACACTGACCTGAGGCACGATCGCGGCCACGAACGGCACCAACACCTCTCCCCCTCGCTCAGTCCGCACGACGAGGACCTCCTGCGCCGGAAGGTGCATCACGTCGACGACCCGACCGATCACCTGCCCGCCAGGGTGAAGGGCCACGAGATCGATCAGCTCGTGATCGCGGAACTCGTCCTCGTCGCCGGCCGGTGGAAGGGCGACGGATTCGACGACCAGAAGTACGTTTCGCAGACTAGCCGCGGTGAGCCGATCGCTCACCTCCTCGAACGAGACGAGTAGCTGCCTCCCCTGCGGGCGTACGGAGCGTATGGTCAGCGGCCCTGGCGTCGGCGGGTCGGTCGCGAGGACGGCGCCTCGCACGAAGCGCGCGTCGGACTCGTCCGTACGCACCTCGACCGCGACCTCACCCTGAACGCCATGTGGCCGGCCGATCCGCCCGATGACAAGCCGCAAGGACCTAGTGTCCCGTCTCGGAGGTCTCCGTCGGAGTGTCGAACGCGGACGTGGTCGTCGCCACCGAGCTGAGGATGCCCGGCGACAGGAGGTGCCGGGAACGCTCAGGTCTCGAGGAGGTCGACCCTGACATGCCGTCCGCCAGCGAGGGCTCCGATGACGGTCCGCAGCGCTCCCGCGGTTCGGCCGCCACGGCCGATGACCTTGCCCAAGTCATCGGGATGGACCCGGACCTCGAGGACTCGGCCGCGCCGAAGATTGCGCTGACGGACCTGTACGTCGCCGGGATGCTCGACGATCCCCTTGACGAGGTGCTCGAGGGCTTCCTCGAGCACCTCAGCCCTCGCTCTCGCCTGTAGCCGCTCGCTCGACTCGGCCCTCGCTCGTGCCCTCTGTCTTGTCTGTCTTGTCGGCTCTATCGGTTTTCGCGGACTTCTTTGACCTGGAGCCGCGGCCGCCGCTCGAGGTGCCCTCGGACTCGGCCATGGCCTCCCTGGCCGCGGCCTCGAAGATGGCCTTCTTGTCGGGTCCCGGTTCCTTCACCTGAAGCGCGTGTTCCGGTGCCGGCTCATCCTTGAACTTCTGCCAGTCTCCGGTCAGCCGCAACAGCGCACGGACGGGGTCGGTGGGCTGGGCCCCGACAGAGAGCCAGTACTGCGCCCTGTCGGAGTTGACCTCGACGAGCGATGGCTGCTCCTTGGGGTGATAGGTCCCGATCTCCTCGATCGGTCGGCCGTCTCGCTTCGTACGGCTGTCGGCGACGATGATGCGATAGTGAGGTTCGCGGATCTTGCCGAGCCGCTTCAGTTTGATCTTGACTGCCACGAGTGAGGTGCTCTCCAGACGTCTTCGAAGTGGATACAGCGCTCGCGCGGCCCAGACCTGCCGCGGCGACATGAACGTTGGGATGATGCTAAGGCTCAGGCCCCATCGGCATATTGTGCCAGAGGATCGGACCGGCGACGAAAACCGGCCCGAAGAAGGGCCCGAGGAAGGGCCCGAGGGAGGGCCCTGACAGACTCACCGAGTGTCCCGCCGGCGCGGGAGATCGAGCTTCGATAGGTCGGGCACCTGGAGGCCAGGCGGAAGCCCGCCGGGAACGCCGCTCGGAAGCTGGCCGGGCAGGTCGGCGGGCAGCTCTCCGCTCTGACCGTCCACACCCGCACCGCTCTTGCGCTTGGCCTGCCGCGCCTTGGCCTTCTTGGCTTTCTTCTTGCCCTTGCCCTTCGGGGGCTTAGTGGCCTTCCTGCGGGTACCGGACATGCCGGGAACGCCCATGCCACCCGCGAACTGCTTCATCATCTTCTGGGCCTCGAAGAACCTGTCGACGAGGCCGTTGACCTCGGTGACCGTGGTACCCGAGCCGCGAGCGATGCGCGAGCGCCTGGAGGCGTTCAAGACTTTCGGGTTACGCCGCTCCTCGGCGGTCATCGACTGGATGATGGCCGCGACGCGATCGAGGTCGCGGTCGTCGATGTCCTCGATCTGGCCGCGCAACTGGCCCATGCCGGGCATCATCCCGAGTACGTTGCTGAGCGGCCCCATACGACGGATAGCCGCCATCTGCTCGAGAAAGTCCTCGAGCGTGAACGCGTCCCCACCGACGAGCTTGTCGGCCATCTTGGCGGTCTGGTCGGCGTCGAACGTCTTCTCCGCCTGCTCGATGAGTGTAAGAACGTCGCCCATCCCGAGAATGCGCGAGGCCATGCGATCGGGATGGAAGAGGTCGAAGTCGGCCAGCTTCTCCCCGGTCGACGCGAACATGATCTGCCGACCGGTCACCCGGGCGACGGACAGCGCGGCACCGCCGCGCGCGTCACCGTCCAGCTTGGTGAGGGCAACGCCGTCGAAACCCACGCCTTCCAGGAACGCCTCGGCGGTGGCGACGGCATCCTGGCCGATCATCGCGTCGACGACGAACAGGATCTCGTCGGGGTCGACAGCGTCACGGATGTCGGCGGCCTGCCGCATCATCTCCGCGTCGACGCCGAGCCGGCCGGCCGTGTCGATGACGACGATGTCGTGCTGCATACGGCGAGCGTGGTCGATGGAGTCGCGGGCCACGGCGATCGGATCGCCGACGCTCCGGGTGGCGGCGTCAGCCGCAGAGCCAGCCGCAGAGCCAGCCGCAGTGCCGACACTGCCCGGTTCGGGGGCGTACACGCCGACGCTCGCGCGCTCGGCCACGATCTGCAGCTGCTGGACCGCGTTAGGCCGCTGCAGGTCGGCCGCCACCAGCAGGGGAGCGTGCCCCTGCTCGCGTAGCCATAGGCCGAGCTTGCCCGCGAGGGTGGTCTTGCCCGAGCCTTGCAGCCCAGCGAGCATGACCACGGTCGGCGGGCTCTTGGCGAAGCGCAGGCGACGCTCCTCGCCCCCGAGGATGGCGACAAGCTCCTCGTTGACGATCTTTACGACCTGCTGGGCCGGGTTGAGGGCCCTGGACACCTCAGCGCCGCGTGCCCGCTCCCGCACCGCCGCGATGAAGTCCTTGACGACGGGCAGCGCGACGTCGGCCTCGAGCAGCGCGACGCGGATCTCCCGGCAGGTGGCGTTGATGTCAGAGTCGGACAGACGTCCTCTGCCGCGCAGTGACGTGAAGACGGACTCGAGGCGGTCGGAAAGTGTCTCGAACACGGATTCCAGCTCGTCCTAGGCAGGAGTACGACGACCGTCCCAGGGTAGCCGTTTCGACCGCCCACGCCGTCCACCGACGTCCACTTGACCGGACCAGCTGACCGGACCACCCGGCAGGACCACCCGGCAGGGCCAGCCGACAGGGCCAGCCGACAGGGCCAGCCGACAGGGCCAGCCGACAGGGCCAGCCGACAGGGCCAGCCGACAGGGCCAGCCGATAGGGCTAGCCGGACTCCTCGCCGAGGAGGGCGTCGACGAAGGCGTCGGACTCGAACGGCGCGAGGTCGTCCGCCCCCTCCCCCAAGCCGACGAGCTTGACGGGTACGCCGAGCTCCCGCTGAACGGAGATGACGATCCCGCCCTTCGCGGTGCCGTCGAGCTTGGTGAGGACGAGGCCACTCACGTCGACGACCTCGGAGAAGACGCGGGCCTGGGCGAGACCGTTCTGGCCGGTCGTGGCGTCGAGGACGAGCAGGACTTCATCTACCGGGCCACGACGCTCCACCACCCGCTTGACCTTGCCGAGCTCGTCCATGAGGCCGGCCTTGGTGTGCAGGCGGCCCGCCGTATCGACGATGACGGTGTCGACACGCTCCTCGACACCCTCTCTGACGGCGTCGAAGGCCACGCTCGCCGGGTCGGCGGCCTCGGGTCCGCGGACGGTTCGGGCGCCGACACGAGTGCCCCAGGTCTCGAGTTGGTCCACCGCGGCCGCGCGGAACGTGTCGGCGGCGCCAAGGAGCACGGACCGGCCGTCGGCGACCAGTACCCGCGCGAGCTTGCCGCAGGTTGTCGTCTTCCCCGTGCCGTTGACCCCGCAGACCAGCACGACGGCCGGGCGGTCGTCGTGCGGCAGAGTTTGCAGCGAACGGTCGACATCGGTACCGATCTCGGCGAGCATCGCCTCGCGCAGCAGGCCACGCAGCTCGTCCGGCCCACGGGTGCCGAGCACCCGTACTCGCTTGCGCAGGTCCTCGACGATCTCCTCTGTCGCGGATACGCCGACGTCGGCCCCGAGCAGAAGGTCCTCGACCTCCTCCCAGGCCTCCTCGTCGAGTGTCTCCCGGGCCAGGATCGAGAGCAGCCCCCGCCCAACGGCGTTCTGCGAACGGGCCAGCCGGGCCCGTAGCCTGACGAGCCGCCCGGCCGCCGGTGCCGGAGACTCGACCTCCGCCGGCCGCTCGGCCTCCTCCGGCGCGGGTTCCGCCGTCGCCGCGGTCTCCGGTTCGCCGGTTGGAGGAGGTGAGACGACGGCCGTCGTATCAGCCGCGGTGTCACGAGACGCCTCGGTCGGCTCGACGGTCTGTTCCGTCTGTTGCGGGGGAGGTGTGTGACGGCTTTTCGTCGCTGCGCGGGTGACGAGACCGACCGCCACGACGAACGCCAGGACACCGAGAGCGATGGCGAGCGCGACGTACTCCACGACGGGACAGTCTCTCAGATCGGACCGGCGGTGTCGTACGCCTGCCCAGGCCAGCCCGGCTCGCCGAGGACGCGGTGGCCGCGGATCGACGGGCTGGGCAGCATCGTCCGGCGCGTCCTAAGCGGGCTCCTGCTCGCGGAGGCGCTGGCTCACGACAGTGCTCACGCCGTCGCCCCGCATGCTGACGCCGTACAGGGCATCGGCGACCTCCATCGTGTGCTTCTGGTGCGTGACGACGATCAGCTGTGAGCTCTCCCGCAGCTCCTCGAAGATCGCGAGCAGGCGCTGCAGGTTGGTGTCGTCCAGCGCGGCCTCGACCTCGTCCATCACATAGAAGGGCGACGGGCGTGCCTTGAAGATGGCGATGAGCACTGCGAGCGCGGTGAGCGAGCGCTCACCGCCAGACAGCAGCGAGAGTCGCTTGACCCGCTTGCCCGGCGGCCGCGCCTCGACCTCGACACCCGTTGTGAGCATGTCGTCGGGCTCGGTGAGTACGAGACGCCCCTCGCCGCCGGGGAACAGGGTGGCGAAGACGTGCTCGAACTCGCGCGCGGTGTCCTCGTAGGCCGCCGTGAACACCTGCTCGACGCGCTCGTCGACCTCACTGACGACGGTCAGGAGATCGCGCCTGGTGGCCCTCAGATCCTCGAGCTGTGAGGTGAGGAACGTATGACGCTCTTCCAGCGCCGCGTACTCCTCCAGCGCGAGGGGATTGACCTTGCCGAGACGGGACAGCTCGCGTTCCGCCGCGCGTACGCGTTGCTCCTGTTCGGCGCGTATGTACGGAGTGGACTCCGCGTCGTCTCCGGCGCCGGGGCTAGGCGGCACGGGGACACCGGGCCCGTACTCGACGGTCAGCGCCTCGGCCTCGACACCGAACTCCTCGACCGCGCGTGTCTCGAGCTGCTCCAGCTTGAACCGCCGCTCGGTGCGGGCCATCTCACCAGCGTGTGTGGCGTCGACGAGGCGCTCCAGTTCTCCGGACAGCTCGCGGACGCGCTCGCGGACCTCACGCAGCTCACCCTCGCGTGCGGTACGCGTGCGCTCGGCCTCTTCACGCTCGGCGACGGCCCGCTCCAAGGATGTCTCCAGTTGGTCGAGCGCACGACGCGCGCCCTCGCTCACGGCGCGCGCCACGCCGGCCTCGCCGACCCGGCGCTCGCGTCGTACCGCCGCCCTTTCCCTGGCCTCGCGCTCGGCGCGCGCGGACCGGTCGAGGGTGTCGGCTCGGCCGGCGAGCGCGCGGACGCGTTCCTCGACCGTACGAACGGCGAGCCGGGCCTCCATCTCCGCGGACCGCGCGGCGGAGGCCTGCCCGCTCAGCTCATCCCGAGTGTCGGCGGCGGGCTCATCCGCATCGGACCCGGACGTCTCGGCAGCGGCGAGTCGCTCCTCCAGCGTCCGGAGGCGCTCCTGATCCTGCTCGCTGGCCGCCTCGGCAGCGGTGACGGCCTTAGTGAGTCGCTCGGATTCGTCGGACCCAGCGCGCGCGGACGAGCCGAGGCGACCGAGCTGCTCTGCGACCGCGGTCATCCGCGCGTCGGACTCGTGGAGCAGTTCGAGGGCTCGATCGACCGCGGCGCCGGCGGCCTTCTCGTCCTCGACCGCCTGCGCCAGAATGGCGCCCAGGCGCTCGCAACGGGTACCGGCCGCTTCCAGACGCTCGGTCGCGTCGTCCACCGCCGACTGCACCTCGAGCAGACTCGGTGTGCTCGACGAGCCACCGTAGGCCCAATCGGCCGCGAGGACGTCACCTTGGCGGGTCACGGCCTTGAGAACGGGATGGTCAGCGACGAGCGAGCGCGCGGCGGCGAGATCGTCGACAACGACAACGCCCCGCAGCATGCGTTCGACCGTCGGGCCCATGTCCGCGGGGGCACGGACAACGTCGAGGACGTAACACGCGTCGGCAGGAAGGGACGGGCACGGTGGCTCGGGCCCCTGGGCCACCTCCCCGACCACCAGGCCGACGCGTCCGGCCTCGCGTTCCTTCAGCAGGTCGAGCGCCGCGGCGGCATCATCGAGACTCTTGACAGCGACGGCGTCCGCCGCCTGGCCCAGGGCGGCGGACACGGCCGGCTCGTATCCGGGCTCCACCCCGAGCAGCGCGGCCACCGAGCCGAGCAGGCCCGACAGGCGATCGCTCGCGGCCAGCAGCGTCTCCGCCGCGTCACCATCACGGTCCAGGCTCAGCTCTAGGGCCTCCTTGCGGGCCGCGAGCGCGGCACGCTCGCGCTCGGCCTCCTGCTGCTCGCCACGGAGCCCCGCGACACGCTCCTGGGCGTCCGCGAGCGCGGCCCGTGTCCGCTCGTGGTCCTGGTCGAGACCGACCTCATCGGCCTCGCGCCCGGTGATCTCGCGCTCCAGTTCCGCGTACTCCTGCCCCGCCTGGTCCGCGCGCTCGCGGGCCTCGGCGATGGCCTCGGACAGCCGGCCGATCTCCTCCTCCCCCGCCGTGAGGCGGCTTCGAGCCGCTTTCACCTCCCCGCGTAGTCGTGCCAGCCCCTCGCGACGATCGGCGATAGCGCGGGCGGCGGCCTGGATCCGGCGCTCCTCGTCGCGGACGGCGTTCTCAGCGTCGGTACGGCGGCGAAGGGTCTCCTCGAGGTGGATACGGGCTTCTTCCAGATCTTGCTGGAGGCCCTGCTCGCGCGTACGGATCGCCGACGCCTCCCCTTCCATCTCCTCGGGATCCCTCCCCGCGCGCCCCTCATCGGGTTCCGAGGTCAAGTGGCGGTGCCGCTCGGCGGCCAGGCTTGCCGTCGTGCGGAGGCGCTCGCGCAGCGACGACAAGCGGTACCACGTCTCCTGGGCGCTGGCGAGCTGCGGCAGCTCGGCTTGCGCCTGGGACTCCAAGGCCTCCTCGCGGCTCTTGACCTGGGCGAGCGAGGCCTCGACCGCGGCTCGGCGTTCGCGAGCCTCCGTCTCGCCCGCGCGCTCGCGATCGAGTTCTTCGCGCAGCGCGACGATGTCGTCGGCGAGCAGACGCAGGCGCGCGTCGCGCAACTCCGCCTGTACGACGGCGGCCTTGCGGGCGGCCTCGGCCTGCCGGCCGAGCGGCTTCAGCTGCCTCCGCAGCTCGGCGACGAGGTCTTGGAGTCGCGTGAGATTTCCTTGCATCGCGTCGAGCTTGCGCAGGGCTTTCTCCTTGCGCTTGCGGTGCTTGAGAACGCCAGCGGCCTCCTCGATGAAGGCGCGGCGCTCTTCTGGTCCCGCGGAAAGCACCGCGTCCAGCTGACCCTGCCCGACGACGACGTGCATCTCCCGCCCGATGCCGGAGTCGGAGAGCAGCTCCTGGACGTCGAGCAGCCGGCAGGAGTCACCGTTGATGGCGTACTCGGAACCCCCGCCGCGGAACATGATCCGCGAGACCGTCACCTCGGAGTAGTCGATGGGCAGCGCGCCATCGGCGTTGTCGATGGTGAGGACGGCCGCTGCCCGCCCCAGCGGGGGCCGCCCCGAGGTCCCCGCGAAGATGACGTCCTCCATCTTGCCGCCGCGCAGCGACTTCGCCCCCTGCTCGCCCATGACCCAGGCGAGCGCGTCGACCACATTGGACTTCCCTGATCCGTTGGGGCCGACGACACACGTGATGCCAGGTTCGAAACGAAGCGTCGTCGATGACGCGAAGGACTTGAAGCCGCGGAGGGTGACGCTCTTCAGGTGCACGTACGAACTCTCCCGGCAGCCGGGAACGAGGGCAGGACCAGCGGAAACCTTACACTGCAGAACGCTGGCCACGGGTGGAATCCAGCAGTGCCGGCGTGGCGTGAATCCCGCCCCGGCAAGAGAATAGGGACGCCTAAGCGACGTCCCTCTGGATGGGTTGCGCAGCGGAAGGTCAGGTCAGAGCCGGCTCGCGCGGTACCGCCAGCGCGTCGTCCCCGTTTCGTACGGTCGCGATGAGCGCATCATTGGCCGCCTGGAGGCGTACGACCTCGGTTTCGAGGTCACATACGCGCTCTTGGAGCCGACGCAGCTCCGCGACCACACGGGGGTCTGGGCCTCCCACATGGCCGAGAAGCGCTTTCGCCATTGAAGGTCCTCTCTACGTCGAGAGACCGGATCGTCGCACGCATTATGGACTCGCGTGCAGAAGTAACCGCGGGGGGTACGTGTTTCAAGGTTCCCACCACCCGGCCTTGTGGTCAAGTTGACGATCACGCCATCCTGGACAAAAGTCCTGGTAGTGCGGATTTCTGTCCGGTATGTAACGTCATGCCCGTGGGCCTCGCCGGCTGGTCACGCTGGCTCAAGGGGCGCTGGTCACGCTCAATCGACGCCGAAGCCGGCGACATCCCCTCGCGCGGTGCCCCACTCGGTCACCACATCGGTCACCCGCCCCGGGGTGGATGGGCCGCGCAGTGTGCCCGCGAGACGCCGGCAGGCATCACGCGGCCCCTCCGCGACGACCTCGACACGTCCGTCAGGAAGATTCCTCGCCGCGCCGACGAGACCCATCTCCCGGGCGCGTGCCCGCACCCACAGGCGGAAACCGACGCCCTGGACGTACCCGTCCACCCACGCGGTGAGCCTGGCCCCCTCGTCGTCCGCCACGCACTCCCCTCTCGGCCGGTGGCTCGCTGCCTCTTTGTCTACCAGCGTGCTTGTCTACCAGCGTGCCCGTCTCGGGCGAGGCTGACAGCGGGGGCAGGTGTAGGCGGAGCGGTTCATGAACACGTCGCGGCGGATCAGCGTCCCGCACCGCCGGCAGGGCTCGTCCGCCCTCCCGTAGACGTCGAGCGAACGGTCGAAGTACCCGCTCTCGCCGTTCACGTTCACGTAGAGGCTGTCGAAGGTGGTCCCGCCCGCCGCGATGGCGTCGCCCATGACCTCGCCCACAGCCGTGACGACCTGGGCTACCTCCCGTCGGGTAAGGGTCTCTGTCGGGCGGGCCCAGTGCAGCCGCGCCCGCCAGAGGGCTTCGTCGGCGTAGATGTTTCCGACGCCGCTGACCAGGGACTGGTCGAGAAGGGCCCGCTTCAGGCCCGTACGCCTGCGGCGGAGTGCGCGGTAGAAAGTTTCGCCGTCGAAGCCGGGCTCGAGCGGATCCGGCGCGATGTGGGCGATCGGGCCAGGCGGTCCCTCTCCGCCGGCCGCGACCCACATGCCGCCGAACGTTCGCTGGTCGACGAACCGCAGGTCCAGCCCACCGTCGTTGAAGGTCATTCGCACGCGAAGATGCCGCTCGGCCGGTGTGGCCCGCGGGACGACAAGCAACTGCCCGCTCATCCCGAGGTGGGCGAGCAGTACGTCGCCGGAGTCAAGAGGCATCCAGAGGTACTTGCCTCTCCTGCGTACCGCGCGGACCCCGCATCCGGTGAGGCGCGCCGCGAAGTCGTGCTGCCCAGCCACATGACGGCGTACGGCCCGGGGGTGAGCGACGGTGACACCGGCGATGACGCGGCCGGTGATGGTTCGCGCGAGTCCGCCGCGGACGGTTTCGACCTCTGGAAGCTCGGGCACCTGACGCCTCGGTGGACAGGGACGGACGCGATCCTATGCGCCCGCGACGCTCGACCGTCCGCCGGTGCCTGACGGCTCCTCGCGGATCGGGCATTCGCGGATCGCGGTCCAGGCCGACTCGGCCGCCTGCTGTTCGGCTTCCTTCTTGCTGCGTCCTTCGCCGCTGCCGTACACGTGGCCGCCGACACGGACGACGGCGCGAAACGACTTCTGGTGGTCGGGTCCGCTCTCTTCTACGAGGTACTCGGGAACACCGAGGAACTCGGCGGCCGTCAGCTCCTGCAGCGACGTCTTCCAGTCGAGTCCGGCGCCGAGGCCCGCCGACCGCCGGATCAGCGGATCGAACAGGCGATGGACGATCGCGGTCGCGACATCCAGTCCGCGATCGAGGTAGATGGCCCCGATGACCGCCTCGAGCGTGTCCGCGAGGATGGACGACTTGTCACGGCCCCCGGTTCCCTCCTCACCGCGGCCAAGCATGATGAAATGCCCGAGCCCTACCTCGCGGGCTACCTCCGCGAGCGCCCGCATGTTGACGACGGCCGCTCGAAGCTTCGCGAGCTGTCCCTCGGGAAGCTGGGGATGGGTTCGGTAAAGGGTGTCGGTGACGACCAGCCCGAGCACGGAGTCGCCGAGGAACTCCAAGCGCTCGTTCGTCGGCAACCCGCCGTTCTCGTAGGCGTACGAACGATGGGTCAGGGCCCGCTCGAGCAGGTCATGTCCCACACGTACATCGAGCGACCTCTCCAGCTGGGTAAGGTCACGCTCCACGGCCCCCTGCGTATGACTCATCGCGCCCACACGTGTCCTCCTCCCTCGTCGACCTCTGAAACGACCCGGGCGCAGCGGAGATAATGGGAGCGGACACAAAAGGTCCACTACCGTGTGCGGCACGGCGAGCGAGGCGTCGGCTCCGCGAGAACGAGGTGGACGTCGAGGGAAACCGCGGCATCCGCCACGACCTCGGGGGCGGGGCTCCGCTATACCGGACCGAGCACGTTCCCGCCACCCGGACGGGAAGCCCGCGATCAGGCGGGCTCGATGACTTGGCGGCGTCTGTAGGTGCCGCAGGTCGGGCACGCGGTGTGCGGAAGCTTCGACTCCCTGCACTGCGGACAGCGCACGAGCGTCGGCGACTGTGCCTTCCATTGCGCACGCCGCGAACGGGTGTTGCTCCGCGACATCCTTCTCTTTGGTACGGCCACGTCATCCCTCCTGATCGTCGTCGGTATCGGACGTGTGGACCCCGGTCCCGTCGTCGGACCCGGGTTGCTGAACAAGATCCCGCAGCCCCGCCCAGCGTGGGTCGACCGCCTCCTCGTGAACGTGGTCGGGACCGGCGTCGGCCAGCCGCACACCGCACTCCGAGCAGAGCCCAGGGCAGTCGTCACGACACAGCGGGCTCAGCGGGAGCGCCAGCACCACGGCGTCGCGAAGGGCCGGCTCGAGGTCGAGCAGGTCGCCTTCAACGCGGTGCTCGTCTTCCTCCACCGCCGCCGCCCCCTCGTAGGCGTAGAGCTCCTGGAACTCCACCTCGAGCGAGGAAACGACCGGATCAAGACAACGCGCGCATTCGCCGGCCAGGGGCACACGGGCCGTGCCGGACACGAGCACGCCCTCCATCACCGACTCGAGACGGAGGCCGAGCTCGACGTCGGCGCCCTCGGGTACGCCGACCATCTCGATGGCGAGGGCGGCGGGCGCCGCGACGGTCCGGGATGCCGTCCGCATCGCCCCCGGGCGATGCCCCAGCGCTCGCGTGTCGAGCACGAGCGAGGCACGCGGGTCGAGGCGCGTGGCGGTGTTCTTGACGTCATAGGACATAGCGGATCCGTGTCCGACGGCTTCGGGCCGCTGCGAAGGATACCGGAGTGCGGAGCAGGATCGACACCTCGACCCTATCGCTCCACGTCAGTCGGCGTCGGACAGCCGCTCGACGAGGCGTCTGCGCACGACGTCGGGCACCAGCCCCGACACATCACCGCCGAACTGCGCGACCTCCTTGACCAGACTGGACGACAGGAAGGAGTACAGCGGATTCGTGGCTACGAACATGGTCTCGACACCGGCGAGGCTGTGGTTCATCTGCGCACTCTGCAGCTCGTAGTCGAAGTCGCTCACCGCGCGCAGCCCCTTGACGATGATCGAGATGTCGTGGTCGCGACAGAAGTCGACCAGCAGACCCTGGAACGTCTCCACCCCGATGTTGTCGTACTCGGCAGTGGCCTCCCGCAGCATGGCCCCGCGCTCGTCGGGAGCGAAGAGGCCATGCTTGGAGTCGTTGATCCCGATCGCGACGATCACATCGTCGAACAGCCTGGCGGCACGACCGATGATGTCGAGGTGACCGTTGGTGACGGGATCGAACGACCCCGGGCAGACGACGCGACGCACTAGTCCGGCTCCCGTTCGGCTCGGTGCGGGGATGCGGCGCGACCGTACCAGAGGGTCGCGTCTCCGTACCGACGTACCTTGTCGGCGACGAAGCCGGGTGGCCAGGGCTCGCCGCCCCGGGTGGCCCGCTCCACGACGCAGATCCCCTCGTCCGCCAGCCACCCGCCGTCGCGCGCGGCGGCGAGGACGGTCGCGAGCGCGCCCTCCTCGAGGGCGTACGGAGGGTCCACGAAGACGAGATCGTACGGTCGGCCCGGTACCGGCCCGCGAATGAGCCGCTCGACGCGGTTTGCGACGACCTCCGCGCCCGGCAGGCCGAGCCGGCGAACGTTGTCGCGGAGGACGCGCAGGGTGCGCGGGGCCGACTCGACGAGCGTGACATGGGCGGCCCCGCGGGAAAGGGCCTCGAGCCCGACCGCCCCCGACCCGGCGTACAGGTCGAGGACACGTAGCCCGGCGCCTCCCTCGATCATGGAGCCGAGGGAGGCGAAGAGCCCCTCACGGGTACGGTCGCTCGTCGGGCGGGTGGACCGGCCCGGCGGGGCGGCGAGACGCCTCCCCCCGGCCGTCCCGGCTATGACGCGAGGCACGCGCCGAGAGTATCCGTTCCCGGGACGCGCCCTAGGGTTCGGCAGCCGCGGCGACCCTTTTCCAGGCCGCCTCGACGTGCCTGCGCTCGGTGCGCGCACCGCCGATCGCCAGTCGGAGGACGTACCGTCCGTTCACCTTGGTATGGGTGAGGTACAGCTCTCCTGAACGGTTCAGGAGCTCGAGGAGTCGCCGGTTGGCCTCGTCGGAGCCACGAACCCGGAAGCACACGAGCCCGAGGCGCGGTGGGGTCGCCAGCTCGAAGCGCTCGTCTTCGGCCACCCACCCGCCGAGCTCATCGGCGCGGGCGACGTGCCCGCGGATGTGCTCGCGCAGTCCCTCGGCGCCGTACCACCGGAGCACGCACCACAGCTTGAGCGCCCGGAACCTGCGGCCCAGCGGGATCTGCCAGTCCCGGTAGTCGATCACCGACCCGCTCTCTGTGGCGGTGTTGCGGAGGTACTCGGGCAGCACTGACAGCGCGCCGACGAGGCTGGCCCTGTCGGCCACCCAGAAGGCGTCGCAGTCGAAGTTGGTGAGCAGCCACTTGTGCGGGTTGGTGCAGTAGGAGTCCGCGTACGCCGCCACCCCGTCGTTGAGTTGACGCAGCTCCGGGCAGACCGCGGCGACGCCGGCGTACGCGGCGTCGACGTGCAGCCAGACACCCCATTCGGCACAGACCGGGCCGACCTCTGTCAGCGGGTCGATCGCGCACGTCGAGGTCGTGCCGATCGCCGCGACGACCATCGTGGGGACGGCTCCCGCCTCCCGGTCGGCGGCGATCATGTCCCGCAGGTGGTCGGTTCGCATGGCCTGCGTCTCAGGATCGATGTCGACCAGGCGGAGACTCGCGACACCGAGCCCGGCGACGCGTACGGCTTTCTCGATCGACGAGTGAGCCTGCGTCGACGCGTAGACGGTGTAGCGGCGCCCCACGCCCTCATCCCCGACCGCACCGTCACTCGCGCGGTGGAGCGCGGCGAGCAGGGCCACGAGGTTGGCCGACGACGCGGTGTCCTGGATGACGCCCCCACCCGCGGAATGGGAACTGCCGGAGGAGTCGGAACGGAAGCGCTCGGGAAGGTCGAGCAGCTCGGCCAGCCAGTCGAGCGTCAGCGTCTCGAGCTCGGTGCAGGCCGGAGACGTCGCCCAGAGCATCCCCTGGACCCCGAGGCCGGAGGAGAGGAGGTCGCCGAGAATGGCCGGCCCCGAGGCGTTCGCCGGGAAGTACGCGAAGAAGCTCGGATGCTGCCAATGCGTGATGCCGGGAACGATGGCGCGGTCGAGGTCGGCGAGGACGGACTCGAACGGCTCTCCGCGCTCCGGTGGATGCTCGGGTAGCCCTCGGCGCACCTCACCCGGGTCGACCTGCGACAGCACAGGATAGGACTCGACCCGCTCCATGTAGTCGGCTATCCAGTCGATCGCCGCGCGGCCGTACGCGCGGAACTCCTCGGGGGTCATGTGGCTCGTCACGCCATCGAGCCTACGGTCGCGGCGCTTCTTCCGGTCCCTCGCGGGCCCTCAGGTCTTCTCGAGGTACCCGGCGTGCTCCTCGTCCACGAGCTGGGTGACCTGATCGCGCAGGCCGGGATGACCGGCGAGATCGGGATCGGTCTCGACGAGAGAGATCGCCTCATCGCGCGCCGCGCGGATAACGTCCTCGTCGCGGAGCAGCGCGAGCATGCGCAGGCTGGAGCGACGGCCGGACTGGGCGGCGCCGAGAACGTCTCCCTCGCGGCGCTGCTCGAGGTCGATCCTGGACAGCACGAACCCGTCGAGTGTCGAGGCGACGGCGTCGAGACGCTCGCGTGCCCGCGTACCGGCGGTCGCCTCGGTGACGAGCAGGCACAGACCTCCTACCTGACCGCGACCGACTCGTCCCCGAAGCTGGTGGAGCTGGGATACACCGAAACGATCGGCGTCCATGATGACCATGGCCGTGGCGCTCGGGACATCGACCCCGACCTCGATGACAGTCGTGGCCACGAGTACGTCGACACCGCCGGCGGCGAACCGCCGCATCACGGCGTCCTTGTCGTCGGGGTGCATGCGGCCGTGCAGGGCCTCCAGGCGCAGGCCGGCGAGCGGGCCCTCGGTGAGCATGGAGGCCACATCGAGGACCGCGATCGCCGGCCGTCGCCCCTCGCCCGCATCGTCGACAGGCTCGTCGGGTTCCTCGACCTCGTCCCCGAGGTCGTCCTGTGGCCCCTCTCCACCGATGCGCGGGCACACGACGTAAGCCTGGTGTCCGGCTGCGACCTCCTCGCTAAGCCGCTCCCACGCCCGCGTCAGGAAGTGTGGTTTCTCGCCGGCGGGTACGACGTGGGTCGCGATCGGCGAACGTCCCGCCGGCAGCTCGGTGAGAGAGGAAACCTCGAGGTCGCCATAGACGGTCATCGCGACGGTACGCGGGATCGGGGTCGCGGTCATCACGAGCAGGTGCGGCCTGTGGTCGCCCGCCTTCTCGCGGAGGGCGTCGCGCTGCTCGACCCCGAAGCGGTGCTGCTCGTCGACGACGACCAGACCGAGGTCGGCGAACTGGACGTGCTCTTCGAGCAGGGCATGTGTCCCGACGACGATGCCTGCCGCCCCCGACGCGGCGTCGAGCAGCGCTCGGCGTCGCGCCGCCGCCCCCTGTGAACCGGTGAGCAGCGCCACGCGCGTCGCTTGTTCCGCTCCGCCCAGCTCACCCGCCTGACCGACCGGCCCGAGCAGGTCGCGGATCGACCGCGCGTGCTGCTGGGCGAGTACCTCCGTCGGCGCGAGCAGCGCCGCCTGCCCGCCCGCGTCGACAGTCTGCAGCATCGCCCGCAGCGCCACGACGGTCTTTCCCACACCGACGTCGCCTTGGAGCAGGCGATGCATGGGGTGGTCGCGTTCGAGGTCAGCCGCGACCGCCGCGCCGACCTCCCGCTGGCCCCCTGTCAGCGTGAAGGGGAGTCGGGCCTCGAACTCCGGAAGCAGCCCGCCGTCCCGGGCGGGACGTGGTCGGGCCGGGAACGTGTGCGCGTCCTCCCGCCGCCGCGCGAGGACCACCTGCAGAACGAACGCCTCGTCCCACTTGAGCCGCTTGCGTGCGCGGCCGAGGCCGGCACGGGACGTCGGTCGATGGACCTCATGGAACGCCTCCGCCAGCGGGATGAGCCCGTGTCGCGCACGGACCTCCACGGGCAAGGGGTCATCGCCGACGTCGAGGGTGTCCAAGACGATCCTGATCGACTGCGCGATCCGCCATGACGGCAGCTTGGTGGTCGCGGGATAGACGGGGATCAGGGCGCCCGCGAACGCGCCCGCTTCGTCTCCTGCCTGGGCTCCGTCGTCGATCAGCTGGTAATCGGGGTGCGCCAGTTGGCGAGTCCGCTGGTAGACGGACACCTTGCCGGCGAACAACCCCCTGCGCCCCGCCCGGAGCTCACCCGCGCGCCACGCCTGGTTGAAGAAGGTGAGCGTGAGCCTTCCCCGGCCATCGGTCACCGTCGCCTCGACGATGGTGCCGCGCCGGTGCCGCATCCGACGCTTGTCGACCCGGGCGACCTCGGCCATGACCGTGACGTGCTCACCCACGCGCAGATGGCTGAGGTCCGTCAACTCTCCACGCTCGGCGTACCTGCGGGGGAAGTGCCGGAGCAGGTCGTTAGCCGTATGCATCTCGAGTGACTCGGCCAGCACCTTGGACGTGAGTCCCCCGAGGAAACGCCGCAGCGGCTCGTGCATGTTGCCCACAGTCACTCCACACCCAACTGGAGGGGATCACCGGCGTCTCCCCCCTCGTACGCCAGGGTGTCCACGTCGGGGCGCGTCCGGTGCACGTGGGCACGCAGGCGGTCGGCCACGCCGGCGTGGGCCGGTCCGCCCGTGATGATGGTCACGACCTCGCCTCCGCCGGACAGCATGCGGTCTATGACCTGGCGGGCAACGTCGGCCACCGCGGACCCGATGACCGTGACATCGCCCTCGATGAGGCCGAGGACGTCGCCGGTCCAGCACACGCCGACGCTGGTGACAGCGGCACCAGACGCGACCACGACCTCGGCTGCCCGCGTCGCTCCCGCCGCGGCCGTCATCGCGAGCACGTCGTCGTCGAAACGCCGCTGCGCATCATGGACCGCCAACGCGGCGAGGCCCTGGACAGAGGAGCTCGTCGGGATAACGGCGACGTGGACACCCTCGGCCCGCGCCCGCTCTGCCACGACCTCGGCCATGGGGTGTAGGCCCCGATCGCCCGGCAACAGGGTCACCTCGTCGCCAACGGAGCGTACGGCATCGAGCACGGCCTCGATTCGCGGCGGGTGTCCCGGCTCGCGGCGCACCGGGGTCGCACCCGCGTTACGGAACAAGCGAGCGAGCCCTTCACCGGCCACGACGGCGGCGACACCCGATCCTCGCACCTCCGGTGGCGACTCGCCGCGAAGGTAGGAGACCCGAATGCGGTGCGGCCGCCCCGCGTCGAGGCCGGCTTCGAGCGCGGCCCCGGGATCGTCGACGTGCACATGGATGTTCCACAGCCCCTCTCCGCCGACGACCACGAGCGAGTCGCCCAGGGAGTCGAGGCACGACCGAAGGACGGGAAGGTCCGCGCCGCCGCGATCGGTGTCGAGGAGGTACATGACTTCGTAGGCGGGACCGTCGTACCGCGCCGCGCAGCCGGCACCTGCCGGGAAGCACGGGGCCGCGGGAGCGGGCGGCCGCGATGCCGGCCCGACCACAGGGGGGATCTCCTCGCCGGTGATGACACCGAGGAGAGCGTCGAGGATCAGAGACAACCCCGCGCCGCCGGCGTCCACCACCCCGGCGCGTCTCAGCACGTCGAGCCGGTCCGGGGAGGCGGCAAGCTCGACCCGGGCCCCTTCGGCGGCCGCTCGTGCCACCGGCGCGAGGCCCTCGTCGGCGACCCGCCCCGCAGCGTCGGAGGCGGCTCGCGCGACCGAGAGCACCGTCCCTTCGACCGGGTGCGCCACGGCGGTGTAGGCGAGTTCGGTGCCGTAGCGCAGACCCTCCCGCAGAGCCGTCCCCCGACAGGGGCGGGCGTCCCCGAGTACGTCACCGAGACCGCGTAGGACCTGGCTCACGATGACGCCAGAGTTGCCCCGCGCCCCGAGCAGTACCGCCCGCGTGACCTCGTCCCAGGCCTGCTGCGGCGCGTGCTCGAGAGCGGTGTCGGCGGCCTTGGCCGCGGCGACCATAGTGAGGTGGAGATTGGTGCCGGTGTCCCCGTCCGGGACGGGGAAGATGTTGAGCGCGTCGATCTCGTCCCGCGCACCGGCCAGCACGTCGGCCGCGGCGTGGCACCACCGGCGGACCGCCTCGGCGTCGAGGGTCTCGAGCACGCTCCCCTCCTGTCGTCGCCGGCCCGGGCCGGTCAGGGCCGGCATGGGAGGTCAGGCCATGGCCCGCCCCCTGAGCCGTCTGCCGGGCCGGTCGCAGCGTAGCGCCACGGGGAGACAACCCACGACAACCCCACGACAACCCCACGACAGAGGCACCGATTGGCGGCCGACGACCGGCGTCGGATAGCCTCAATGCCTGTTCCACGCGATCGGTCACCGTTATAGGGAGTTTCCGTGGCATCCGTCTGCGACGTCTGCGGCAAGCGTCCCGGGTTCGGCAACAACATCTCGCACTCTCACCGCCGCACCCGCCGACGCTTCAACCCCAACATCCAGGCGGTCCGCGTACGGGTCGGCGGCGCCCGCAAACGGCTCAACGTGTGCACATCCTGCATCAAGGCAGGCAAGGTAGCCCCCTAGCCCGAGGGCCGCGAGGTTCACGAAGGGGCTTTGAGCAACGGGATCTGTCCCCCGGCGAGCACCATGTTCACCTGTCGGTCCGACAGGAGATGACGCACGACGAACGTGTGTCCCTTCGTGACGTCGCGCAGCGTCAGCTCCTCCCCCGTCACGAGCGCGTCGCGAAGTCTCTCGACAGCGATCTCGTCCCCTCGATCAATGCGGTCGTAGTCGCTCTCGTCGGCGAACACCACGGGCAGGACGCCGAAGTTCACGAGGTTCTCCCAGTGGATGCGGGCGAACGACTTGGCGATCACCATGCGCAGTCCCAAGTATCGAGGCGCGATAGCCGCGTGCTCGCGTGAGGAACCCTGGCCGTAGTTGACGCCGCCGACGATGACGTGCCCGCTGGAGTGCTGGGTCTCCCGGACGCGTTCCACGTACCCCTCGTCGACCTGCTCGAAGGCGAAGTCGGCGATCTTCGCGATGTTGCTGCGGAACGGCAGCGCCCGCGCTCCGGCCGGGAGGATCTCGTCGGTGGAGATGTTGTCCTGTGCCTTGATCGCCACCGGTGCCCGGATCTCGTCGGGCAACGGATCGAGGTCTGGCAGGGACCCGATGCTGGGGGCCTTGACCAGTTCGATCGTACGCGCCTCCTCGAGCGACAGGGGAGGTTCCAGCATCCCCGTGTTGACGCTGGACCGCTCGGGCAGCTCGATCTCCGGCCAGTCGATGCCGAGCTTTTCCGAGAGGTCGCGTGGGTCGATGATCTCGCCCATCAGCGCCGCGGCCGCCGCGGTCTCCGGCGAGCAGAGCCAGACCGAGTCCTCCTTCGTCCCCGACCGCCCTGGAAAGTTCCGCGGGAACGTACGCAGGCTGTTGCGGCCGATGGCCGGCGCCTGCCCCATGCCGATGCAGCCCATGCACCCCGACTGGTGGATGCGCGCGCCGGCCTGGATCAGGCCGAGGGTGCCGCCCATCTTGGTGAGGTCCTGGAGGATCTGCCGTGACGTGGGATTGACGTCGAGGGAAACCTTCGGGTGGGCCTGCTGGCCCTTCACGATGGCGGCGACGATAGCGAAGTCGCGCAGGCCGGGATTGGCCGACGAGCCGACGACGACCTGGCTGACGTCTTCGCCCGCGACCTCACGGACCGGTACGACGTGGCCTGGCGAGCTGGGTCTCGCGATGAGCGGCTCGAGCGAGGACAGGTCGATCTCATCGCGGACGTCGTACCCCGCGTCCCCGTCGGCGAGCAGCGCCACGAAGTCGTCCTCGCGCTCCTCGGTGCGCAGGAAATCCCGTACCTTGTCGTCCGCGGGGAACACCGTGGTCGTCGCGCCGAGCTCCGCGCCCATGTTCGCGATGACGTGGCGGTCCATCGCGGTGAGGTTCGCGAGGCCCGGCCCGTAGTACTCGACGATCCGCCCGACGCCGCCCTTCACGTCGTGGCGCCGCAACATCTCGAGGACGGCGTCCTTCGCGCTCACCCACGGCGGCAGCTCGCCGGTCAGCCGTACCCCCCAAATTTCGGGCATCTTGATATAGAGCGGCTCGCCGACCATGGCCATCGCGACCTCGAGCCCACCCACACCGATCGCGAGCATGCCGAGCGACCCGGCGGCGGGGGTGTGGGAGTCGGAGCCGACCATCGTCGTCCCCGGGATCCCGAAGCGCTGCATGTGCGTGGGGTGGGACACGCCGTTGCCGGCCTTGGAATACCACAGCCCGAAACGCTGGCACGCCGAGCGCAGGAACAGGTGGTCGGCCATGTTGCGCTCGTCGGTCTGCAGCAGGTTGTGGTCGACGTACTGCGCCGACACCTCTGTTCGCACCCGGTCGAGCCCGAGCGCCTCGAGCTCGAGCATGACCATGGTGCCAGTGGCGTCCTGCGTGAGTGTCTGGTCGATGCGCAGCCCGACCTCCGCACCGGCGGTCATCTCGCCGGCGACGAGATGCGAGGAGATCAGCTTCTGCGCGACGTTATAGCCCATGGAAACTCCCTTCCCGACCGATGTCCTACCCATGTCGGCGCGGGACCAGAACGGGTGCCGACCCGATCGGTGATCACGTTCTCCCTCTCCTTTCAGGTTGCCATCACCGGGCCCGAGATGCCCGTTCTCACTGCCTCTTGGGAGGGAAGCATGATCGTTAAGAGGTATCGAAGAGTCCGGTCACGCCTCGCGCCGCCGCCAGGCGTGATCGACCGGGCCGATACCGGACCCGAGCGGGAAGCCCGCTTCGATAGCGGCGGTCACATACTCCTTGGCGTACCCCACGGCGTGGATCATGTCATCGCCGAGGGCCAGCCGCGACGCGACGGCAGACGCCAGCGTGCAGCCGGTGCCGTGGGTGTGCACCCTGTCGAGCCTCCGGGACGGAAAGCGGTACTCGTGTTCACCGTCGAAGAGCAGGTCGACCGGGTCGCCCGCGAGATGCCCGCCCTTGACGAGCGCCCAACGGGGGCCCAGGGCCCGCACTGCCTCGGCGGCTTCGCGCAGCCGACCCTCCTCCAGCACCTTGACCCCGGTGAGCTGGCCGACCTCCCACAGGTTCGGGGTCACGACCGTGGCGAGCGGGATCAGGCGCTCCTTCACGGCGCGCACGGCATCAGAAGCCAGCAGCGAGTCGCCGTGCTTGGAGACGCCGACGGGGTCGACGACGAGGGGAGCATCGACGCGTTCGAGTACGCCGGAGACGGCCTCGACGAGCTGAGTGGAAGCCAGCATGCCGGTCTTCACCGCGTCGACTCCAATGTCGGACAGTACGGATTCGAGCTGGGCACGGACGGCCTCCGGCGGCAGCTCCCAGTAGCCCTGGACACCGAGGGAGTTCTGCGCGGTCACCGCGGCGATGACGCTCATGCCGTGCACGCCCAGCGCGAACATGGTCTTGAGGTCGGCCTGGATCCCGGCGCCGCCCCCGGAGTCGGAACCGGCGATCGTCAGCACGCGCCGCGGGGTCTGGCTCATAGGGGCATCCTATTGAGCGCTCGCGTCAGGCCACGACGCATGTGTCCGAAGGAACGCGCCGCCGGCGGCGCGTGCGCTCAGACAACCCGGACCGGGCGCCCTGTCAGCGGCGGTCGCGGTGGAAGGCGAAGAACACGGAGTAGGGCGTGCCACCAACTGTCGAGGGCCGGTCCGCGTACTCGTCGAGGATGGCCTGTACGCGCTCGAGGAACTCCTCGCGCTCGGCGTCGCTGAACCTCACCCCGAGCCGCGCCAGGATCGTCTCCCCCGCGTCGGCCCCCTGTACCTCTTCCAGGAAGGCGTCGAGCATCGCCTGGTGAGCGGGCCGCCGGTCGTGCACGTCGAGCGTCCACGACTTCCCCGTCGCGCGGTACGGCACCTCGCGGGACCCCCGGGGACCGGGACGTTCCGGCTCCGCGGCGAGGAACCCGGTCTCCACGAGGCGGCGGACGTGATGCAGCACCGAGCCGGGGTTACGGCCGAGCCGTTCCGCGATCTCCTTGTTGGTCAGCGCCTGGCCGAGGCACACGCGAAGGATGCGCAGCCGGGTCGCGGAGGCCAGCGCGCGCGCCTCCGCCTCGGTGGCGGGCCTCCGCCGTGACGAGGGAGGCTCCGGGTACGGTTGGGCGGCACTCACGCCACACACCCTAGGCCCGAGATCCACACCGACCCAGGCGCCCATGATTGACTTTTCCCAATTGGTACTCCAGGCTTTCGGCGTGGTCGATCAAAGAAGCTTGCTCTTCCATCGCGACTTCCGGCTGCTCTGGGGCGGGGTGTCGATCAGCCAGTTCGCGACCCAGGTCACCCTGTTCGCGCTGCCGCTGCTCGCCGTGACCGAGCTGCACGCAGGCCCGCTCCAGGTCGGTCTGGTCACCACCTGCGCCACTGCGGCGTTCCTCGTCGTCGGCCTGCCCGTCGGGGCGTGGGTGGACCGCGTGCGACGTCGGGGCGTGCTGATCCTGGGCGACCTCGGGCGTGGGTTGCTGCTCGGCTCGCTCCCCCTGGCGGCCGCGCTGGGCGCTCTCACCCTCGCCCAGCTGTACGCGGTCGCGATCGGCGTCGGCATCCTCACCGTGTTCTTCGACGTGGCCGACCAAAGCTACCTGCCGCACGTCGTGGGCAGGGAACGGCTCGTCGACGGCAACGCCAAGATGCAGGCGTCACACTCCGTAGCTGACGTCTCCGGGCCGGGACTCGGCGGGCTGATCGCGCAGGTGATCTCGGTGCCGCTCATGTTCCTCATGGTGACCGCGAGCTTCCTGTCCTCCAGCGGCTGCGTCGGCCTGATCCGCGGCCGAGAGCCGAAGCCGCCACGCCCCGAGCGTCGCGACCTCCGCCGGGAGGTCCTCGAAGGCCTGCGGTTCGTGCTCGGCCACCGGCTGCTGCGCGCGATCGCCGCGTGCACCGGCTCGCACAACTTCTGCTCCACCATGGTCCAAGCCATGGTGATCGTGCTGCTCGCCCGCGGGCTCGCCCTTCCCGCCGGTACGGTCGGCCTGTTCTTCACGATCGCGGGCCTGGGCGGAGTGGCGGGAGCGGCGGTCGCCCGCCGCGTCGCGCTCTGGCTCGGTCAGGGACCGGCGATCTGGATGAGCGTCGGGCTCTCGACCCCCTTCGGCCTGCTCATCCCGCTCGCGGCGAACGGCTGGCGGCTGTGGCTCGCCGGCGCCGGCTTCTTCATGGTCGCCGTCGGCGGCGCGGTCTACAACGTGACGCAGGTCAGCTTCCGGCAGCGGCTCTGTCCTGAACGCATGCTCGGCCGGATGAACGCGACGATGCGCTTCCTTGTCTGGGGGACGATGCCTCTCGGCGGCGCCGTCGGCGGGGCGCTCGGCTCCCTCATCGGGGTACGCCCGACGCTGTGGGTCGCCACGGCGGGCGCCAGCCTCGCCTTCCTTCCGGTGCTGCTCTCACCGCTACGCCGCCTCCGCGAGTTGCCCACGGATCCCGCGGAGGCGACGGCGGCCGCCACGCTCTGAGACCCTGTTTGTGGCCCTCCTTGCGGGCACCGTGAGGTGCACCAGCAAGGTCTGCGTCACCGGAAGTGGTCCCAGCCCCCGTCGTCCCCGTACGGCCTGCCGTCGACGACCACCCCCGCGCCCTCACCCACCTTGCCGATAAGCGTCCACCCCTCACCGAGCGCGGTACCGTCCGGGAACGTAGCGACGAGGGCATGGTCCTCTCCCCCGGCGAGCACCCAACGCAGGGGATCGCCTCCGAACGCCGCCCCGACCTGGGCGAGCGCCTCGGCCACGGGCAGGGCGGAGGTGTCGAGCTCGACGCGAACTCCACTCGCCGCCGCGATGTGGCCGAGGTCCTGGACCAGCCCGTCGCTCACGTCGCACATCGCGGTCGCGCCGAGCTCGGCGGCGACTGGGCCCGCGGGGTACGGAGGTACGGGTCGCCGGTGGGCCGTCACCAGCGCCTTGGGGGTACCGAAGCCCCTGGACAGGACGGCCTGGCCGGCAGCGGACCAGCCGAGCCGCCCCGCCACCGCGACGACGTTGCCGGGGCGGGCCCCGGAACGCGGGACGGG
>JBOHCT010000021.1:0-34059 GCA_050699055.1 Streptosporangiaceae bacterium | reverse complement strand
CACGGCGGAAATCACCGACCTGGCGCATCAGATCAAGCAGTTCGGCGCGGCGGCGCTCCAGGCCAGGCAGGTCCGGGGGCAAGTCAGGCACGAGGACACCTCCATAATCTGAGTCACAACATCACTCAGATTAGCGTCCCGACCTGCACACAGCCAAACACCTCACAATTCAGTCGTGCACCCGGTACAAGATCCTCATGACCGAGCAGAGTGGATTGAGATCCTCACCCACGTCTTTCGTCGAACGGCATCCCCCAGCGAGTCACGGACGGTAATCTCCTGCTCGCGCGACATCAGAGGGCCGTCGGACCTGCGCGCGACATCAATGGAAGGAGCCGTCGGGGTGCCAAGGCAAGGGGGAAGCGCGATGCGTCGAGCGGGAACGCTCGCGACCGTGGCGGTGGCGGCCGTCACGCTCGCCGGATGCGGAAGCGCCGGCGGACACCTGACCGGCGGGCGACCAGGACCGGCGAAGGATACACCGGCCTCGCCGCTGGAGGCGGTCAACGCCGCCTACACCGCGACGACCAAGGCCAAGACCGCGAAAATCGCCCCGGACACGACGGTGAGGGCCCAGGAACATACCGTGCACAGCAGCGGCGCGGGTGTGATGGACCTCGGCGGCCGGAAGATGACCCTCACCATGACACTGCCGAACGGGCAGTCGCAGCAGATGAGGATGACCGACGGCAAGGAGTACGTGGAAATGCCGCCGCAGACGCGCGCGCAGCTGCCGCACCATGCGCGGTGGCTCGCGGTCGACCTCGACAAGGTCGCCAAGCAGCGGTTCGGCGCCAGCCTGTCGCAGCTACGCGGCAAGCGCTCCGTTACGCACTCCCTTGCGTACCTGAGGGACTCGTCCAAGGTCACCAAGCTGGACGAGAAGACTATCCGAGGAGTGTCCACGACCGGCTACAAGGTCGTCGTCAACCTCGATAAGGCCGCCAAACAAAGAAAGAACGCGGCCACGAGGAAAGCGATCCACAAGGTCGAGAAGATGCTGGGTAGCCACTCGATGCCGGTGAAGGTCTGGCTGGACAAGCAGCACCGGGTGCGCCGGGAGGCCGTATCCATCCCCGTCCACCTCCCCAAGGGCGGCAAGGCCACCACGGACACGACCACCGACCTGTACGGCTTCGGGACGCCGCTCCACGTCAAGGTCCCGCCCGAGAGCCAGACGATCTCGCTGAGCGAGCTGCGGAGCCGGTGAAGCGCGGCTCCCGCGCGGGCGGCGGCGTCACACTCGCGGCCTCTTACGTGAGCGTCGGCGGGGGATCTCCTGCGCGTACTCCACCACGAACCCGTCGGGATCCGCGACGTGCAGGGTGCGGTGTCCCCAGGGACGGTCGGCGGGACCGCTCAGCGGCCGCACGCCCAACCCCGCCAGGCGCCGGGCCTCCGCGTCGACGTCATCGACCACGAACACGACCTCGGCGGCGGGCCCGGGCGCGACCCTGGAATGCGTCAGCCAGTCCGCCCGCCGCCGCTCGTACAGCGCGAACCGCGTGCCCTCGGTGCCGAACTCCGCGTACCCCGCGTCCTCGAACTTGAGGGGAAGGCCGATGACGTCCCGGTAGAACGCGATCGAGGCGGCGAGGTCCGATACGTAGAGAATGACGTAGCCGACGCGTTCCACCGAGCGATCCCCCTCAACCCGACGGTCTCGCCCCGCACGGCGGCCGCCCGAGGGAAGGCGCGACGCGACCGCCTGCTCACTCGCTATGGTGACCAGCATGACCGAGGATCAATCCACTAGCCACATCGTGCTCTCCAAGATCTACACGCGTACGGGTGACGAGGGGACGACCGCGCTCGGCGACATGAGCCGTGTGAGCAAGAACGATTCCCGCATCCACGCGTACGCGGACTGTGAGGAGGCCAACGCCGCCATCGGCGTCGCGCTCGCACTCGGCGGCACACTCACTCGTGAGACCGTCAACCTGCTCGGCAGGGTGCAAAACGACCTGTTCGACGTCGGTGCGGACCTGGCCGCGCCGCTCTCCTCGGAGACGAGGAATCCGCCTATCCGCATCGACGCGTCGTACGTCGAGTTCCTCGAAAGCGCCTGCGACCACCACAACGAGGGTCTGCCGACGCTGCGCAGCTTCATCCTCCCCGGCGGCACCGTGGCGGCCTCTCTCCTGCACCTCGCGCGCACGGTCGTGCGGCGGGCCGAGCGTACGGCGTGGCGAGCGCTTGACGACCACGGCGATGGCGTCAACCCGTACACCGCGCGGTACCTGAACCGCCTCTCCGACCTGCTGTTCATCCTCGCCCGGACGGCGAACGCCGAGCACGGCGACATGCTGTGGCGGCCGGGGCTCGCCACCGTTCAGCCCGAGGCAGCGGAAGAGTCAGCAACAGAGGAAGCAGCGCCCGAACAAGAGGAGGAGTAGCCGCCGACACGCTCAGGAGTCGCGATCAGCCCGCGGGCAGGGGGTAGGTGACGGCCTCGCCGTGTACGTCGAGCGTGACCTCCTCCCCCGGCCGCGGAACCTGGTGTCCCGCGGTTCGCGCGATGACGGTCGTGATGATCGGTGAAACCCCGGCTTGAAGGGACGCGGCCTGAGCGGATGCGGCTGGGGAGGACGCTCCCGCGGCCGACCCTGTCGCCTGCGCGTCGCCCGGCAGCAGCCGCACCTCGACTGTCGCGTCGTGCCCGTAGTAGGTGCTGCCGGCCACGCGCGCACGGACTCCGGCTCCGGCACCGGCCGGTCGCAGCTCGATCTGCTCGGGACGCAGCAGCACCTCGGCCGGGCCGTCAACGGCGGCGGGGGCGGGCAGCCGGCCCAGTGCGCATTCGGCGACCCCGTCACGTACGTGGCCAGAAAGCAGGACCGCGTCGCCGACGAACCGCGCGACCGCGGGGTCTGTCGGCGAGCGGTACAACGTCGCGGGGGCGGCGGTCTGCACGATGCGCCCGTCGCGCATGACGGCGACGCGCTCCGCCAAAGACAGCGCCTCAGCCTGGTCGTGGGTGACGAGCACCGTCGTCGTGCCGGCGGCCTTCAGCGCCGCGATGACCGCCTCCCTGGTCTCGGCCCGCAGGGCGGGGTCGAGCGAGGAGAACGGCTCGTCGAGGAGCACGAGCCCGGGCCCGGGCGCCAGCGCGCGGGCGAGCGCGACCCGCTGCTGCTGACCGCCGGACAGCTGTGCGGGGAACCGGCCCGCACAGTCGGCCTCGAGGCCGACCAGCTCGAGCAGCTCGGCGATCCGCCGGCCGGACCTGCGCTCCGAGCGCCGCGCCGCCCACGGCAGCCCGAAGGTGATGTTGCCGCTCGTGGTCAGGTGCGGGAACAGCGCCCCCTCCTGCGGCACGTACCCGACACGGCGCCGCTCCGGCGGCAATGGTCTTCCGGTGCCGCAGACGACCGTGTCGCCGACCGCGACCGTGCCGTCGTCCGGAGGCTCGAACCCGGCGATGAGGCGCAGCAGTGTGGTCTTGCCGCAGCCGGAGGGACCGAGGAGCGCGGTCAGGCTGCCGGCGGGCACGTCGAGGTCGAGATTCCGCAGGACTGCCACGTCGCCGAACGACTTGGCGAGCCCCTGCACGGTGAGGTTGGTCGCGCCTTTCATGCCGCCCCAATCATGCCCAGTCTGCGGGTGAGTACATACGTGGCGGGTGCCGAGATCACCACGATGAGGGCGGCGTACGGGGCGGCGGCGGCGTAGGACAGGCTGCTGGTGTTCGCCCACACCTGGGTAGCCAGCGTGTGCGTCCCGATCGGCGCGAGCAGCAGGGTGGCCGTCAGCTCGGTGACGACGTTCAGGAAGACCAGCGCGGCGCCGGCGCCGAGACCGGGAGCGATCAGGGGCAGGGTGACACGCCACAGCACGGCGTACGGGCGCTGGCCGAGCGCGCGCGCCGCCTCCGTCAGGGCCGCCGGCGCCTGGGCGAGTGCCGCCCGCACGCTGATCAGCGCCATCGGCAGGAAAAGGATCGCGTAGGCCGCGACCAGCAGGGCGACCGTCTGGTACACGGGCCGCACGAAGGTGATCGCGACGAACACCAGGGCCAACGCGATGACGATGCCTGGCAGCGCGTGAGCGACGTAGGTACTGCGCTCGACCGCGTTGGCCAGCCGGCCGCCGTAACGGGTCGCGAGCATACCGACCGGGAGGGCCAGCGCCGTGGTGACGAGGGCCGCGAGCAGCCCGAGCCCGAGCGTCGTCACGGCCGCGGAGGCCAGCGCGCCCGCGGGGAACGCCGCCGAGCTGCCGTGCGCCAGCCAGTACGCGAGGCTGCCCATCGGTACCCCCAGCGCCAGCCCGACGAGTGCCGCGAGCGCGCCGAACACCGGCACGGTCCATCGGCCGAGCCGGTGGCGCGGCGCGGTGCGGGCGGCTCCGCCACCGATCCGCGCGTAGCTCGCGCTCCCGCGGACGCGCACCTCCAGGATCAGCAGGATGACGCAGAGCCCGACGAGGGCGGTGGCGAGCATCGAGGCCGCGGGGCCGTTGAAGCTAGTCTGGTACTCCGCGTAGATGGCGGTGGTGAATGTCTGGAATCGCAGCATGGCGAAGGCCCCGAACTCCGCCAGCAGGTGGAGGGCGACGATCAGCATGCCGCCGAGGAGTGCCGGACGCAGCTGCGGCAGGACGACCCGCACGAAGACCCGCCAGGGTCCGCAGCCCAGCGAGCGCGCCGCCTCCTCGTGTCCCGGGTCCATGCCCCGCAGCGCGGCCGCCACCGGCAGCGAGACGAGCGGGAAGTACGACAGGGTGACGATCAGCACCGCCCCGCCGAACCCCTGGACCGACGAGGTCAGGGAGACCCAGCCGTAGCTGTTGACGAACGCCGGTACCGCGATCGGCAGCGCGAGCAGCACGCTCCACGCCAGGCGGCCCGGGAGGGCCGTACGCTCGACACACCACGCCACCCCCACGCCGAGGACACCGCAGCCGGCGGTCGCGACGGCGACGAGCTTGACCGTATTCGCCAGCAGCTCCCCGACGTGGGGACGGACGAGCAGGCGGACGGCCTCGCTCCAGCCGACCGCCACCGCCTGGGCGATGACGAAGAACAGGGGAAGCAGCGCGAGCAACGCGACGGCCACGGCCAGGGCGACCAGCCGGAGCGGCGGCCGCGTACGTCCTCCACCGCCCCGTCCGGGCCGGACCCGCGCGGGGCGTCGCAGGACGTCCGTGCTCACCGGCACCCCGCACTCGTCACAGCAGACCGGCCTTCCGCATCTGCTTGAGCGCCTCGCTTCCGTCGCCGAGCTGGGCCACACTCACCTTCGGCGGGTCGAGCTGGTCGAGCGGCTTCAGCGCCGGGTTCGGCTGGACGTCGGGGTTCAGGGTGTACTCGAAGTCGTCGCTGTCCGCGATGGCCCCCTGGCCCTGCTTGCCCGCGAGGAAGGCGAGGAAGCGCTGCGCGGCCTTCTTGTGGTCGCTGGACTTCAGCACCCCGGCCCCCGAGATGTTGAGCAGCGCACCCGGGTCGTGGTGGCCGAAGTAGTAGAGCTTGGCGTGCATGGCGTCCGCACCCATCTCGTCGCGGATGCGGAACCAGTAATAGTGGTTGATCACCCCGGCCGCCAGGTTGCCGCGGTTGACGTCCTTGATGATGCCCTCGTTCTCGTTGTAGCTCTTCGCGTTGTCGGCAAGGTTGTTCAGCCAGGTCTGCGCCTTGTGCTTGCCCTCGAGTACCCGTACCGCGGTCACGACAGGATGGAAGTCACCTTCGGTCGGGGCGATCCCGACCTTGCCCTTCCACCTCGGTTTCGCCAGGTCCAGGATCGAGTGCGGCAGTTCGTCTTTGGTGAGCGTCCTCGGGTCGTAGACGAGGACGGTCTCGCGGGCGGCGACCCCCACCCAGTCACCGTTCGGCGAGTTGTACTTCGACGGGATCTTGCGCAGCGTCGCCTTGTCGGTCTTCGCGAGCAACCCCCTCTCCGACAGCAGCGTGAGCGCCGGGGAGTTCTCCGTGTAGATCACGTCGGCGGGCGAGGCCGAGCCCTCCTGGATGATCTGGTTCGCCAGCTCGGGTCCCTCGCCCGAGCGGACCTTGACGTCGATGCCCGTATCCTTCTCGAATGCGCTGACCAGCATCTTCGTCGTCGACTCGTGCTGGCCGTTGTACAGCGTAATCGTCGTATCGTCCGACGGCCCAGCACCTCCGGCACCTCCCGCGCATCCGGCCAGCGCGGTCACGACACCCACCACCCCAGCGGCGGCCACGACCCGAGCGGTCCGCTTCACCGAGCTCACCCTTCCACGCGACAGATCGGTTGACTTAGGCCAGCCTAACCTCATGTATCGTATCCCGAGCGAAGGAGGATGGGTGCGGCGGCCCCCGCCCGTGCGCGCCGCCACCTCGACTCAGGGACCGCCGGCCCCGATCTCGGCGTCGAGCCGTGCGATCGCGAACCTCACCGTGTTGCCGTACCCGTCGTCTCCGAGCAGGTGCGCCACCTCCTTCGCGCGCTCGATCTGGTCCCTGGCCCGCGCCTCGTCGCCCAGCAAGTGGTGGTCCTGTGCCAGGTTCAGGTGCAAGGAGGGGTAGAAGCCGCGAACCGAGAGGGAGGCGTGGTACTCCTTCGCCCGCTCGTCCGTCAGCGAGCCGGCGGCGTCGAGAGCTCGCTGATCCCAGAGCAGCTTCTCGCGGGGGCCGTCCTGCGCGTCGGCCATGTAATGCGCCAGTACGCACCTGTGGAAAGGATCCCCATCCGGGCCGATCTCCGTCCAAACCGCCTCGAGGCCCACCCGAGCCGACTCGTTGTCACCCTTTCTGCGGAAGGTCACCGCCTCGGTGATCCTGGCCATGACCTCGTCCGACCCGCTCACTGTCACCGCTCCTTCAACCGCCGCCGGATGCCGGGCAACCTGCCGGGCACCGCCGAAAAGACCGTGGCCAAGCGGGCTTGCCAGTCAGACAGTAAAGAGGAGGAAGCATCCCGAGGATCGTTTGTGACCTCATGGATGAAGACGAGACTGGCCACGTATGGGCCTTCCTGCGTGAAGCGCGAGACCCGGAGGTCATCGAGCCCGGCGCCATCATCGTCGCTGGTGATCAAGACGCGCCGGCCGTGGCTGAGGTCGTCGGCATTGTGGACAAGCCAGCTGGGCGGGTTGTGCACCTACACGTCTTGCCGGGTCTGATCGAGGACTACCAGGCAGTGGTCCGGCGAGCGATCACACCCGCCTAATGGGTTCCGATCGCGCACGACTTGCGGGTAGCTGGTGTGTGCGTGGACGGCCGTGCTACCCCGGACCTGCGGATGTCAGGGGGCTGGTGGCGTGCCGGCCCAGTCGGCCAGCGGGGCGACGTGCCACCGCCACCGCCCCTGTCTCGGCTGCCCGGGCAGGGCGGCCTCTCGTCAGGCTGGAGCTCGACGCCGAGCCCGCGGCCGGCGTCCCAGCCGTGGATCAGCAGCTCGTCGCAGCCCATGGCGGCGAAACCGGACGCATCCGTGGGACCGTCGGGGTCGAAGCCACGCGCGCCGGGCGGCGCCGCT
This sequence comes from Streptosporangiaceae bacterium, assembly GCA_050699055.1. Lineage (GTDB taxonomy): Bacteria > Actinomycetota > Actinomycetes > Streptosporangiales > JBOHCT01 > JBOHCT01. The sequence continues at coordinate 26,599 of JBOHCT010000021.1, read as the reverse complement.
CGGACCACGTACGCCAGTGTCTGGGCGACGCCGCCGATCGTACGGAGCAGCTCGTCGGGCGCGGCCTCGGAATCGACGCGGAGCCGCAATGCGCGGATCTCCGCTCCCGCGGCGGACAGGTCGACGCCGCACCACAGCACGGCCTCGGCGGTGTGGGCCACGGTCTGCGCGACCGTCCACGACAGGTGGGGCACCTGTGCCGCCGACCAATCCCGCTCGGCGGCTCGCCCGAGCGTCCGCCGAACACAGTCGGCGCCCGCGATCACGTCCGTCGCATCGATCGTCTTCGTGGAGTCCACCCACGCATTGTCGGCCACACCGCCGGCAGTCCCCTCAGCGGACAGCGGTGAACGCCATCAGACGCTCCAGGTCCTGCCGCTCGACCTCGCCGACGATCGCCGCCATCGAGTCGCGGGCCCGTTCGGCGTCCTCCTCGGGCAACCCGATGCGGCGTTCGTGGCGGACCGGCGAGCAACGGCTGTGGAAGGCGACCACGATGGTCCCGCCGGGTCGCAGTAGACGGCGGAGTTCCCAGAACCCCGCGGGAAGGGCATCCCAGAAGAGGAGGTTGTTGATGGAGACAACGTGGTCGAACGACTTGTCCGGATATCCAGTGTCGGCGGCGTCCCGAGGCCAGGCTGGACACGGCCGGCGGCGAGAGCGGCGCGGCACCGGCGCATCGCCTGAGCGCGCATGACCGGTGAAGGGTCGACGCCGGCGATCAGCGGTGTGTCTGGATCAGATGTCGACGATCAGATCTTTCATCCCAGGATCCACCGCCAGGATGTCGTGACGGTCGGACGTGACGACCGCCGCCTCGTCATCATGGGCCACCAATGTGACATGGACGTCGACGATGTCCGTATGCCCGCACTCGGCGATCTTGACTCCGATCCGCCGGGCCGCCGTGGTGTCGAGGGACACCTTCGAGCACTGTTCCGGCCGCAAACCAAGCAGAGCAGAGACACGGGCCTGTCGGCCAACACCTCCCCGGCACACCTGAGCCACCACGGCATCAGGAACGATCACACGTGCCCGACGAGCGCGTACGGCCATCAACAGGCTCGTCATGACCGGGTCCGCCCGCTCCAACGCGATCAACGCCCCTGCGTCCAGCACGAAGGTCACCGCCGACGAGGAGCCACTCTCGGCGCGCCGCCTTCGCGCCGAGAGACTAACCACCACGCCGCACCCTCCTGGCCCTCGCGATGGCCTCCTCCGCCCACGCACGGGCTCCCTCGTCTGGCTCCCCCGTCTCGGCCACCATGCTGGCGATGAAGAGATCCAACGGCTCGAAGTCCCGCATCGCCTCCCCGGCTCGGGTCACGAAAGCAGACACGGACTCGAACTCCCCCGCCTCGACCCGCTGCTTCATATAGTCAGCGAGCTCGCTGGGCACCGTCACGGTGAGCTTGGTCGTAGCCATTGCCCGGGCCAAAAGCGCGTACGCCCACCTCGAACGCATCCGTGTCTTCCTTGGCAGCCCCCTCGGGGCGGACGAGCGTCGCCAGCGCCTTCTCCCCGACGACCATCATCGTGAATGCCAACCCGGGGAACGCGACGAGGGCCGGTACGAGGTCTCGCTCGGCGGCCGCGCCGACCGCGGACAGCTCACCGGCATCCGGCTCGTGCAGCGCCCGGTGCGGACGCGATCCGCGGCGACGAGCCGGTCCACGAGCTGGTAGCGCAGGCTCCTGGCGTCGTCTCCCATACACGCGAGTTTCTCAGGCCCTCCGCGAGGACTGGCAGGATAGCCGTGTGATGAGCCCCGAAGCGCCGGGCTCGGGCCGGCGGCGCCTACGAAGGGCGGGACCGTGACCGCCCTCGACCAGCTCGCCCGGCGCGGGCTGGTCCCGGACGGCGCGCGTCTGGACGTCCAGCCGCTGGCCGGAGGCGTCTCGGGTGAGGTGTTCGCGGTGACGGGACCGGGTGTCGACCTGGTGGTCAAGCGGGCACTCGGCCGGCTGCGGGTAAGTGAGGAGTGGCTGGCGGACCCGGGGCGGATCGCCACCGAGGCGCGGGCGTTGCGCCTCGCCGCCTCGCTGACGCCGGGATCTGTACCGGAGGTCGTGGACCTGGCCGACGGCTACCTGGTGCTGCGGCGCGCGCCGCGCTCGTGGACCAACTGGCGTGACGACCTGCTCGGCGGCGCCGTCGACCCCACCGTGGCGCGCCGGCTGGGTCAGATGCTCGGCGCGTGGCAGCGCAGGACCGCCGACGACCCGGCACTCCGCGACGGTTTCGCTGACCGTACCGCCTTCACGCAGCTGCGTGTGGACCCCTTTCACCGCACCGCGGCGGCCCGTCACGGCGACGTCGCGGCGGTCGTCGACGCCACCGTCGAGCAGATGCTCGCCACCCGGGCCTGTCTGGTCCACGGTGACTTCAGTCCGAAGAACGTGCTCACGGGCTGGGGGCGGATGTGGGTGCTCGACTGGGAGGTCGCCCACGTCGGGGACCCGACGTTCGACCCCGCTTTCCTGCTCACCCACCTGCTCCTGAAGTCCGTGCACCGGCCGGAGGCGGCGGGCGCGTACGGCGCATGCGCACGGGAGTTCCTCGACGCCTTCGCGGGCACGGCGTACGACCCGGCGCAGCTCGTCCGCCAGGTCGGGTGCCTGCTGCTCGCCCGCGTCGACGGCAAGAGCCCGGCCGGGTACCTCACCGCGCGCGGCCAGGAGCGGGTACGCGCCCTCGGCCGCCGCGTCCTGCTCGACGGGGCCGGGGGCGTCCTCGACCTCTGGGCGATGCTCGGATGACCGACACGTCGATCGCCCGGCTCCTCGCGTGGGAGGCGCTCGACTCCCGGGGCAAGCCGACGGTCGGCTGCGCGGTCGTGCTCGCCGGCGGGGCGCGGGGCGCCGCGACCGTGCCGTCGGGGGCCTCCACGGGGCGGCACGAGGCGCGGGAGCTGCGCGACGGTGGGGCACGCTACGCGGGCGCCGGGGTGCTGCGCGCCGTCGCGGGTGTCACCGGCGAGATCGCCGACACCGTCCGCGGGTACGACGCCAGCGACCAGGTCGGGCTCGACGGCGCGCTGCGCGCCCTCGACGGCACGCAGGACCTGGGGCGCCTCGGCGCCAACGCGGTCCTCGCTGTCTCCGTCGCCGCCGCCCGCTCCGCGGCCGCGGCGGCCGGGCGGCCGCTTTACGAGCACGTCACCTGCGAGAACGGCCGACCGCTGCTGCCGCTGCCGATGGTGAACATCATCTCCGGCGGCGCCCACGCCGGGCGCGCCATCGATGTCCAGGACTTCCTCGCGGTTCCGCTCGGCGCCCGCAGCTTCCGTGAGGCGATCGAGTGGGCCGGGCGGGTACGTGCGAGCACCGCCGAGGTGCTGGCCGCCGATGGCCTGCCGGTCGCCCTGGTGGCGGACGAGGGAGGTCTCGGCCCTCCCCTGCCGTCCAACCGGCGCGCCCTGGAGCTGCTGGCTCGGGGGATCGAGCGCGCTGGATTGGTACCGGGCGAGCAGGTCGGGATCGCGATCGACGTGGCGGCCAGCCAGTTCGCCTCGGACGGCGGGTACGCCCTCGCCGCCGACGACCGGGTACTGTCCGCCGACGAGCTTGTCGAGGAGCTGGCGGAATGGTGCACGGCCTATCCCATCGTGTCGATCGAGGACCCGCTCGACGAGGACGACTGGGCCGGCTGGCGGCAGGCCACGAGCAAGCTGGGCGACCGTCAGCTCCTCGGTGACGACCTCTTCGTCACCGACATGGCCCGCCTCGAGCGCGGCATCGCCGAGCACGTGGCCAACGCTGTCCTCGTGAAGCCCAACCAGACCGGCACGCTCAGCTCGGCGCGTGCCGTCGTAGGCCGAGCCCGCGAGGCGGGGTACCGGACCGTGCTGTCCGCCCGCTCCGGCGAGACCGAGGACGACTGGCTGTCCGACCTGGCGGTGGGGTGGCGTGCCGGGCAGATCAAGGTCGGCTCCACCATGCGCTCGGAGCGTACGGCCAAGTGGAACCGGCTGCTACGCCTGGAGGCCGAGCTCGGCGACGGGGCCACCTACGCCGGAGGACCGTCCTAATTCGCTGGTCTCACCAGCGCCCGTAGCGCCGCGGCCGGCGCCGCGCGCACTAGCGGAGCGTGAGTGCGGGCGGCCGCCGTGACAACCCGGCATCAGTCATCTTGCCTCCTGGGTGCGTCGTGGCGGAGGAGGTGGTCTTTGCACAGGGACGCGAGCTCGTCGACGAGGCGGTTCCAGGTGAGATCGAGGTCGGACTCGAACGTCGCCCCCGAAGACCAGCCGCCGCCACAGCGACGAAAACGCCACGGGAGCGGTGGATCTGGAGGAGCGAGCATGCGCGTCGCTAGGTTCGAGCGTCGGGGCCAGATCCGCGCCGGCGTCGTCGAGGGCGACAGCGTCCGGCCGCTGCCGGAGGGGACCGATGTCGTCGATCTGCTGACGGCCGCTCCGGAACGGCGTGCGGAGATCGCGACGGCCGCGCGGGGTGCGGAGTCGGCGGTACGGCTGGCGGACGTTCGGCTAATCGCTCCGGTCCAGCCGCCGACGATCCGCGACTTCTCCGTCTTCGAGCAGCACATCGAGGGCATGGTGCGCACCCACCGTGACGACGCGACGGTTCCTGACACGTGGTACGCGTCGCCGTTCTGCTACTTCTCCAACACCCACGCGGTGAACGGGCCAGGCGACGAGATCGAGATCCCACCGGGATGCCGGGCGCTCGACCTCGAGCTGAAGGTCGCCGCCGTCATCGGGCGGGCGGGGCGCGACCTCACCGTCACCGAGGCCGGCGCGCATATCGCCGGGTACACGATCTTCAACGACTGGTCCGCGCGCGACCTGGGCGCCGACGAGCTGCGACTCGGCCTTGGGATGTGCAAGGCCAAGGACTTCGCCAACACGCTGGGACCGTGGGTCGTCACCGCGGACGAGCTCGAGCCGTACCGTTCGGGGGACCGGCTCGATCTCGACATGCGCGCGGCGGTCAACGGCGTCGAGCTCGGCGACGACACGCTGGCCAACATGGCGTGGAGCTTCGCGGAGCTCGTCGCGTACGCATCGCGGGGCACCTGGGTACGGCCGGGCGACGTGCTCGGCTCCGGCACCTGCGGCTCCGGATGCCTGGCCGAGCTGTGGGGACGCCGCGGGCGCGAGGACCCGCCGCCCCTACGGGCCGGGGACACCGTGACGCTCACGGTGGAGGGGATCGGTGAGCTGACGAACACGGTGGTCGCCGGTGTCGCGCCGGTCGCCTTGCCCCGTGCCCGGCCCGGCCGGCACAGCGACCACACCCAGACGCTCGGCGACATGAAGGCCATGTTCGGCGCCGAGCCGGAGGACCTGCCGGACGGCAAGGGGCTCGGCGCCGAGTTCCTCCGGCTCACCACGCACGCCGGCACGCACGTCGACGCCCCCTGGCACTACTTCCCCACCTGCGGGGGCGAGCGGGCCAAGACGGTCGACGAGCTCCCGCTCGCGGACTTCTTCGCGCCCGGGGTCGTACTCGACCTGCGCGGGCACGCCCCCGGGGCCCGGGTCGACGCGGCCGAGGTGCGGCGGGCGGTCGACGCCACCGGCGCGCCGCTGTCGCCCGGAGACATCGTGTGCTGCATGTTCGGTCACGACGAGCACTTCGGGACCGCGCTGTACTGGGACGACTACGCGGGCCTCGGCGCCGACGCGGTGCGCTGGCTGATCGCTGCAGGGGTCCGGGTGATCGGCACCGACGCCCCCGGCCTCGACCGCGGCAACCCCTACGTCGCACGGGAGTTCGCCCGGACCGGAGACCGCTCCTTGCTCTGGGAGGCACACCGGGTCGGCATCGACCACGAGTACGTCCAGATCGAGAAGCTCGCGAACCTCGCGTCGCTGCCGCCACGCGGTTTCTGGGTCTCCTGCTTCCCAGTCAAGATCAAGGGCGCGAGCGGCGGCTGGTGCCGGGCGGTCGCCATCCTGGGTCTCGAGGGCGACGGTCCGCGGTGACCGTCGCCACCATCGACGTCCACGCGCATGTCCTCGTATCCGAGGCCGACCGGCTCGCCGAGGGGCACGCTGGGGCCGCGGCGGCCCGGGCGTTCAACACCGAGACCTTCGGCGAGGCGTCGACGCGGGTCAACCACGAGCAGTTCGAAAAGCTCGCCCCCGCCCTCACCGACCTCGGCGCCCGCCTGGCCGCGATGGACCGTGCCCGGGTCGACATCCAGCTGGTCAGCCCGCTGTCGCCGCACCACGACGACTGGGCCGAGCCCGAGCTGGCGCGGCGCATCGCGCGTGCCGTCAACGAGCGCACGGCCGAGGTCTGCGCCGCGGCGCCGGAGCGGCTCGTCGGCGTCGGGCAGGCGCCCCTGCAGCACCCGGACCTCGCGGTCGAGCAGCTCACGCACCTGGTCACCCAGCTCGGGCTGCGGGGCGTCGTCATCACGACGACCGCGGGCGACCGCAAGCCGCCGAGCGCGCACCTGCGGATGATCTTCTTCGACTCCCTCGTCTACCAGCCGGGGGCGCTGGAGTCGGCGCCCGCACCCGCGGTGGCGGTGGTCTGGCGCTGGCCCTGGCGTGGGCGGCACTCCTCGCGGTACCCGCGGGTGTCGCGGAGGCAGGTCCCGCCGCCCTGGCCCAGCCGGTGGTCCTCCTCGGCGGGCTGGGGGTGGCGCTGGCCTGTTCACTCGTTCCCTACTCCGTCGACCTCGAGGCCCTCCGGCGCATCCCCGCGAGCGTGTATGGGGTGCTGATGAGCTTGGAACCCGCCGTCGCCGCGCTCGCCGGACTCGTCGTCCTGGGCGAGACCCTGGATGGCGGTCAGTGGATGGGCATTGGGTGCGTGGTCCTCGCCTCGATCGGCGTCACCTGGACCAGACAGGCGTACCGGTGTCGCTGAAGACTGCCGGCTTGCGCGAACCGCGGCACCGACCACCCGTCACGCGGCGCGCGCGACCATGATCCGCGCTTGCGGTCCGAACACGAGGAACGCTCTACGACTGGACCACAGGGACGGATCTTCGCGTGTCCCGCGCGGCGAGCGCGGCGCACTCGGCCGCGCGGACCGCGGCATCGACCACTGCCTCACGTCAGAGCGGCCTTGATGTCGCGGCGGACGGCCTCGGCGTCGATACCCTGATCGCGGATGACCTTCACGGCCAGGCCCTCGCCCTCGCGGAGCAGGCCGAGGAGGATGTGGCCGTCCCCGATGTAGTTGTGCTTCAGGGACACGGCCTCCCGCAGGGACAGCTCCATGACCTTCTTGGCCCGGGGCGTGAAGGGGATATGGCCACTCGGCGCGCGCCTGCCACCCCATCGCGACGGCTTGTCCAGGGCGCCGCTGCCGAAGGCCGCCTCGACCTTCTCTCGTACGGCGTCCAGGTCGATGCCCAGTGTCTCGAGAGCGTCCGCGTCGAGCTCATCGGTGCCGACGTACCTTACGATCGCCTCGAACGCCTGCTCCCTGGTAAGCCCTACCTGGGAGAGGAGCTGGCATGCCTGCGTCTCCCGCTGGTCCAGCAGGCCGAGCAGCAGATGCTCGGTCCCGATGTGACCGTGGTGCAGCTCGCGGGCCTCCTCCTGGGCGTGGATCACCGCCTGGCGGGCGTCCCGGGTGAACCGTTCGAACATGCTCAGTCCTTTCGCCGCAGCAGCCCGCGGCCGCTGGTGTACTTCTTGTGCACCGCCTGCCTGGTCACGCCCAGTAGTTGGGCGATCTCCTGCCACGTCCAGCCCTGGTCGCGGGCGTTGCCGACCTGGAGCTCCTCCAGGCGCTCGACCAGGCCCCGGAGGGCGCGCACGGCCCGTAGCCCCACGGCGGGGTCTCGGCTGCTGGCATCGGATGCCACTTGCGTCGTATCCGCCATGTCTGTCAACCTACGTTGCCTAGCGTGGGTCTGTCAACTCTGTTTGACACGCCCGGGAAAGCGGCCTGGGCGGGCAGCCCGGCCTGCGACCGTGATCCGCGCCTGCGGTCCGTGCGCGAGCAACGCTGCACGGCCGGACCACACGAACGGATCTCCGCCGGTCGGTGGAGCGACGTCGTCGAACGGGCGCCGGCGTTCCCCGCCACACGGAATGACGCAGCGAGCCTGCCTGCCTCTCGGACATAGGATCGCCTCGACGGTGGAGCGGAGCCGACCGGAGGGAGCGACCGCGATGCAGCGCAGTACCGATCGGGTTCTCACGACGCATGTGGGGAGCCTGCCGCGGCCGGAGGAGCTGCTCGAGTTCGACCGGAACCAGTGGAGCGGCCGGGGCCACGACGAGCGGGAGTACGCGTCACGGCTTCGCGCGGCCGTCCATGACGTGGTGCGCCGCGAGGCCGACGCCGGCGTCGACATCGCGGGCGACGGAGAATACGGCAAGGCCGCCCGGGGGCAGGTGGACTACGGCGCCTGGATGACCTACATCTACAACCGGCTCGGCGGATGGGAGACGCGGCGGCCGGACGCGCCCGGTCTCGAGCCGCAGGAGTCCGGGACGCTGGTAGCACGGAGGCTCGACCTCACCGATCGGAAAGACTGGACGGCGTTCGCCGACTTCTACCGGGAAGAGGTCGTCCCCGACCTGATGCCACCGATCGAGTCCGAGACGGCGCCGGTGCCGATGGCGACGACGTTCACCGGGCCGGTCTCCTATCGGGGACACGAGGCGCTGCGCCGCGACATCGACGACCTCGAGGGTGCCCTCGAAGGCGTCGACGTGGCCGAGGCCTTCATGACGTCCGTCTCCCCCGAGAGCGTCGGCCGGGGGCAGAACCGCCACTACCCCGACGAGGAGGAGTTTCTCTTCGCGATCGCGGACGCGATGCACGAGGAGTACAAGGCGATCGTCGATGCCGGGTTCGTGCTGCAGATCGACGATCCGGGGCTCGCCGAGAACTGGGATGCGGTGGCCGACTCCGTCGACGTGGAGCAGTACCGCCGGTTCGCCAATGTCACCGTGGACGCGCTCAACCACGCGCTGCGCGGTCTCCCCGAGGATCGGGTGCGGTACCACATGTGCTGGGGCAGCTGGCACGGACCGCACGTGCACGATCTCCCCCTGACCGACATCGTGGACGTCATGCTGCGCGTCAACGCGGGCGCGTACCTTGTCGAGGCCGGGAACGTGCGGCACGAGCACGACTGGAAGGTCTGGCGGGACACGAAGCTTCCTGACGGCAAGATCCTCATCCCCGGTGTCGTCTCCCACGCCACCAATGTGGTGGAACACCCCGAGGTGGTGGCGGACCGCATCGTCCGTTACGCCGAGACGGTCGGTCGGGACAACGTGATCGCCGGAAGCGACTGCGGCTTGGGCGGACGCATCCACCCCTCCCTGGTGTGGGCGAAGCTCGACGCGCTGGCGCAGGGAGCGGCCCTGGCAAGCCAGCGACTGTGGCGCTGAACCCCAGCGACTGATGGCGACGGACCGCAGCGAGCGTCCCGTCTCCGCGACCACGCGGGTGCCGGTTCGCCGCGTCGTGGTGCTCGGCGGCTTGACGGCGCTGGCCCCCCTGTCGGTGGACATGTACCTGCCGGCTCTCCCGTCGGTGACCCGTACGCTCGCCAGCTCGGCCGCCGCGGTGCAGCTGACCCTCACCGCCTGCCTGGTGGGGCTGGCGGCCGGCCAGCTGCTGGCCGGACCGGTCTCAGACGTGTTGGGCCGCAGGCCGCCGCTGTTGGTGGGTCTCGCGGGCTACACGGTGGCCTCGTTGCTGTGTGCGGTCGCGCCGACGGTGTGGGTGCTCATCGCGCTGCGGCTGGCTCAGGGGCTGTGCGGCGCCGCGGGGGTGGTCATCGCCCGCAGTGTGGTTCGCGACCTGCGGTCAGGTACCGCCGCCGCGCGATTGTTCGCGTTCCTGATGCTGGTGACCGGGTTCGCGCCAGTCCTCGCGCCCACCCTGGGAGCGGGGCTGCTCCGCGCGACCACGTGGCGTGGCGTGTTCGTGGTGCTGACGGCGCTGGGCTTGCTGTTGCTCATCGTCAGCGCCGTAGGCCTGCCGGAATCGCTGCCGGCCGAACGCCGCCGTCCGCCCGGGTTGACCGCGATGGGGCGCACGTTCCGCCACTTGCTCCGCGACCGCGCGTTCGTGGGGTACGCCCTGGCCGGCGGGCTGGCGTTCGCGACCATGTTCGCCTACATCTCCGGATCCCCGTTCGTGCTGCAGCACATCTACGGGCTCTCGCCGCAGCTGTTCGGCGCGGTGTTCGGGGTCAACGCGGCCGGCATCGTCGCGGCCTCACAGACGAGCGCGCTGCTCGTGAAACGGCTCGGCCCGCGCCCGCTCCTGCGCATCGGGCTGGGCGCTGTCGCCACCGGCGGAGCGGCGGTGCTCACGGTCATCCTGCTCGGGCTCGGCCTTCCCGGGTTGCTGCCGGCGCTGTTCCTCGCGGTCTCGGGCGTCGGCCTCGTGCTTCCGAACTCGACGGCGCTGGCGCTGACCGACCATCCGGATGTCGCCGGCAGCGCCTCCGCCCTCCTGGGCACCGGGCAGTTCCTGATCGGTGGACTCACGGCTCCGCTGGTCGGCCTCGCAGGCGCGGGCAGCGCGCTCCCGATGGGAGTCGTCATGGCCGCTGTCGGAATCGCCGCCATGGTCGTGTTCGCCACGTTCACCCGGAGCGAGGCACGATGACCTCGCCGCGCAGCCTCCGACACACAGGGCACCGGCGGGTGAGCACTGAGCTCGTCCCTGGTCCCTCCGAAGCGGTCCTCGCCTGCGGGCGCGGACCGTCGATGAGGCACGCTCGCCAGAGGCCCCCCGCGGGAGGCCTTCCCCCTGGTGGGCAGCTACGACACCCTAGTCGTATAGGCGCGAGGCCCGGGGGCAGAACGGGGTGGGGTCAAAGGGGAGCTCATGGTCGCCGTCTTGCTGGCAGTCGTCGCGTCGTTCCTGTACGCCCTGTCCGCCGCGGCGGAGCAGCGGGCGGTCCAACGCGCCGCCCACGCCGTTCGTCCCCGCCGCGCGCCGACCGCCGCACGATGTACGGCTCGTCACATCCACCACGGTCCACACCAGCTCAACGAGGCGGAGGACACCCTCGAGCGTGGGCTGAAGGTCGTACGTCGCCTGCTCAGCAGCCCCCTGTGGTTGGCCGGCTGGGGTGTCGACGCCCTGGGCTACGTAGTGCACGCGGCGGCTCTGCATCTCGGGTCCATCGCGACCGTACAGCCGCTGATCGTGACCACGCTGTTGTTCACCCTGCCCCTGTCGGTCGTCGGTACCGGACGGCGCCCCTCGGCGGCGGCGTGGGCGGGTGTCGTGGCGGTCTGCGTCGGACTCGCGGCGTTCGTCTCCACCCGTCATCCAGGGGCCACGGGCGAACCCAACCCCACTCGGCTGCTGCTCCTTGTCGCCGCGGTCGTGGTCGTAGCCGCGATGTTGGTGGCGGCCGCGGGGGGCCGCTCGCCTGTCGTGCGGGCGGGGCTGCTGGCGACCGCGGCGGGCTCGTTCTTCAGCCTCGGGGCCACCTGCACCAAGCTGGTCGGCGACGACCTGCTCGAAGGTGGCGTCATCGGTACCGTCACCGACTGGCCCGCCTACGTCCTCATCGGCGTGTCGGTGATCGGCTTGATCATGCAGCAGGACGCGTTCGCGGCCGGACCGCTTCCCGTGGCGATGACCGCGCTGACCATCACCGACCCGGTGGTCAGCTACATCGTGGGCGTCGTGGGATTCTCCGAACACCTACCGACCTCCACCGCATTCGCCGCCCTGGCCGTCCTCGGCGCGCTCGTCACCATCGGCGGCGTTTACCTTCTCGCCCACAACGCGCCCCCGCAGCCGGCGATGGCAGGCAGCGAGGCCTAGGTCTGTCTCCGCGCTGGCTGAGATCGGTGAGCCGTCGTCCGACTTCCTAAGCCATCCCCGTCGCGAACGTTAGGCGGTTCCGTACCCCCTTCACCTCGGGGATGGGCCTGTGGCACGGCGGCTCCGCGAAGAATCACCCGATCACCTCACCGACGAGATCGACAAGGACAGCAATGAGCCGCACCGATCAGCTGCTGGAAAACGCCCACACCCACGCCCGCTCCTTCGACAAGAGTGACCTGGCCATGCCACCCGGCCTCGGTGTCGCGGTCGTGGCCTGCGTGGACGCGGGCGTCAACATCTATGGCATCCTCGGGCTCGCCGAGGGCGACGCGCACGTGATCCGCAACGCTGGCGGTGTCATTACGGAGGACGCCATCAGGTCCCTGGCCATCAGCCAGCGACTCCTCGGCACCACCGAGATCATTTTGATCCACCACGCCGACTGCGGGATGCGCACCTTCCACGACGAGGAGTTCAAGGCGCAAATCGAGGCCGACACCGGCATCCGACCGGCCTGGAACCCAGAGGCCTTCGCCGACGCCGTCGCCGACGTGCGCCAGTCGGTCAATCGTGTCAGGGCCAATCCGTTCCTCCCGCACACCGACGCGGTGCGGGGTTTCGTCTACAACGAAAAGACCGGCGAACTCACCGAAGCCACGTGATTAACCACTCGCGGCGGAGGAGCACGCCTCACCTACGATCATCGACAACGCCTATCGGGCGGAGGAGGCGGGTTTCGCCTTCCGCAGCCTGACCGACCACCACCACCCGTGGATCGACGTGCAACGCGAGGCCGGCTTCCACGCTGGTCTCACATCTGCGGGGGCTGCGCCGTCTGGTAGGGCAAGAACAACCGACTCGGTCGGAGGGCCCTCGAGAGGAGATCGGCGCGGATGAGCCTTCCTCCCTTCGACCAGGTGGTGGGGCGGTACGGCGCCGACGTGTGGCGGTTCATCGTCTCCCAGGTCGGTCGCGATCGGGCCGACGACGTGTTCCAGGACACGATGCTGGCCGCGCTCGCGGCGTACCCCTCGTTGCGCGACCCCACGGTGGTGGGCTCGTGGCTGGTCCGCATCGCCGCGCGCAAGGCGATCGACCTGTTCCGAACGGCAGATCGCGTCCCGGTACCGGTGGACGACCCGGACCCAGGCGCGGCCCCCGAGCGAGAGCTCCCCGACGAACAGCTGTGGGCGCGGGTGCGGGCGCTGCCGGACAAGCAGCGCGAAGCCGTCGGCCTGCGGTTCGTACTCGACATGGACTACCGGGCGATCGGCGAGGCCATGGACACCAGCGTGGAGGCAGCCAGGCGCAACGTTTTCGAGGGGCTCACCGCGCTGCGCCGCCAGTACGGCGACGGTGACGGCCGGCCGGGCGTACCGCCGCGCCGCGGCGGAAGATAGGCCGAAGCGGCCGCTTCCCGGACCGAGCAGCACGGTGTCCGTGCTGGTCACCTAATGTCGCGTGTCGGAAGTCTTCTCACCCTGGCGGTGCCCAGGCGGCGCCATTGGCAAAGGACCTCCGACACGCGACACTAGCCTCCGGCGATTACCCGAACGACTAGGCTGCTGTGACGCTGTCGCGGGCCTCGGCGATCACCTGACCGCCGCGGGCCGGCGCGAGGGTCACGTGGCGGACCCGGGCCGGCTCTGCGGCGGCGTCGCCGGCCAGGCGCAGATGGAGTCGGCCGAGGACCTGCGGGATCACGGCGCTCATCTCGAGCGGTGCGAAGTGCCCGCCGAGGCACTGCCGTCGACCGCCACCGAAGGGCTCCACGTCGCTCATCCCACGGCCCTCGGCGTCGCGGGCGTGCAGCAGCACCGAGAGGACGTCGGTGCGGTCGGCGACATCATGCGCGGCGCGTCGGCGGGAGATCTCGTCGTAGAGGAGCGCGTCGGTCTCCCGGCGCACGGCGATGGACCGGGCGCTCGCGCTGCGGGGAAGGCGGGCCAGCAACGGCTCGAGCCTCCTCCACACCGGAACGGGCGCCATGTAGGCCAGCGCGTCCGCCGACTCCGCGTCCGCGCTGAGACGTGGCACCAGGTCCCGAAGCCGCTTCACGCGGTCGGCGTCGGCGACGCCGAAGACCACCCGCAGGATCACGTCCAACGTGATCGCCTGCATGCGGGGACGCAGCTCGAACGGCTCGCCGACAGGCCAACGGCGTACATGGTCGGCGGCGATAGCCGCGATCTGGTCCCGGTAGTGCTCGATGTGACGGCCGTGGAAAGCGGAGCCCAGCAGCTTACGTTGGCGTGTCCACTCCTCGCCGTCCAGGCACAGCAGCGAGTGCGGACCGACGACCGGCTCCAGGAAGTCCCTGCGGGCCGCGCCCGCGCGCCCGATGTCGCGATCCGTCGCGAAGATCCGGCGGGCCAGCTCCGGGTCTGTCACGTAGACGAAACCGGGGACGCCCACGACACCCACCCGGAACACAGGACCGTAGCGCCGCTCGCACCGTCGGTAGAAACCGACGGGGTCGCGCAGCCACAGTACGGTCTGCACCACGGCGGGCAGGGAAGGCCCGGGCGCCAACCGCGCCGTACCGGGGCCACGGCTATCGGTGGCGTGCCCACGCATCGTGACCTGCCGCATCTGTGCGAGTCCCTTGCTGGTGTGAGCGGCCCAGACGGATCGGCGCCAACAGAAGCAAGACTAACGTTTGTTACTAAAACGGTGTGGTCCGTGGGGATCCTCGCCTCCGCGGCGCGGTAGGGGGCGGGGTCGATGTGTCTTCCGTCCGCCGATCTGCGGCCCCGATCTCACGTTCGGGGCGGTCCGCCCGTCAGGTAGGGCAAGACTCGACCCCAGGAATCTAGGAACCCAGTGATGGAAACCCACGACCCGCTCGAGCAGCACCTCGCCGACGACGTCGCGGCGCCGTCCGCGGACCGCTGGGCGCGGCTGCGGGGGCGACTGGCGGAACACGCCGCCGCCTCCGAGTTGCTCGACGTCGCGTACGCGCCCCTCGACAGCCCGCTGGGCGAGCTCATCATCGCGGCCACCCCGGCAGGGGTCGTCCGGCTCGCCTTCGACAACGAAAGCCGCGACCACGTCCTGGGTGAGCTGGCCTCCCGGCTGTCCCCCCGGTTGCTGGAGGCCCCGGCCCGGCTCGACACCGCCCGTCGCGAACTCGACGAGTACTTCGCCGGGACGCGCACCCACTTCGACCTGCCACTGGACTGGGCGCTGTCGGCGGGCTTCCGTCGCCGGGTGCTCGCCGCCACCGCCGCCATCCCGTACGGGCAGACCGGCACCTACCGCTCGGTGGCCACCGCGGCCGGCAGCCCGCCGGCGGTACGCGCCGCCGGCACCGCGCTCGCCACCAACCCGATCCCGATCATCGTCCCCTGCCACCGGGTGCTGCGCTCCGACGGCACGCTCGGCGGCTACCGCGGCGGACCGGCCCGCAAGGACCTGCTGCTCCGCCGCGAAACCGAACGCAAGGACACAGAAAGAGGAGTGTCATGACCGCGACAAGCCATGCCGGTCGCCTGTACACCGTCTGGACCAGTCCGGTCGGCGAGCTGCGGCTGCACGGTGACGAGCACGCCCTGACCGCGGTGGAGTTTCCCGGCAGCCACCGCCGACCCGATGGCGAGGTACGCGCCGCGTCGACGTTCGCCGACGTGATCGCCCAGCTCGAGGAGTACTTCGCCGGCCGGCGGACGGCCTTCGACCTGCCGCTCGCCGCGGAGGGCAGTCGGTTCGACCACGCCGTGTGGGAAGCGATCAAGGCCATCCCGTACGGCGAGACGCGGAGCTACATCGAAGTCGCCGAGGCCATCGGCCGGCCCGACCGCGTCCGCGCCGTCGGCGGGGCGACCGGCCGCAACCGGTTGCCGATCATCGTGCCCTGCCACCGCGTCATCAGAGCCGACGGCTCGCTGGTCGGCTACGGCGGCGGGCTCGACCGCAAGCGCGCGCTGCTCTCCCTCGAGCGCGGCACCTGGCAGGAGACGTTGCTGTGACCACCTCAACCGACCTGGAGACACGGATGACCGCGACCCTGAGCACGGACGCCGCCCCTGCCAAGCGCGTTGACGCGCTGGACTGGACGGCCCTGGCCGCCGGGATGGACGACCTCGGCTGCGCGCTGACCCGGCCGTTCCTCTCCCCCGAGGAGTGCGCTGAGATCGCCGATCTGTACGACCGGACGGAGCTGTTCAGGTCCACCATCGACATGCGGCGCTACCGGTTCGGCGAGGGTCAGTACCGGTACTTCGACAACCCGATCCCCGAGAAGATCGTCGAGCTGCGGGCGGCGTTCTGGCCGCACCTCCTGCCGATCGCCCGGGAATGGGCCGAGAAGCTGGGCAGGCCCGCCCCGTGGCCTGACGACTTCGAGGAATGGCTCGAGCGGTGCCACGCGGCTGGACAGCGGCGTCCGACGCCGATCCTGCTCACCTACGCGGGGGGCGACTGGAACGCACTGCACCGCGACCTCTACGGGGAGCTGTACTTCCCGATGCAGGTCGTGGTCGGGCTCGACGAGCCCGGCGTCGACCACACGGGCGGCGAGTTCCTGCTGGTGGAACAGCGCCCCCGCGCGCAGTCGCGCGGCACCTCGACCACCCTCGGGCAGGGCCAGGCGCTGATCTTCACCACCAGCGACCGGCCCGTGGCGTCCACGCGGGGATGGTCGGCCTCCCCGGTCCGACACGGCGTCAGCGTCGTGCGCTCGGGTCGGCGGCGGACCCTCGGCCTCTTGCTGCACGACGCGAAATGATCGGTAGGATCGCATGAGCGCTCTGCTCCCGTGTACGCGGGCCGAGATCGCGCCCGGCGCCGTGCACGTTCCCGACTGGCTCGACGCGGCCGGGCAGCGCGAGCTGGTCGAGGCGTGCCGCGGCTGGGCGCGCTCACCAGCGCCGATGCGGGCCGCACGCACTCCGGGCGGCCACGCCATGACCGTACGGACCGTCTGCCTCGGGTGGCACTGGCGGCCCTACCGGTACTCGCGGACCGCCGAGGACGTGGACGGCGCCCCGGTGACGCCGTTCCCCGAGTGGCTCGCGGACCTCGGCCGAAGGGCCGTCGCGGACGCGTACCAGGACCCGGCCGCCAGCGGCGGCTACCGACCGGACGTGGCGCTGATCAACTACTACGACGACGCCGCACGGCTGGGGATGCACCAAGACAAGGACGAACACGCGGACGACCCGGTGGTGTCGCTCAGCATCGGCGACACCTGCGTGTTCCGGTTCGGCAACACCGCAGGCAGGAACAGGCCCTGGACCGACGTGGAGCTGCGCTCGGGCGACCTGTTCGTGTTCGGCGGGCCCTCGCGGTACGCCTACCACGGCGTACCCAGGGTCATGCCAGGCACCGCCGATCCCGCCGGCGGCCTGGGCCAGGGCCGGCTCAACATCACCATGCGTGTCTCCGGCCTCGGCTGAGCCCACGCAGAGAGCCCTGGGCCGGCGAAGCGCCAGCCTGCCCAGACGGCGACCATCCGGGGTCTACGGTGAGTGTTCCGTCCAATGGAAGGGTGGGGCGACGTCGCGGCGCGTCGTCCGCCAGAATCGGCGGTGGATGAGGCGTCGAGACCTTCGAGGAGCACGGATGGCGGGCGGTGTTGCCGGACGTGTCGGGGGACGTGTCGCGGTCGTCACCGGCGCGGCGGGCGGTCTGGGTCGACAGTTCTGCGCGGCGCTGGCCGGCGAGGGTACGGCCACGGTGGTGGGCGTGGACATCGCGGACCAGCGAGCCACCGCCGCCGACGTCGAGGCCGTCGGATCGCGGTTCCTCGATATGACCGTCGACGTTACCTCGGAGTCGGACTGCGACCGGCTGGCCGCGACCGTCGCCGACGAGGTCGGTGGCGCCACGATCCTCGTCAACAACGCGGGTGTCTTCCCCGTCATCCCGTTCGCCGAGATGACGCTGCGGGACTGGCGGCGTGTCCACGGCCTGAACGTCGAAGGCAGCTTCCTCATGACCAAGGCGCTGCTGCCGGGGATGCGCGACGCGGGGTGGGGTCGGATCGTCAACATCGCGAGCGCTGTGGTCTGGCTCGGGCCGCCCGGCATGGTGGCCTACACCGCCTCCAAGGCGGCCTTGATCGGCATGACACGGGCGCTGGCCAGCGAGCTGGGCCCCACCGGGATCACCGTCAACGCGATCGCGCCGGGACTGATGCGTACGGAGACCTCGCTGAACTCGGCGGTACGCGAACAGTTTCCGCACGTCCTCGGCAATCAGGCCGTCGACCGCGCGGAGGAGGCCACCGACGTGACCTCGACGCTGCTGTACGTCTGCGACGAGGGTAGCGCCTTCCTCACCGGCCAGGCGATCAACGTCGACGGAGGGTTCGCCAAACACTGAGTCGGCGCCCTAGGCTGCCCCCGCCAGTCGATCCACCGCGCGGTCGCACGCTGTGGTCCGTCCCGATCGTCGGTCGACGACGGCCCGTGGCTCATACCACGCGCGAGACCACCCGTCGACCCATGCGGGAGGCGAGGAGCGAATAGACCACGGAGGCGGAGGTGTTCGCGGGTGGGTGAGGGGCCCTGATGACGCAGGCGTCCGGGCCCTCGCTACTGGCAGACGTCCCGGAGAGCCACTCGGGGTTGGGTCAGGCGTCCGGAACCAGTTCTGCGCGGCACCCCCGAGTACCCGAGCGTGCTGGAGCCGAAAGCACACTATTTCGAGGGCAAGTGGCGCATCTGGTATGCCGCTACACCAAAGGTGGCCGGCAAGAGCGCGCCTCCCGTCTACCAGATTCGGTACGTGGAGAGCGACGATGGGGTAACAAACTGGAGCGAACCGGCGGTGCTGTTCTCGACCGCCGAAGGCTACTTTGACACGGTGGTGGCTTCGATTGACGGTGGATACGAGGCAGTGGTACGCCGCAGTGGGAATCTCGGCAGTAAGAACCGGTCCAGATTCTCGATCCAGACGGTCATGCTCCGGACTGGTACGCGAACGGTGTCCTCGGCCCTTCGGTCCAGTACGAGCAGCCCCCGGGCTACAGTGCAACGATGTATGTGTTCTTCACCGGTGCTCCAGTAGTCCTCGCCGACGCGGGCGGCCACACTCGCTGCCTTGGGTCCGAGCGCCGACACGATGATGGGCGGCGGCTCGTCGGGCAGGGTGAACAGCTGGGCGTTCTCGACCGTGTAGTGCCGGCCGTGGTGGTTGATCAGACGTCCGGACCAGAGGTTCCTGATGACCTCAACCGCTTCCCGCAGCATCTCCAGACGCACGTCCACCGGTGGCCAGCGGTCACCCAGGATGTGCTCGTTCAGGTTCTCGCCCGTGCCGATGCCGAAGAAGAACCTGCCTCGAAGCAGTCGGGCCGTGGTCGCCGCGGCCTGCGCGATAACAGCCGGATGGAGGCGGACCAACGGACAGGTGACCCCGGTACCGACCCGGATGACACTGGTCGCCGACGCGATCGCGCCGATAGACGCTGTTGAGCATGACACCGGCGACACCGACGGGCAGGTCGGCGGGTAGTCGGCTGCGGGCCAGCCCCACGATGGTCAGGGTTCCCCCGGGGCAGAGCAGATCACGCATCCGTGACAGCGCTGCGGCGGCGTCCATGTGGTGCACGGAGGCGACGACATCGAACGACGCTGGCTCGAACCGGTGGGAGAAGAAGTCGCCGTGGACGTAGTCGATGGCGTCGTCAGGCGTGTGCTCCCGGGCGAGGTCGATGCTTGACTGGTCGAGATCGATGGCCACGACCTTTGGCACCAGGTAGCGCAGTCGGCGCGCGAGCATGCCCTCGCCGCAGCCGACCTCCAGCCGTCCCGCGCACCGCGGGGGATCGAGTCGAGCACCAGCCGGTGATAGTGGATGTTGGGGTCCCACCGATCGGATTCGGGCGTCACCGGATCATCTTGCCTTACGCGTGACAGGCGTCCGCTGATCGATCGGCTATCGAGATGGTGGGTCTCGGCTCGGTCACCCAAGGAGCTTGCGGACATTGGCCATCTTCAGGACTAGTCGACGCGGGTTGCCCTTCACCGGCGTGAAGTCGTAGTGCCGGTAGAAGCTCGCAGCGGCGTCGTCGAGCGCGTCAACCACCACTAGCCGGCCGCCCCCGGCCTCGGCAGCACTCGCGGCGCGGCTCAGGGCGTCAACGAGTACCTGTCCGCCGTAGCCGAACCCGCGAAGATCGGTGTGTACTGCCAACCTGGCCAGCAGATAGCCGGGCACGGTGCGGTAGCCCGACGATTGGCCACGCGAGAGGGCATCGCGGGCCAGCTCGGTGGGCGCCAACGAAAAGTACGCCCACACCTGTTCGGGCACCTCGGCGGTGACCCACACGAACGTGCGTGCCGTGCCTGGTTGCTGAGCGCGAAGTGCCTGCTCGGCCAACCATGCGTTCAGCGATGAGACGCCGCAATCGAACCTGGCGACGTCGTGCTGCCCCGACAGCGCAACGGACTCGTACTCGGTGCTCAACGCTGGGTAAACCGCCGCTTGTGCGCGAACGCCCGCGCCAGGTTCGGGGTGTCGTCCGCCACGTCGAGCGCGGCTACCAGCGAGTCGAACTGCTCGGCAGGCATGAGGGTGCGGTCGGCGCGCGCCCGGACGTGTTGGGCGCGGTCGAGCACTGCGTCCCGCACGAACTCGGTGGTCGTGGTGTGCTCGCTCGCCGCCGCTGCCGCGATGGCGTCCTTGTCGTCGGCGGAGACACGCAGCTCAATGCGTTCAGTCTTACTCATACCCACCACTGTACGACAGATGTCCGGACAGGCCAGTATCGCCCACGCCGAGCGGTGTACGGCTGCGGATCGTTATTGAGGCGTGCGTGGCGTGGCCTCAGCTGCGACTCGACATCCAGGTCCGAAAGGGCGCCGTGACCTCCGCCGGCGCACTCACGGCCGCGTCGGGGTCGGGCTGGGCGGCCGTCACCCGCGGCAGGTGCACGAGGAGGTCGTAGGCGGCCAGCGGGTCGATCGGGCAGCTGAAGCCGCCGGAGCGTTGCCGGGTGATCGCGCCGACCGCCTCCCGGTCGGCCGACGGCAGCCGACGGAGATCAACGGCGAACGGGCCGTCGTGCGAGGCCGCCATCAGGGCATCCAGCGTTCCGGGCTCCGGTGGCGGCAACTCGTCGAAGAACTGGCCCGAGGCGAAGCCCTCCCCCGCGGTGAGGGCCTGCCCGCTGCCGCTGGTGGTGCCGATGACCAGGGAGTCCTCACCCCACCGCTCAGCCAGGTGTTCACCCGCTGAGTTCATCCTCGGGATCGCTCCGGGGAGCTCCACCGGCCATCGTTGGAGGTGGGCGTTGTGCGCCGCGACCACGATCCGCTGCTGTCGTTGCAGAATCCAGTCCACGGTGTCGGCCTGGGCGGCGTCCCGGACGTTCACGGTCCGGTCGCGGGCCTGAGTATCCTCAGACTGACGGCGCTCGAGAGGCCACCTTTTCCGTCGCCCTTCTATCTCAGCATTGGCAGGGCCCGATACACACGTTCGTAGACGACAAAGCTCGAGCCATGAAAGCGTGACGGGCCGGGCGCGCGGGCGTCTCGCTACCTTCGCTGTTGCCATGCGGGTCACGACCTGAGAGCCTGTTGAGGTGCGGGTCCATCTCGACACGGACCTTGGCGGCGACCCCGATGACGCGTGTGCCCTGGCGATGCTGCTCGGCTGGCCGGACATCGAGGTTGTCGGCATCACCACCACGATCGATCCGGGCGGCCGCAGGGCGGGCTACGTGAGTCACTGCCTCGCGCTCGCCGGTCGCGACGACATTCCGGTGGCTGCCGGCACCGAGGCATCGCTGACTACCCTGGGCTCCAGCGATCCGATCGTCGACGACGAGCGGTACTGGCCGGGCGACGTCCCGCCGCGCCCTTCGCCGCCAGGGGCGGCTCGACCTGCTCGTGGCCAGCATCGAGACCGAGGCGACAGTGGTCGGGATCGGTCCCTACACGAACCTCGCGATCCTGGAGGTCGCCCGGCCGGGCAGCCTCGGCGATGCGCCCGTCGTGGTGATGGGTGGCTGGGTTCGGCCGCCCGTCGACGGGCTGCCGGCCTGGGGACCGGAGGGTGATTGGAACGTGCAGTGGGACACGCGGGCAGCGCAGATTCTCGGCGCCACCACCCGTCCCACCCTGGCGACGCTGCCGGTGACGCTCCAGGCACACCTGCGCGCGGCCCACCTGCCGCGGCTCCGCGCCTCGGGGCCGCTCGGCGAACTCCTCGCCCGCCAGGGCGAGGCCAACGCCGTAGACCAACAGATGGGTGACCTGGGCCGGGCCCATTCCGGCCTCCCCGACGACCTGCTGAACTTCCACTACGATCCCGTCGCCTGCGCGGTCGCGGCGGGCTGGCCGGGCGCGACCGTCGAAGAGCTGCGGCTGCGGCCGATCATGCGTGGTGACCTGCTACGATTCCACCCCGACCCGGCCGGGCGACCCATGGGGGTCGTTGTGGACATCGACGGAGCGGCCTTCGCCGACACCTGGCTCACCGCCGCCGAAAAGGCCCACCGACCACATTCGCCCCGGAGGCCGAGTGATCGGGTGTGACGGCTGCCGGGCGAAGGAAACTTCCCCAACGCGACACTAGGAGGTGTGGGTACGGTTTCCGCACGCCAGCGACGGTGTGGAAACGTTCGAACCGCATTGGTGACGTGCCGTCTTTGACGGGGGGTCGTGCGCGAGTGGTCCCAGGTGGGGTCGGCATCGGCTGCCGTCCCTAATCCCCGGGCGTGTCGTTAGCCTGTCGTTTCGCCGCAGCGCTGACGGTAGTAGGTGCGAACCTCCGGGGCCAGGACGACTCGGTCTACCCATACCCGGCGTGGTGACCAGTGTGGCGCCGCGGCGGTGAAGACGGCCTCGCCCACGCGGGGAGCTGTGCTCTCGCCGCAGCCGAGATCGAGGTGGACGGTGATGGCGCCGGGGTGGCTACTTCTCACGGTCAGCGGAAGACGGAGGGTGCCTGGCCCGCCGAAGGCGATAGTGAAGCCGCGCACATTCAACCGCACCCTGTGGATGGTCACCGGGTCGTCGCCGAGGTTGTAGACGGTAAGCGTTGTGGTCGCGCTGTGATCGAGCGGTTCGACGGTCGACAGGTTGGCCTTCAGGTGAATGTCGGGTCCGCTGGACGCGGTCCGACCGTGCCACAGGTGCAGTCCGTAGCCGCCAAGGACCAGGCCGAGCAGGAACGTGACCACGATCGTGAGCCGACGCCGCCACCGCCCGGGCGTGCGGTCCCACAACGACTGCCCCTCCGACCCGCTGGTGAGAATGTCGCTCTCGTGGCCGTCCCGACCCATGGCCGCATGGTAGGGCTCTCCGAGGAGGTCTCGGCACCCTACAGGAAGGTCTCGCCCGGGGGCAAGCATGCTTGTTACCGTGGCGATTGTTGCCTGCCGAGATAGTAGCACGGGTGTCGAACGATAGCCGCCCACCAGGGACGAGCGAGCGCTTGAGGTCGCCGAGGGTGCGCCTCCACTCGTTGTCATGGACGAAGAACTGTGCCACGTGACTGGTCATGACCGCGACGTCGAACGACGCGTCGGGAAGGATCGGCGACGTGCCCTCGATCCAGGTCACGCGCTCGGCACCCGGCTTCGCGCGGGCCGCCTCGAGCGATGCCCGGGCGGGATCCACGCCGGTGACCGCGTGACCGGCCGCTGCCATGCCCAACGCGAGCCGCCCCGTCCCGCAGCCCAGGTCCAGCACTTGGGCAGCGGGTGTCTCGTCGACCACGGAGAGGAAGAAGTCGTCGTCACGCGACCACGGGAACTCAGCGTCGTAGACCACCACCAGCCGAGGGTCGTTGAACTCAGCATGCCGCATGCCCGCACGGTAACGACGCGGGCTCGGCGGCGTCGATCCGTTTAGTGGGCCGGGTCCGTCAAGGGATACGAGGCAAGATCCTTATCTGTGAGGGTCCTCGGCTGCAGCAGGAGCCGGCCGCGAAGGCGACCGGCTTCGAGCCGTCGGTGTGCCTCAGCGGCCTGCGAGAGTGCGAGCCGGTCGGCGATACGCGGATGCCAGGGGGTGGCGCGCAGCAGCCCGACGACGCCCGCCGCCGCGGCTGTGAGATCGGCTGTGGCCGCGTTGCTGATGGCGAACCCGACGATGCTCGCGTCGCGGGTGTAGAGCCGACCGACCGGCAGGGCCGGCGTGGTTCGCAGCCCGACCATCGCCACCAGGCGCCCACCACGGGCGAGCAGGTCCACCGCGGTGTTCATCTCGTAGTGGCCCGAGGTGTCCAGATGTACGTCGTAGCCGCGGGGCGCGGCCACACGCAGCTGGCCGCCGAGGTCGGCGGCGTGGTAGTCGAAGACCTCGGACGCACCCAGCGCGCGAGCGAAGTCGAAGTCGGCGGGCTGGGTGGTCGCGACCACCCGCGCCCCGGCGCGCACGGCCAGCGCGACCGCCGCCGAACCGACGTTGCCGGCCCCGCCTCCCACGAAGACCGTGTCGCCGAACCGCAGTCGACCGTGCAGGAACAGCGCCAGCCACGCGGAGGCGGCCGGATGCGCGGCTACGACGAGTGCGATCGGATCGATACCGCCCGGTGCCGGGTAGAGCCGATCCGCGGCGACGGCGGCGTACTCCGAGAAGGAGCCCTGCCGCCCGCCGTGCCCGAGGCTGTTGCACCACACCCGCTGGCCCGGTGCGAAACCGACGGCGCCGGGTCCCGCGTCGACCACCGTGCCGACGAGGTCCCGGCCGACCACGAACGGGAACGGGGTCGGTGTCACGTAGGAGCCGGATCGCACGAAGGTGTCCACCGGGTTGACCGCCACCGCCTGTACACGCACCAGCACGTCGGTGGGGCCTATCGGCGGCACCGGCATGTCCCCGTATCGGATGTTCTCCGCTGGGCCGGTCTCCGTGATGTACGCCGCCTTCATCCGCGAGGGAAAGGGTGTTTCGGTACTCCCTTGCGATCCGTGGGTGCGAAACAATTCGGACCACCTATGTGAGGCTGGACAGGTCTGCGGGGCGCAGGTGACGGGCAACACCTACGCGACCGGGTGCACTGCGGATCTTGTCTGGTTTGGGGGCTCCCGAGCGAACATGTCTGGCTTGTTCCGGACCGGCTCAAGGGTGCCGGGCAGCCGGCCCTGGGGTGGCGAAACCATGGAGCAGGAGGTCGGCGACTTGGGTGCCGATACAGGCGGGATCACTCTTCAGACTCCGAGCGAAGCGAAGCGTGACACGGAGTGTGCCCACAATGGCCTGAGGCAGGAGCTCGGCGGGCAAGTCGGCGCGCAGGGCTCCCTGTTGTTGGCCGCGCCGCACGAGCGCCATGAGCGCTTGCTGCATGTCCCTGCTGATCGGCGGCGGGGTGGGACGCTGCGTCTCCGTCGGTAGCGGTTGCAGATCGGTGCCGACGGACAGCAGCGGGTAGCGCTGGGCAATGCCTGCCATCTCGATAATGATCGCTCGCAGGCACGCCACAGGGTCGTCTTCACGGTCGAGAGCATCGGTGATGACCTGCTGGGCTTCGGCGGCCGCGGTCTCGAAGACCGCGCGCCGCAGTGCGTCGCGATTCGCGTAACGCCGGTAGACGGTGAGTCGAACGACTCCTGCTTCGTCGGCGATGCGTTGGATCGGCACGCGGGGATCCTCCGCGAGGAGCCGGGCCGCGGCGCGGAGGATGCGCTCGTCGTTGCGCTGGGCGTCGGTTCGCGGTCCGCGCTGGCGAGGGTGATCCGAAGGGAGACGCCTCCCTGCCTGCTCGTTGCGGACCCGTCACCCGGCACCGTACACTTAGAAGCACCCCGCCAGCGGTAACTCCGCTGGCCCGACGGCTCCCGTTCGCGGGGGCCGTTTCTTTGTGTGGTGGCGCTTACCCGCGGTGGGCCCGTCGCTGCCGTCGTCAGCGTCTGGCGGGTGATCCTATTTCGACCTCTCGGGTGTCCCCGCGGGTGCAGGGGGCTGCGAAGGCCGTCAGCGCGGCGAGCGCGGCGAATGCGAGGAACGCGCAAGTGGCGCCGACGTGGTCAACGGCGAGCCCGGCCAGCGGGCCGTGGCGGCCTCAGCTGGGGTCGTAGCGATGGTGGGCGTGGTCGGCGTTGCGCTCGCGCCGAACCCGGCGCTGTTGGGGACCGCCGTCTTGCTGGCCGGGTCCAGCACCGGCCTGGCGTCCCCACCGCTTGAGAGGGCGCGGACTACGCGGGTGGCGTCAAGGCCAAGCGCAAGCGCAAGAACAGACAGCCTCGCCCGGCCAGCGTGTGCGTGACCTCGAGCCGACTCCTCACGTCGCCGCACGTACGCGGGGAAAAACCCTGGGGATACGCGTACGGAAAGGATCGTCGACTGACGCCACGACAGGTGTCTCCGCCACCTAGATATGCCCGCTGCACGTGTCGGATATCGGTACGCGCCCCGTGCTCGTGCAAAACCTACCCGCCGGTCGGGTCGCGCGGCTGGATCGTCACGCCGTCGCCGTAGCCGCCGCAATCGCCATGGCAGGACGGCAGCCAGTGACTTTCCACTGTGATGGGAGCTGACGTCGTCGGTGCCTTCTTCGGGATCCGGAACTTTGTCTGAAACGAACCGTCGCGGTCCACGCGCACCGCGCCGATGTCGAAGGAATACCCGGGGGCAATCAAGGTTACGTGGTATCTCACATCCCTCGGATAGATGTCGCCACACGTAGACGAGCCGGCAGCGACCACGACCGGATCCCCCGGCTGCACGTGATGTGGGTGGGCCTCGACTCGGGGCAGGCAGTCCCACTTCGGTGCCCACGGGCGTGGGTTGGACGCCTCAGGGTGCCTCTTCACTCCAGCGCACCCCGCCAGTAGCAAGACTGAGCCACCCCGGGTCTTCCGGAGACTCCATCTCTTGGGAGAGTGGCGGTCATGGGAAGATCATCGAGGGACTACCCGCGTGAGCTGCGGGAACGGGCCGTTGCGATGGTGCGGGAGG
>JBOHCT010000020.1:0-34143 GCA_050699055.1 Streptosporangiaceae bacterium | reverse complement strand
TGTGCAGGGTGACGGCGCGGGAAGTGATCGTGCGGGGCATGTGCCCGACGATCCCGGCGAGCGCGACGGGCGCGTACGCCGGGAACTCCCGCACCTCCATCTTCGACGCGTCGCCCACGCAGCGGTCGACGGTCGCGCCCCGCTTGTACCCGGCGTCGAGGAGCGCCCGAAGGTCCTCGTGGTTCTGCGCGGCCTTCGGCGCGAAGATCGCGTCGGTCTCGTCGAGGAGGACCGTGCGCGGCCCGGACGCCAGCCGCCGGTACAGCGCGGCGATCGTCGTGTTCATCGTGAAGATCGGCGCGCGGCAGATGAGGTTGAGCAGCTCCAGCACGCGTGTCTTCCCGGACTCCGGTTCGGCGGAGTCGAGGATCAGTCGCGCTGTCACGTAGAAGCAGTGGGCGGCGTGGGTGTGCGCGGCCCACAGCGTGATGACGGTGGTGTGATGCTTGGACGGCACCGACAGGTACGAGCCGAGCCACGCGCGTACTTCGTCGAGCAGCGCCGCGCCGTCCGGGGTCTGGTCAAGATCGTCAAGGTTGATGTTCTGTTCGGTCATGTCGCGCCCCCGACCCTGGCCTCAGCGGACCGGACGGTGCGCTCGGCCTCGACCCTGGACAGCCCGGTCGCGACCGCGGCCCGCACGAGCGGTTCGAGGTCGGTGCAGCCTTCGGCTACGGCGCGGCGGCTGGCCCAGTAGAGGGCCTTGTTGCGGTTGCGGGAGTCCGGGGCCTGAGACTCGACCCAGGCCACGAGTGCGGCGAACCCGCGGCGCCCACGGCCATTACCTCGCCGCGGTGGTGGAGGCTTGGGCGGGTCGAGCAGGGCACGCACCCGTGCCCAGTCGAGCCGGGCAGGGTCGACGTCGCGGCGTTCGATCCACTCGTACGCCCGACCATCGACCACGGACGGAGGCACGAGCACGTAGCCGCCGGTCGCCTTGAAGTCGAGCAGTTGTCTCCGAATGTTCGAGGAGGTCTGCCCGGTGCCCTTGAAGTGGACGTGCAGTCCACCGGAGGGTGTGCGCACCAGCCCGACCGCGCCGACGAGCAGTCCGGCGCGCTTGAGCCGATTGAACGCCGGGAACCCGGTGCCGTCCGGTTTGACGTCGACGTCGAGCACGTCGACGGCGGGGGCTCCGGTGGCGATGGCGATGTTCGCCTCGGGGATCCGCTGCCACCACCACTCGACCATGCTTCGTCGCGTCGAGGCGTCCTTGAACCCGTGATGGGTGGCCGGCTCCTTCGAGCCCGGCTTGCAGGGGAACACCGGCCAGCCGGCCGCGGCGTACGCGAGCGCGGCGCGGCGCGGCGAGCCGTTCGCCTTGCTGTAGGTGTCGGTGTGCGGAGGGACGTAGCCGCCCCACTGGTCGGGCCGGGCGTAGCCGAGCGGCGCCCTGGTGAGCCGCTGTACCGTAGAGACGTCGACGGTGGCTTTGGCGAGCGCACCCACGACGTCGGGCCGGTTCTCCTCCGGAGGGCCGGCCCGCTCACGTGCGCGGCCCATGTCAGGCGACCCCTCGCGGCTCGTCGAGCGCGAGCAGGCGGCGCAGGGCGGCCGTGGGGACGACCAGCCTCTTGCCGAACCTGATCGTGGGGAGGTCGCCGCGTTTCGCTGCCTCGTAGGCGGACGCCCGACTGAGCCCGACGAACCGTCCGGCGGCCGGCACCGTGAGTGTCGGTTGCTCTCTCGGATCCGGCAACGATCCAACGTGTGTGCTCATGTCTTGCAACGTACGTGGCTATGGCGTAGCGTACGTAAGCAAGTCAGCTACCTCTTGATTGCGGGGTTTGCGCGTTGAGCGGCACGCTTCATGTTCGGCACAAGCAGGGAGCGCCGACGTGGGTCGGCGAGTATCTGATCCCTCCGAGGTTCACCGTCGTCTACACCGACGACGGTCCCGAGCCCGGCTTCGAGATCGACTTCGAGGTACGCGACGGCGTACCGCAATGCCGCGCGGTACGCATCGCGTGCAGCCGAGACGGCGACGAGATCCAGCGCAGGCACCTGCGGGACCTGCGGCTGGAGGACTTCCGCGAGTGGGCCATGGCCCGTGTCGCGCTGGTCGTCCAGGAGATCCACGAGAACGGCGACACCGTCGCCACGCCTCCCGCGGACGTCAAGGGCATGCGCGATGTGATCCACGCGGGGCGCGGCGCTCGCGCGGACGCGCGCCGGACGGTGACCGACGAGCGGCTTCACGAGGTCGCGGACATCTACCGGGACAACCCGAAGCGGCCGACGGCGGCGGTCGCCGATCACTTCGGCAAGTCGCTGCGTACCGCGTCCTGGTATGTGAAGCTCACGCGCGAGGCGGGGTACCTCCAGTGAGCGGCCGGCAGGGCAGTCTCAAGCGTGATCCCGAGTCGGGCACGTGGTCGTTCGTCGTCGACCTCACCTCACCCGGGGTCCGGCCGCGTAAGCAGGTGCGGCGCCGCGGGTATCCGACCAAGAAGGCCGCGCTCGCGGGCCTCGACGAGATCAAAGACGAGCTTTCCCGCGGCGAGTACGTCGCGCCAACCAAGCAGACTCTCGGCGGGTACCTGACCGACACGTGGCTACCCACGGTGCGAGGTCGGTACCGTCCGACCACCGTGGACACGTGGACGAGGCTGGCGCGCGTCCACGTGATCGGCCACACGGCCGCCGATATCCCGCTGCAGCAGCTCACCGCGCCGGCGCTCGACCGGCTGTACGCGGACCTGGCGGCGGGCGCGAGACGCGGGCCATTGTCGGCCGCGAGCGTCCGCATGGTGCACACGCTGGTCCACCGCGCCTTGGCGGACGCGGTGCGGTGGAACCTTCTCGCGCGTAACGCCGCGGACCGGGCCAGCAGGCCGCGCGTCGAGCGGCCGGAGCCCAAGGCGTGGTCCCCGGAGACGTTGCGGGCGTTCCTCGCGGCGACCGCGAGCGACCGCTACGCGCCGTTGTGGCGGTTCCTCGCCTCGACCGGATGCCGGCGCTCCGAGGCGCTCGGGCTGCGCTGGCGAGACGTCGACCTCGACGCGCGGACAGCGAGCATCGTCCGCATCCTCGTGCCGGTCGGCGGGGCGATCACGTTCGATGAACCCAAGACCGCGACGGGACGCCGTACGGTCGCGCTCGACACGGCCACCGTCCGGACACTGCGCGACCACCGCAGGCGGCAGGCAGCCGAACGGCTGATGATCGGCGAGGGCTGGCGCGGCGAGGCGTACGGCGACCTCGTGTTCACCGCGCCGGACGGGTCGCCGATCCTGCCCCAGACCGCCACCCAAGCGTTCAGGCTCGCGGTGCGGAGGTACGGGCTTCCCTCGCTGCCGCTGCATGGCCTACGCCACACGTGGGCGACGAACGCGCTCCGCGCCGGCGTGCACCCCAAGGTCGTGCAAGGCAGGCTCGGGCACTCGTCGATCGCGATGACCCTCGACGTCTACTCGCACGTCACCGAAGGCATGGACGCGGCCGCGGCCGAGACGGTCGCGGCGCTCATCGCCGGTGGGGACGGCGCGTCATGATCGCTTATTTCTGTGACCAGAATGTGACCACAGCGGGGGTCTCGTACCGGCTGACCTGCGGCGACCACATACCCGCACCGTATGTCGGCCACGCGGGGGCGCGCGAGGCCGCCGCCCGGCACACCCGGGTCAGGAGCCGTACGCGTAATAGCCCCGACCGGTCTTGCGGCCGAGCTGGCCCGCGTCCGCCATCCGCCGCAGCGTGACGGGCGGGAGGAACTTCGGGTCGCCCTCCTCGTCGTAGATGTTCCGCCCGGCGTGCACCATGATGTCGATCCCGGTCAGGTCCATGGTCGCGAGCGGCCCCATCGCGTGGCCGAAGCCCAGCTTGCACGCGGTGTCGATGTCCTCGGGGCTCGCCACGCCCGACTCCGCGAGCTGGGCCGCCTCCACGCACAACGCGGCGATGAGCCTCGTCGTGACGAAGCCTGCGACATCACGGTTGACGACGACGCAGGTCTTGCCCACGCCTTCCGCGAACTCGCGGGCACGCCGCAGCGTGTCGTCTGTCGTCTTGAAGCCGCGTACGATCTCGCAGAGTTTCATCATGGGGACCGGTGAGAAGAAGTGCGTGCCGACGACCCGCTCGGGTCGTTCGGTCACGCTGGCGATGTGGGTGATCGGGAGGGCGCTGGTGTTCGAGGCGAGGACGACGTCGTCGCGGGCCACGCGGTCGAGCTCGCGGAAGACCTGGCGCTTCACCTCGAGCTCCTCGAAGACAGCCTCGACGACGAAGTCCGCCTCGCCTGCGACGTCGATGTCGGTCGTCGTCGTGATCCGGCCGAGGGCGGCCTCGGCGTCTTCCGCGGACATCCGCTCCTTGCGGACGAAGCGATCGTACGACGAGGAGATCGACGCGCGTCCGCGGACCGCCGCATCCTCCCTCACGTCGTGCAGGGTCACTTCCCACCCCGCCTGCGCGGAGACCTGTGCGATACCCGAGCCCATGAGACCCGACCCGATGACGGCGAGCTTGTTGGCCACTTTCGACATCTCCTCACGCTCCTGGGCATGGTGGATGGAGCCAAGATCCACCGGTCGGGGCCCGCCAAGCAACCCGTTGCTCCAAGTTTGCGTCTTCCCGATAGGCGAGGGGTGTCAGTCGAAGGAGTGTCGCCAGGCGTGAACGAGTTCGATGAGGAGCTGCGGGAGACCCTGCGCGCGCGAGCCCGGCACGTCGGCCCACCCGTTGATCCGGTACCAGGCGTACGGACACAGGCGCGGCGGATCCATCGCCGCCGAACCGCCGTCACGGCCACCGCCACCGGGATCGGTGTCGTCGCCGTCGCCGTCGCGGTTCCCGTTGTCGTGCGGCACCTCACCGCTGACCAGAACGACGCGCCCGTCGTCGCGCGCCCGGCAGTGACGTCGGTCACGCCGCCATCCGCCGCGGCCGCCGCTCCCCAGTCGGGTACGCCCACGGCGTCTCGGTCGCTTCCCCTCTCACCTGCGTCGCTCCCCGCGAACGCTCCCGACAACGTGCTGCGCTGGGGCCGTAACGGTACCGCCCCTCCCCGGGCGTTCACGCACGCCGCCGTGCACTGGTTCGCCACGCACGCGGGAAAGCACGGGTCACGACCGCACGTACGCGTCCTGTGGTCGGGCGCGATCCCGGGCGGGCGCTGGGCCCAGCTCGCCCAGGTGTGGAGCCCGTCTCGCCAGAGGTACGCCGATGCCTGGTCGACCGTGTTGCTCGTCGGCAGGCCCAACGGCACCGGCGTCGACGACCCGTACGACGCACCGACCCGGTTCGTTCACCAGCGCCAAGGCCAATCGGTCGCGGGGACCCTCGACGACGTTCGGCGGATCGCCGGGTACGCGTTCGGCTTCGACGGCTACATCCTCGTTGTGGGCGAGCCGAAGGTGGAGAAGGCCCGCCTGAGCGTCGACGGGCAGCATGTCGCCGACGAGGCGCCGCTCACGGGCGGCGCTACGGTCCTGCGCTACGGCGGAGCGCCCACGAAGACCATGCTCGTGCAGCTTCGTGACGCCCACGGGCGCGTTCTCACCCCCTCCGACGCGCTCGCGGCGAAGACCGGCGCGTCGTTCGAGGGCTGGCACCCCGACACCCCGCCCCGCTGAGCGGGCGTTTTCCCGCACCCAAGATCCTCGCCCGTGGTGCGGAGGGGCGGAATACTGCCGTCCCCGACCACAAGCGCGGATCAGGCGTCACCCGCGCCGAAGGTAGTGGGCGTCCGCGTAGCCGTGGACCGGCGAGACGACGTGGACCCAGTAACGGTCGACGCTCCACATCGACGTGCACTCCCCGCGTACCCACTGGCGCGGGTGCAGGTACCCGACGACCGGCGCGCCGACATAAGGATCGGAGTGAACCCGCAGCCTGGTATGGACGTGCTCCACGCGATACCAGCAGACGCTCATCGTCCGCACATCGGGTCCGCGACCGGCCGTCGCGCTGCCGGGCAGGGTCAGCAGGCAGGTAGCGGCGAGCGCCCCGGCGAGCACCCCCGCGATCCGCCGGACGTTCACTAACCCACGCCACATGGGAGACGCCCCACGTCCAGCCGCAGGCGACCGTCGAACCCGTACGGACGGCGCGCCCGCCCCAGTGGTGTCACGGTGCCTCATGACAGATAGCGTAGCGTCACCGGGTAGACGGCGGCCGGACAAGGCGGGGTCGCTGATGCCCAGACCGACGCTAAGTCTCCTCGGCCGCCCGCAGCCGCGCCCTCGCCCGCGCCGCGTCCGCGGCGGCGCCTTCCTCCTCGTCACCGCGCCTCTCCGCGTCGTCGAGGGCCCGCCGGGCACGGTCGACGTCGATCTCCTCGGCCAGCTCCGCCGACTCGGCGAGGATCGAGACGCGGTCGGCGTGGACGGAGAAGAAACCGCCGTGCACCGCCGCGGTGATGTCCGGGCCGTCGTCGCGCCGGACGCGGACGACATCGCCGTCTTCGAGCACGCCGAGCAGCGACTGGTGGCCCGGCATGATCCCGAGCTCGCCCACCAGGGTCCGGGCGAGGACCATGTGGCCCTCGCCCGACCAGACCTCGCGCTCGGGCGAGACCAACTCGACCTCGAGCGGCATCAGCGCTCCAGCTCCCTCGCCTTGCGCTCGACGTCCTCGATGCCGCCGCACATGAAGAACGCCTGCTCGGGCAGGTGGTCGTACTTGCCCTGGCACAGCATCTTGAAGCTCTCGATCGTCTCGGACAGCGGGACGAACTCGCCCTTCTGCCCGGTGAACTGCTCGGCCACGAACATCGGGTGCGAGAGGAACCGTTGGATGCGACGCGCCCGCTGCACCGTGGTCTTATCCTCTTCTGACAGCTCCTCGATGCCGAGGATCGCGATGATGTCCTGCAGCTCGTTGTAGCGCTGCAGGATCTGCTTGACCTCCTGGGCGACGCTGTAGTGCTCCTCGCCGAGGTAGGCGGCGTCCATGATCCGCGAGGTGGAGTCGAGCGGGTCCACCGCCGGGTAGATGCCCATCTCCGTGATGGCCCGCGAGAGTACGGTCGTCGCGTCGAGGTGGGCGAACGTGGTGTGCGGCGCCGGGTCGGTGATGTCGTCGGCGGGCACGTACACCGCCTGCATCGAGGTGATCGCGTGACCTCGCGTCGAGGTGATGCGCTCCTGCAGGTCGCCCATCTCGTCGGCGAGCGTCGGCTGGTAGCCGACCGCGGACGGCATCCGGCCAAGCAGGGTGGAGACCTCCTGGCCGGCCTGGACGAACCGGAAGATGTTATCGATGAACAGCAGGACGTCCTGGTTCAGCACGTCGCGGAAGTACTCCGCGATCGTCAGCCCGGAGAGGCCGACCCGTAGCCGAGTGCCGGGCGGCTCGTCCATCTGGCCAAAGACCAGGGCCGCCTTCTCGATGACGCCGCTCTCCTTCATCTCGAGGAAGAGGTCGTTGCCCTCACGGGTACGCTCACCGACGCCGGCGAACACCGACACGCCGCCGAACTCCTCGGCGAACCGGTAGACCATCTCCTTGATGAGCACGGTCTTGCCGACGCCCGCACCGCCGAACAGGGCGATCTTGCCGCCGCGCACGTACGGGGTCAGCAGGTCGATGACCTTGATGCCGGTTTCCAGCATCTCGGTCTTGGGCTCCAGCTCGGTGAACTTCGGTGGTTTCCGGTGGATCGGCCAGTACTCGTCGGCCTCGACCTTCTCGACGTCGAGGGTGTCGCCGAGCACGTTGAACACATGGCCGAGGGTCTTCTCCCCGACCGGCACCTTGATCGGACTGCCCGTGTCGGTCACCTGTGTCCCGCGGACGAGCCCGTCCGTGGGCTGCATGGCGATCGCACGCACCATGGTGTCGCCGATGTGCTGGGCGACCTCGAGGGTCAGGGTCTGGGTGTCGTCGCCGAGGGTCACGCTGACGTGCAGCGCGTTGTAGATGGCCGGCATCTCCTCGGCTGGGAACTCGACGTCAACCACGGGGCCGATGACCTGGGCTACCCGGCCCGTGGCTACGCCCGTGCTCTCCATCCGCTCTGCGGACACTGAGGACGCTGTCATGGGTCTCTCACTCACTCCCCGCGGTCGCTTCGGCGAGCGCGTTGGCGCCGCCGACGATCTCGCTGATCTCCTGGGTGATCTCGGCCTGCCGGGCCTGGTTGGCCAGCCGAGTGAACTCGTCGACGAGCTCGTTGGCGTTGTCTGTCGCGGACTTCATCGCGCGGCGGCGGGCGGCGTGTTCGGACGCGGCCGACTCGAGCAGCGCGTGGTAGAGGCGGCTCTGTACGTACTTCGGGAGGAGGGCGTTCAGCACCTCCTCGGCTTCCGGCTCGAACTCGTACAGCGGAATCGGCCCCTCGACCGGCTCCTCTGTCGTCTCCTCCACCTCGAGCGGCAGCAGCCGCCGCACCGTCGCACGCTGCGTCAGCATCGAGACGAACTCGGTGTAGACGACGTGGATCTCGTCGACCCCGCCCTCGTCCGCCGACCGCAGGAACTCGTCGATGAGCCGCTGCCCGATCCCCCTCGCGTCGGCGTACGAGGGGCGGTCGGTGAAGCCCGTCCACTCCTCCGCGAGCTCGCGGCCGCGGAAGCGGAAGTACGTGGCGCCCTTGCGGCCGACGACGAAGAACTCCGGCTCCTTGCCCTCGTCGCGGACGAGGCTGGCCAGCGCCTCGCCCTCTTTCAGCACGTTCGCGTTGTAGGCGCCACAGAAGCCTCTGTCGCTGGTGACGAGCAGTATCGCCGCCCGCCGCGGCTCAGGGTTCTCAGTCGTCAGCGGGTGATCGACGTCCGCCGCGTAGCTCGCCGCCGCCGACACCACACGGGTGATCTCACGTGCGTACGGTGTCCCGTCGTGGACCCGCTGCTGCGCCCTGATGATCCGGGACGCGGCGATGAGCTCCTGGGCACGGGTGATCTTGGCGGTCGCCTGGACCGAGCGGATCCGCCGCCGGTACTCCCGAAGCTTCGCTGCCATGAATGGATCCTCGGCCTATTTGTTCTCGTCGCGCTTCGGTACGTGGCGCACGACCTTCTCCTGCCCGACCTCCGACTCGTCGAGCGGCTCGGCGGGATGCTGGCTCTCGAGGCCCTCGCCGGAGCTGGTCTCGAACTGCTTCTTGAAGTCGGCGATCGCCTGCTCCAGCGAGTCCTCCGCCTCGTCGGAAAGCTGGCCGCTCTGCTTGACCTCGTCGTAGACGCCCTGGTGCTTCCTGGCGATGTAGTCGAGGAACTCCTCCTCGAAGCGCCTGATGTCGTCGACCGGGACCTCGTCGAGCTGCCCTGTCGTGCCGGCCCAGATCGAGACGACCTCGCGCTCGACCGGGTACGGCGTGTACTGCGGCTGCTTGAGCAGCTCGACCAGCCGCTCGCCGCGGGCGAGCTGGGCCTGCGAGGCCCGGTCGAGGTCGGAGCCGAACGCCGCGAACGCCTCCAACTCGCGGTACTGCGCGAGGCTGAGCCGCAGCTGGCCGGCAACCTTCTTCATGCCCTTGACCTGGGCAGCCCCGCCGACCCGCGAGACCGAGATGCCGACGTTGATCGCCGGCCTGACCCCCGCGTTGAACAGCCCAGGCTCGAGGTAGATCTGACCGTCGGTGATGGAGATGACGTTGGTCGGGATGTATGCCGACACGTCGTTGCCCTTGGTCTCGATGATCGGCAGCCCGGTGAGCGAGCCGGCGTCCAGCTCGTCGGACAGCTTGGCACACCGCTCCAGGAGCCGGGAGTGCAGGTAGAAGACGTCGCCGGGATAGGCCTCGCGGCCGGGCGGGCGGCGCAGCAGCAACGAGATGGCGCGGTAGGCGTCGGCCTGCTTGGACAGGTCGTCGAAGACGATGAGCGCGTGCTTGCCTTCGTACATCCAGTGCTGGCCGATGGCCGAGCCGCTGTAGGGCGCGACGTACTTGTATCCCGCCGGGTCGGACGCGGGCGCCGCGACGATGGTCGTGTACTCCATCGCGCCGGCCTCGTCGAGCGCGTTCTTGACCTCCGCGATCGTCGTGCCCTTCTGGCCGACGGCGACGTAGATGCACCGGACCTGCCTGTCAGGATCTCCTGACCGCCAGTTCTCGCGCTGGTTGATGATCGTGTCGACCGCGATCGCGGTCTTGCCGGTCTGCCGGTCGCCGATGATCAACTCCCGCTGGCCGCGGCCGATCGGCGTCATCGCGTCGATCGCCTTGATGCCGGTCTGCAGCGGCTCATTGACCTCCTGGCGCTGGACCACGGACGGCGCCTGCGCCTCGAGGGCACGGCTGTCCGTCGCCTCGATGTACTCCTTGCCGTCGATGGGGTCGCCGAGCGCGTCGACGACGCGGCCCAGGTAGCCGTCGCCGACAGGGACCGACAGCACCTCGCCGGTCCGGCGCACGGTCTGGCCCTCCTCGATGCCGCCGAAGTCGCCGAGGACGACGACGCCGATCTCGCGCATCTCGAGGTTCTGCGCGAGCCCGCGCACGCCGTTCTCGAACTCCACCAGCTCGTTGAGCATGGTCGAGGGGAGGCCCTCGACGCGCGCGATGCCGTCACCGCACTCGGTGACGGTCCCGACCTCCTCGCGCGCGGCGCCCTCCGGTCGGTACGACTCGACGAAGCGCTCTAGCGCGTCCCGGATCTCCTCCGGCTGGATCGTCAGCTCCGCCATGTCCTCGATTCCTCGCTGTCAGTCGTTGTCCAGGTCCCCGTGGTCGTTCTTAGGTCAGTTGTCCAGCGACTCAACTCGCAGGCTACTTGCTGGTTGGGCGTCCCGCGTCTTGCTGGTTGGGGGTACCGCGGACTCACCTGGGGTCATCCCGAGAACCGCCTGCGAACCTCCTCGAGCCGCCCGGCGATCGTGCCGTCGATGATCTCGTCCCCGACCTGCACGGACAACCCGCCCATGACGTCGGGATCCAGCTCGACATTCAGATGTACGTCGTGACCGTACGCCGACGCCAGGACGGCGGCGAGACGGCCCCTTTGCTCGTCGCTCAGGGGCACCGCAGTCCGCACCAGCGCGACGAGCCGGCGGCGCCGCTCGGCGACGATGTCGCCGTAGACCTCCAGCCCGCGGTCCAGGGTGCGGCCACGGGCGTGGGTCGCGACCTCCGTCGCCAGCCGGAGCGCCGGGGGGGTGACCTTGTCAGCCAGGAGGGCCCGCAGCAGCTCGTCCTTACGCTCGGCGGGCAGTGCCGGGTCGGAGAGGGCGGCTCGCAGCCGCGGCTGGCCCTGGACGATTCTGCGGAAGCGAAACAGCTCGTCCTCGAGATCGTCGAGGCGCCCATCACGCTCGGCCCGGGTCGCCTCGGCCGTGACCGCCATCGCCTCGACCGCGTCGACGAGATCGGCGCCCCGCGACCACCGAGCACGGACCACCGCGTCCAGGACGTCGAAGGTTTCGGTCCCCACGTGGCCGCCGAACAGCGACCGCACCAGCTCCGACTTACGATCCTCGGCGTACGAGGGGTCGGAGATGACCCGACGCAGCGAGTGGGCGGGGTCGAGCACGTGGAGGACCTGGAACAGCTCCTCGCCCAGCGCGTCCGTGTCGACGTCACCGTCGGCGACGATCTGGTCGAGACGCTCACCGACGTCCGCCAGGGACTTCCTGCTCACGCCCAGCATGAGGGTCATCAGTGAACCCGTTCGCGCTCGCCCGTCTCGGGTCCCTCCGGCGCACGCTCCAGGTCGCTGAGGAACCGCTCCACGACACGGTTCTGACGCGCGTCGTCCTGCAACGACTCACCCACGACACGGCCGGCCAGCTCGACGGCGAGCCGCCCGAGCTCGTCGCGCAGCTGCGTCATCGCCCGCTGGCGCTCGGCGGTGATCTGCTCCTCCGCCCGCCGCAGGATCTCGTCGCCCTTGGCACGTGCCTCGTCGGCGGCCTGGTCGACGATCTGCCTACGCTGCTGCTGCGCCTCCTCCCGCAGGCGGGAGGCCTCGTGCCGAGCCTCGGACAGCGCACGCTCATACTCCGCCTCGGCCTCCTCGAGGCGCTTCGTGGCCGCCTGGCCCTCCTCGAGCTGCTTGCGGATCGCCTCCTGGCGCTGCTGCATGATCCGCTGTACGGGTGGTACGACGTACCTCCACAGCACAGCAAGGATGATGAGGAACGCGAGC
Organism: Streptosporangiaceae bacterium; assembly: GCA_050699055.1. Classification (GTDB taxonomy): domain Bacteria; phylum Actinomycetota; class Actinomycetes; order Streptosporangiales; family JBOHCT01; genus JBOHCT01. The sequence goes on along the minus strand of JBOHCT010000020.1, from coordinate 22,114 downwards.
AGCTCGGCGAAGAACGTGCCGTTCGGGATGAGGAAGTTGTTGGCGGCCAGGTCGTTCGCGGCGAATGGGGTCATGAGGCGGCCTCCAAAGCGAGCATCGTAGCGAGCGCTAGCGAGCGAGGCGCGGAACGGAGGAGGCCGCCGGGGTACGCAGTCATGACTGGGCCAGGGAGAAGACGAACAAGGCCATGACGGCGAGGTTGATGAAGTACATCGCCTCGACCAGGCCGACGGTCAGTAGAAAGGTGAAGTACAGGCGGCTCTGCGCCTCGGGCTGGCGGGCGATGCCGGCGACAGTCTGGCCACCGACCAGGCCGTCACCGATCGACGCGCCGATGGCGCCGCCGCCGAGCAGCAGGCCTCCGCCGATCAGGGCACCTGCCATCTGTATCGCGGAGGCGGTGTTGTTCGCGGCCATTGTTCTCCTCGAATGGTCAGGGTCACGGGGACCGGGTCGACACGTCGGTTATGGAAGCTCTGATGCGTGGCGCGCCTAGGCCTCCTCGGATCTCACGGCGAAGCTGAAGTACACGATCGTCAGGAGCGCGAAGATGGCCGCCTGGATCAGCCCGATGAACATGTCGAACAGCTTCCAGGCGACGTTCGGCGCCCACAGCAACCAGACCGGGAACAACGCGCCGATCAGGGTGATCATCAGCCCGCCGGCGAACATGTTGCCGAAGAGCCGCAAAGCCAGCGACAGGGGCTTGGCGATCTCCTCGATCGCGTTGAAGATGAACATGAGGGGGTACGGCTGGAAGAAATGCTTGAGGTAGGGTACGAGCCCTTTCTTGCGCACTCCTGTCACGTGGACCCACCCGATCACCAGCAGCGCCATGGCGAAGGTGAGGTTCGTGTCCGCCGTCGGCGAAGGGAGGTAGTCGTGGGTGGGGATGATCTCTACCCAGTTGGCGACCCAGATGAAGACGAACAGCGTCACCGCGAGCGGCACCACGAACGGCGCGACCGGACCCATCTGCCTCTCGACCTGGTCCTGAACCTGACCGACGACGCCCTCCCAGAGCAGCTGCACCCTGCCAGGCGTCCCCTTGGTGATCTGCCGCCGCAGCAGCAGCCCGAGCAGGATCACGACGAGCCCGGCGACACAGGTCGACCAGATCGTGTCGAGGTTGAAGGTCATGCCGAACATCGTGGCGGTCGGGTGCTGGCCGACCTCGATCTGGCCTATGGCGAGAACGCCGCCCATCGCGTGCCCCGTACTCATCCGTGGCGCACCTGGTGACGAAACTCACGGATCAGCGCGCCCGACGCGCTGCCGAGCAACAGGAACTGGAAGATCGCGAGACCGACGAGCACGGCGAAGCCGTCCGGCCGGAACGTGAAGCCCACGAACAGCGCGATCGCGGTGATCGCCGCGAGCCGCCACAGCGCGCTCACCATGAGGGGCTTCTTGGCCTGGCTGCCGCTGGCAGCGAGGCGCGCGACCGACGACATGGTCAGGTTGTTGTTGACCAACCCCAGCAGCAGTCCGCCGCAGAACGTGACGCCGGCGACGGGATGTCCGAGGAGAACCGACGCCACGACGCCGATCGCGCCGACGACGGGGGTCACGATAAGCAGCATCCGGTGGCTTCTGCTGACGTCCGTCAGGGGGTTTGTGGCCACCCTGGCGACCTCCGCTCAGTCTTGCAGGTACTTGCGGATTTCCCGGTACATCCCGAGAACGCCGCTTACGATACCGACCAGTCCGCCTACGACGATGAACGCGGGTGTGGTCCCCAGACGGCTGTCGACCAGCCACCCGAGTACACAGCCCACAACCACCGCCCCGGCATTCGCCACACCGAGCCCGAGGAGGGCAAAGGCGCCGAATCCCGGCTTCTCATCGGAAGAGCGAGACTCGTTGGTAGGCACGAGAGTAGCCTATCTTTACGGTGCTGCTGACATGGGTCTCGCCGCAGCGCCACTCGAGTGACCTCTCGCGTCTCCCTAGGCCCTGTGACCTGGCCTTATGCCGGGGCCACGAGACCCGTTGTGACGAGCGCCACCCTGACTCGACGTGGGCGGCTACCTCCGACGGGTGGCGATCAGCCTCGGGACGTGCAGCGTCAGCAGCGCGAGCAGCCCGACGGTCGCCGCTACGGTCATCACGAGGATCGGTACGTCCACGATCGAGACGGCCACGGTGGCGAAGCCGATCAGCGCCGCCCAGAAGTACATGATCAGCACCGCCCGGGCATGGGAGTGACCGATCCGCAGCAGCCGGTGATGCAGGTGCTCCTTGTCGGGCGCCCAGGGCAGGCGTCCGGCCCTCGTTCGTCGTACGACCGCGAGGGCGAGGTCGACGAACGGCACCGCGAGCACCGCAACCGGAATCAGCAGCGGCAGGATGGCGGGGAAGAGGTTGAGCGCGGTCACCGTGCCCGAGTCGAACCACCCCGTGAGCGTGATCGTCGACGCCGCCAGCAGCACACCGATTAGCATCGAGCCCGAGTCGCCCATGAAGACCCTGGCCGGGTTGAAGTTGTGCGGCAGGAAGCCCGCGCACATGCCGGCGAGGATCGCCGTGATCATGGCCGGCATCGCCATCCGCTCGTAGCCCTTCACCACGGACAGCACATAGGCGTAGGTGAAGAACGACACGGCTGCGATCCCCACGATGCCCGCCGCGAGACCGTCGAGGCCATCGATGAAGTTGACAGCGTTGACGGTCGCCACGATGAGGAGAACGGTCAGCACCACGCCCTGCTCCCTGGTGAGACCCAACGCGCCGGACGGCAGCGGCAGCCACAGCAGTTGGACGCCGCCGAGCGCGAGCAGCCCGCCGACCGCGACCTGGCCCGCGAGCTTGGTGAGGGCGTCCAGACTCCAGCGGTCGTCGAGCGCCCCCAGCAGGCAGATCAGCCCGCACCCCGCGAGCAGGAACAGCCAGGTGGTGTCCTCGAAGACGACCCGCAGCCTGGGTAGCTGACTGGCAACGAGCAGGCCGGCGGCAAGACCGAGGAACATCGCGATGCCGCCGAGGCGGGGGGTCGGGATCGCGTGAACGTCCCGGTCGCGTACGGGCGTCAGCGCGCCGGTCGCGAGTGCGATCCGCTGGATCACCGGTGTCAGCAGGTACGTGACGGCGGCTGCCACCAGGATCGTCAGAACGTACTCGCGCACGCCTCACCTACCCCGCCCCGACGGGGGTCTCCCCGGCGCTTCGCCACCGCACCACACGGAACCCATCAGCTCCTTACGGCCGAGGGTAGGCCGGATGGGTGCGGACGAGGGCCCCGACCGCCGCGCCGACCTCCGCAGCCGCGGAGCGGTCGGCGTCGCGCACGGCTCGGGCGATGAGCGCCGCGATATCCTTCATCTCCCCGCTGGTCATGCCCTGGGTCGTGACAGCGGGAGTGCCGACCCTGACGCCGGACGCGACCGCGGGAGGCTCGGGGTCGTAGGGGATGGCGTTCTTGTTGAGCGTGATACGCGCGGCGCCGCACCGCGTCTCGGCGTCCTTCCCGGTGACACCCACCTCACGGAGGTCGATGAGGGCGAGGTGGGTGTCGGTGCCCCGGGAGACCGGACGCATCCCCTCGGCCGCGAGCCCATCGGCGAGGGCCCGGCAGTTGGCGATGACGTGTGTGGCGTAGTCCCGGAAGGACGGTCGCAGGCACTCCCCCAACGCGACGGCCTCCGCCGCGACACAGTGCATCAGCGGGCCACCCTGGGTGAACGGAAACACAGCCTTGTCGATCTTCTTCGCCACCTCATCGGTGCACAGGATCATGCCACCGCGGGGACCGCGCAGCACCTTATGGGTCGTGAACGTCACGACGTCGGCGTACGGCACCGGCGACGGGATCGCCTTGCCGGCGACGAGCCCGATGAAGTGGGCGGCGTCGACCAGCGGCCAGGCCCCCACCTCATCGGCGATGTCGCGAAAGGCCCGGAAGTCGATGACCCGCGGGTACACCGTCGCTCCGCAGACGATGACCTGGGGCTGCTGCTCCCTGGCGAGGTCACGCACACGGTCGTAGTCGATCAGCTCGGTGTCCTCGCGTACGCCGTACGAGACGACGTCGAACCACCTGCCCGAGAAGTTGACCTTGCTCCCGTGGGTGAGGTGGCCCCTGTGGGGAAGTGACATCGCGAGCATCGTGTCGCCTGGACTCATCAGCGAGGCGTGCGCGGCGAGGTTGGCGGACGCGCCGGAGTGCGGCTGGAGGTTGGCGTGGGCGGCGCCGAACAGTCTCTTGGCCCGCTCGATGCCGATCGTCTCGACCCGGTCGACCTGCTCGCATCCGCCGTAGTAGCGGTTGCCGGGATAGCCCTCGGCGTACTTGTTCGTCAGCGTGGAGCCGAGTGCCGCGATCACGGCGGGGGAGGTGAAGTTCTCGCTCGCGATCAGCTGCAGCCCCCCGCGGATCCGCTCGAGCTCGCCGAGCAGCACGCCGGCCAGCTCCGGGTCCTGCCGCCGCAGGGCGGCGAAGTCAGGACCCCAGAACGGGACTTCGGTCCTGCTCATGGGTGCGGCTCCGGTCCGAGCAAAGGCGCAGCGCGTACGAGTGTTCCCACTCTATTGCGCGGGCCGACCCGCGAGCGATCACGTCGCGAAGATGTGGACCGCTAGTAGCCAACACGTCGGGCGTTCCCCCGCCCCGCCGATCCCGGACAGATCGTCAGTCCTCTGCCGCCTCTCCGCTGCGGAGCCCCCGACGGACCAATAGACTTCACCGCGCGGTGTCCGCGGCCCCCACCGAGGACCTTGCCGGGAAAGGATCTGTCCCCATGACCTCTCGCCGCTCGCTCGCTGGCAGCGCGATCCTTGTCGCTTTCCTGGCCACGGCCTGCGGCGCGGGCGGCGCCAGCGAGGGCCCGACCGTCGACAAGGCCGGCAAGACTCTCACGCACGACGCCCACAAGCTCATGCAGGGAGCCCAGAAGTCGTCCGTCTTCGAGGTCACCGACTTCACGGTGACGAAGAATGGGAAGAAGAACGTCTCCTGCGGGGAAGGTAAGGCCAAGCGCGAGTTCGCCGCCAAGGCGGGGCTTACCCCCGAAGGCGCCGATCTTGACGGGGGTCTTGACGCGACTACCGAGGCGACCTCGCCGATCCTTGACCACCTGAACTATGACGTCACATCCAAAGGGGCCGACATCCCCGACGATCGCGTGCTCTCGGGAACCAAAGACAGCAAGGGCGTTAAGTTGACCGTTATCGTGGCAGGCGACGGCTCCAGCTACAAAGTCAAAGGCTCAACCAGGTGCCTGCCAACCGGGTGACGGTGGGCACTCTGAGCTGGGTACCAGCTCAGTCCTTCACAAAGTCCCCGTCAACACCTTCCGCGGTCTGCACACCGCCGTCCCGCGTCCCTTCCATTCGTTGAGACGAGTCTTCGCCCTTGTCGTCGAACGACACACTTCCCCGCTCGTGGTTCTCATCAAACCAGTCGTTAAGAGCTTCAAGGTGGCCCTCGCTAACGATCTGAGCGAACGGCTTCAGATGGCCGTATTCCATGATCGAGCTTGGTGGGTCATGACGCATCGGGTAGTCAGCCTCGTAGAGCGACCGCGCCATGTCGTAGGTCACCGTGGCGCGCATCGTGTCCGCTTCGTTTTCGAGGTGATCCACGCGAGTGTGGTCGGGCGTCGTCACCTCCGCGAAACCCTTCCCGGCGGCGTACTTGATCGCGTCCCAGGCCAGGTTCGAGCCGGGGAGCTTGCCCACCGTGTAGTTGAAGATGTCGTTCGTGTATCCCTGGACCTTCTTGTCGAACGCGTCCATGTCGCCACGGACCTTGAGCTGAGCGTTGTACTCAAGCCCACCCGCGAACCCAAGGGCAGCCGCAGTGTCCCCAAAGTTCTCTGGGTCCTGCGTCCCTTCGGCGATCGCCTTCTTGTCCGCCACCGCGGCATCGTGCAGCAGGCGCTGCTGCAGACCCGCCATCGCGTCGTCGAACAGTTTCGAGAGCTGATCGTTATTGCCGAACGTCTTGAGGAACTTGTACGTGTCGCCGGGGCTTAGGTAGAAGTTCGGGTCGAGGCCGGGGATGCTGTCCCAGTCGTCCGGCTTCCCGAAGCCGGAGGAGCGGCCCGGTGCGTCATCTCGGCGGCTGCCGGCGATGATCTCGGGGGCGTAGGACGCCGCCACCTCGCCCATCGAGTCCTTCATCGACCACGGCACGCCGTCGTCCTGCTCGTAGTCCCCCATGGATGTGATCACGTCGAAGGCGAACCTCGACGCCGCCTTGCTGTGGAGCCCCATCGTCTCGTCGTGGACGCCGGAGCCGGCCTCCATCGCCTCGCCGAGCGCGTTGGAGATCTCGTCGCCGGTGCCTCTGCCCTTGGCCGCGTCCAGGAAGAGCTTGAAGTTCTCCGGAAGCGAGCGGTGGTGCTCCGCGCCACCCATGTGTGTGAGCGCCTGACGGGCGGCCGCGCCATTGTGGCCGAGCGCGTGCAGGTAGAGCGCGATCGTGCTCTGCGGCAGGCCGAACGCCTGCATCTCGGTCGGGCCGCACCCGCGGAAATCCTGGTTCGGGTCGGCGGCGAAGCGGTCGAGCGCGTTGGCCCTCGCGACCTTGGCGAGCCAGTCAGAGGGGAAGTCGCCATAGGCGAGCAAGGCTCCGCGGTTCCACGCTGTCGCGTTCGCGCCCTCCGGCGGGGGCTCGGTGAACGACTTCTTGACCGCGTCGAAGCCGGGAGCGGAGTACGGCGCGCTGACCGCCGTCCCCAACGTCTGACTGATCGCCTTCAGGTCGGCCTTCGCGGTGTCGCTGCCGGTCGAGGCGATCAACGACGGAAGGATCTGCAGCTCGTTCTGCGCGTGGAGCTGAGCGTAGAACGCGGTCAGGAAGTCAGGGTCGTTCTTGTGCTTGGCCAGCTCCTTCGCGACCTCGTGGATCTTCTTCGCGCCCTCCTCACTCGAGGACAGGCTCGAGAGCCTTTTCGCGAGCGTCTTGCCCTGCTTCCTGGCCTCCTCCGCCGACATCAGCGGCGGCTCTGGCACTTGGACGAACGTGCCGGCGCTCGGTCCGTCGTCGAGAGCGTAGGCGAGGGTGCACCGGCGCTTCAGGCCCGGCATCTGGTCGTCGACCCACGAGGCGATCCTCTCGATGTGGGTCAGCGCGCCCGTGTCCACCCCGTGATGAGCGAACCGGCCCTTCAGGGTCTTGGCGTCGTGCAGGGTGTTCGCCCCGCCCCGCAGCGAGGAGATCATCCCGTGCAGCCGCTGCGGGTCGATGCCGGAGAAGCTCCCGCCGCCGCCCCCGCCTGCTGCCTCTTCCACAGCGTCTCCTCAGTGTCCGCTCAGTAGTAGCTCGGATCGTGAACCATCGCCCGGTAGCTGCCGTACGGGATCTGCTTCGGCGTGCTCTTCAGCACCGCGTCGACGTCCTGCACCATCTGGTCGGCGAGCTTCTTCAGCTTACCGGCCCGCTTGGACAGCTCGCCGTCGAACGAGTCGGCGGCCGGGCCGCGCCACACGTCCCCGCTCGCCATCTTCGAGGCCGCGGAATCGAGGGCCTTGCTGATCGCGCCGGACTGTCTCTCCGCGTCACGCTTGAGCGCCTCGAGTCGGGTGCGCATCGGGTTGTCGACCATCCGCTGCTGGCCCTGGTCGACGCCCTGGTCGACAGCCATTCATCCCTCCCTCGTGCAAGCACTCCCGACATGCGCGGCAGGACGGAAAGCATACCGTCACGAGCCCCTCGAACCAGGGCATCTCGACAAGATCGGCGATCCGCTGTGACCGACGAGTGGGCTAGTCCTCCTCGTCGTCTGTGGCCAGGAAACTCACGACCTCGCGGAGCTTGTCCGCGGACAGCGCGCCGGGGCGCAGCAGCCGGGGCGTGGGCCCGGTGAGGTCGACGATCGACGACGACACCGCCCCGCCCGGCGCGCCGTCGTTGAGGTAGACGGCCACCGAGTCTCCCAGCTGCTCCTCCGCCTCGTCGGCCGTCGTGGCCGGTGGCTGACCCGACCGATTGGCGCTGCTCACCGCCATCGGACCGGCTTCGTTCAACAGATCGAGGGCAAGCCTCTGCAACGGCATACGTACCGCTACCGTCCCCTTGGTCTCCCCCAGGTCCCAGGAGAGGCTCGCGCGGTGCTCACACACCAGCGTGAGCGGCCCGGGCCAGAACGCCTCGACCAGGTCGTGCCCGTACGACGTGAGGTCCTCCACCAGCGCGTTCGCGGCGCGCACGGACCCTACGAGCACAGGCACCGGCATGTCGCGGCCCCGACCCTTCGCCGCCAACAGCGCTTCGACCGCGGAAGGGGTGAACGCGTCGCCCCCGATGCCGTAGACCGTGTCGGTCGGCAGCACGACCAGCTCACCGCCGCGGACGGCGGCCGCGGCCTCCTTGAGCCCCGCGGTCCGCTCCTCGCGGTCGGAGCAGTCGAAACGTCGGCTCACGTCGCTGTTCCCTTCTCCACCTCGTGGTCGTGGAGGACCGCCTCAGCCAGGCTCACCCCGTCTTCCACGATCACGGAGCCATGCGCGCCGTCACGAAGCGATCGCGTCCGGCGAGATCACGACATACGACGGCGTCTCGCCATCCTCGCCGCTCAGGAAAGAGGCGAGGCACGTCGAGACCCTGCCGGTCACCGTGCTCCACGACGATGACACCGTCCGGCCGCAGCAGCCGGCGGGCGGTCCGCTCGACAACCCTTATCGCGTCGAGACCGTCGTCGCCTGCCCACAGCGCGGGCGGCGGGTCGTACTCCCGTACCTCCGTGGGGACATTCTCCCACTCCGACAGGGGGATGTAGGGAGGGTTGCTGATCACGAGGTCCACGGTCGCCCGCAGCTCGCGCGGAACCGCTGCGAAGTCGGACCGGTACAGGCGTACCCTCGCGCCCGCGGGGTTGTCCGAGACGTTGCGTTCTGCCCACGCGTACGCGCGCTCGTCGATCTCCGCGGCGAAGACGCGGACCCGCGGCACCTCTTGGGCGAGGGAGAGCGCGATGGCGCCCGAACCGGTGCCGAGGTCGACCGCGATCGGCGTGGCGACGTCCATCGCGCGCAGCGCGTCGATCGCCCAGCCGACGACGACCTCCGTCTCGGGGCGCGGCACGAAGACGCCGGGCCCCACGCTCAGCTCGAGGTAACGGAAGTACGCCCGTCCGGTGATGTGCTGCAGCGGCTCACGGGCGACGCGGCGGGCGAGCGCCGCCCAGAAGTGGGCGTCGAAAGCGCCGTCGGACACGGTGTGCAGCTCGCCACGTCGTACGCCGTGGGCCCAGGCGGCCAGCTCCTCCGCGTCGCCCCGCGGAGAAGGGACCCCGGCCTCGGCCAGCCGGCTGGTGGCTCGGGCGACCTCGTCGAGCAGAAGGGACACCGTCATGCGTGCTGCGCGAGCTTGGCGTCGGTGTCGGCGTCGACCAGCGCCCGAATCACCCCGTCGAGCTCGCCTTCGAGCACCCTGTCGAGGTTGTACGCCTTGTAGCCGACGCGGTGGTCGGAGATGCGGTTCTCGGGGAAGTTGTAGGTGCGCACCCGCTCGGAACGGTCCACGGTGCGGACCTGGCTCTTGCGCTCGGCGGCGGCCGCGGCATCGGCCTGCTCCCGGGCCTGCGCCAACAGGCGGGCCCGGAGGATGCGCAGGGCCTGTTCCTTGTTCTGCAGCTGGCTCTTCTCGTTTTGGCAGGAGACCACGATGCCGGTGGGCTCGTGGGTGATGCGGACGGCGGAGTCGGTGGTGTTGACGCTCTGCCCGCCGGGGCCCGACGAGCGGAAGACGTCGACCCGCAGAACGTTCGGGTCGATCTCGACCTCGACCGGGTCGGCCTCGGGGAGGACGAGCACGCCGGCTGCCGAGGTGTGGATGCGACCCTGGGACTCGGTGACCGGTACCCGCTGAACGCGGTGGACACCACCTTCGTACTTGAGCCGCGCCCACACACCGTCACCCGATGAGCCGCGCGACTTCACCCCGACGCTTACGTCCTTGTAGCCACCGAGGTCGGAGGCCGTCGAGTTGATGATCTCCGTTCGCCATCCCCGCCTCTCGGCGTAACGGAGGTACATGCGCAGCAGGTCGCGCGCGAACAGCGCGGACTCCTCACCGCCCTCGCCGGCCTTGACCTCGATGATGACGTCCTTGGCGTCGCTCGGGTCGCGGGGGGCGAGCAACCGGCGCAGCCGCGTCTCGAGCTCCTCGGACCTGCGCTCGAGCGAGGCGACCTCGTCAGTGAAAGAGGGGTCCTGGAGCACGAACTCGCGCGCGGTCTCAAGGTCGCCGGAGGCATGCCGCAATTCGCGGTAGGTGTCGACGATCTGGCCGAGCTCGGCGTGCCGACGTCCTAGACGCGCCACCCGCGCCTGGTCGGCGTGCACCGCGGGATCGGCCAGCATCCGCTCGATGTCGGCGTACTCCGTGATCAGCTCTTCGACGGCCTCGAACACCGTGGTTTCCGTATCAGAGATCTAAGTGACCGGGCAAATAGGGCCGCTGGGCTCGCGGGCCCCTGAGCGTCGCCTGGCTTCGTTGTCGTCAGTCGACGCACCACCAGTGCGCCTCCTTCCTCCGCCTTGCCATGCTCGCTCAGCTGACCCGCTCCCTATCCACCGCCCTATTTGCGCGGCCACTAGGTGGACAGGGTCACCACAGCAGCAGGCGCCAGGCCAGGCTGTGCGTACACACCCGGCCAGGCGCCAATCCGGCCTCTAGCGCTTGGTCCCGGACGTCTTCTTCTGACGCGCGGACTTCGTGCCGAAACGCCGCTCGAAGCGGGCGACGCGGCCGCCGGTGTCGAGAATCTTCTGCTTACCTGTATAGAACGGGTGGCACTGCGAACACATGTCAGCGTGGATCACGCCGCTCGAAGCGGTGCTCCGGGTCGTGAACGTGTTCCCGCAGGCGCACGTCACCGTGGTCTCGAAGTACTCGGGATGGATGTTCGTCTTCACTGCATCTCCTCGCTCGCACGCTCGTGCCCCGCCCCGGCCATAACGGTAGGGCCCGCCAGGATCATCCCTGCTCTGGCGCGACTGTCGTCTTTTGCACCTGCAGCAGGAACTCCGCGTTGCTCTTGGTGTCCTTCATCTTCTCGAGGAGCAGCTCCAGCGCCTGCTGCATCTCCAGCGCGTGCAGGACGCGGCGCAGCCGCCACACGATCTGCAGCTCCTCGGGCGCCATCAGGATCTCCTCCCTGCGGGTACTCGAGGCATCGACGTCGATCGCGGGGAAGACGCGCTTGTCGGCGAGTTCCCGACGCAGCCGCAGCTCCATGTTGCCTGTTCCCTTGAACTCCTCGAAGATGACCTCGTCGCCGCGAGAGCCGGTCTCGACGAGAGCGGTCGCGAGAATCGTGAGCGAGCCGCCGTCCTCGATGTTGCGTGCGGCGCCGAAGAACCGCTTCGGCCCGTAGAGCGCGGTCGAGTCGATGCCGCCGGACAGGATACGCCCGCTGGCAGGCGCGGCGAGGTTGTACGCACGCCCCAGCCGAGTGATGGAGTCGAGCATGACGACGACGTCGTGGCCCAGCTCGGCCAGCCGCTTGGCCCGCTCGATCGCGAGCTCCGCGACGGTAGTGTGATCATCGGGCGGCCGGTCGAAGGTGGAGTGGATGACCTCGCCCTTGACAGACCGCTGCATGTCGGTGACTTCCTCGGGCCGCTCGTCGACGAGCACGACCATGAGGTGACACTCGGGGTTGTTCGCGGTGACCGCGTTGGCGATCGCCTGCAGGACCAGCGTCTTGCCGGCCTTCGAGGGCGACACGATGAGTCCACGCTGGCCCTTACCGATCGGCGCCACCAGGTCGATGATCCGCGTCGTGAACCCGTCGGGCTCTGTCTCGAGGTGCAGGCGCTCCTGCGGGTACAGGGGGGTGAGCTTGCCGAAGTCGGCACGCTTCTTGCTCTCCTCCGGATCCATCCCGTTGATGGTGTCGAGCCGGACGAGCGCGTTGAACTTCTCGCGCCGCTCCCCCTCACGCGGCTGGCGGACCGCGCCCGTGATCACGTCGCCCTTGCGCAGGGCGTACTTGCGCACCTGCGACATCGAGACGTAGACGTCGTTGGTGCCCGGAAGGTAGCCGGTCGTCCGCACGAACGCGTAGTTGTCCAGAACGTCGAGGATGCCCGCGACCGGGATCAGGACGTCGTCCTCGCGGACCTCAGGCTCGGCGTCGTAACGGTCACGCCTGCGCCCGCGGTCACGGTAGCGCCCGCGGCGCCGGCGCCCACTGCCGGCGTTGCCGCGGCTATCACCAGCATTGCCGCCATTGCCTCCGCTGCCACCATTGCCGCGTCCGTCGCCGCCGGTACTGCCCCCGCCGCTTCCTCGACCGCCGGAGTCGCCGCCCTCGCGGCGCTCGCCGGGCTGACGGTTGTCCTGCTTGTCGCCCTGCGGACGGTCGCCCTGCTCTCGACCGTTTCGCTGGCGAGCGCCCTGCCTGTCGCCCTGCTGGCGGACATCCTGCTGGTCGGAGCGGGGCTTCCCACCACCCCGTCGACGGCTGTCGTCGCCCTGGTCGTCCCGGTGGTCGCCGCCGTCGCGACGGTCCTCACGGGCCTCTGGCCCGTCGTCCGACTGGGCGTCGGGCCGTTCCTGCCGAACCCTGGACCGCGCTGCCCGGCGGGCGCTTCCGCCCTCGCTTTGAGGGGGCGGGCCCGCGGCGTCACCGTCCTCGGCGCTCCTGCCGCGGTCTCCGGTGTCGGGCCCGGCAGGTGGTGTCTCGGGGAGCGTCGCCTGCTCCACCCGTGACGACTCTGCACGCCGCCGCGACGGGTTGGCCCCGGCCGCGTCGGTCCTCTCGCCTCGGTCGCCCTGACCGTCGCTCACGCCGGCCACGCCCTGCTTCTCCTGGATGGCCTGGATGAGCTGGCTCTTGCGCATCCGCCCGGTGCCGCTGACGCCGAGGCTCGACGCGAGCGCCTGGAGCTCGGGCAGCCGCATCGAGGCAAGACCACCCCCGCTGCCGCTCGGGCGACGCCCCCCACGCGCGGCGCTGGCCTGGGGGGTCGAGACGTCGGACGCCTCACGGCCGTTGCGACCGCTGGATGCGTCCGTGAGGAGTTCACTACTGTCGCTCACAAAGGGTCCTTCCAGGGAGCGGGCGTCGGCCATGGTGTGCCTGGCAACCCGGTGTTGCGACCCGGTGGGAGGCCGGGTCCTGCTCCGCCCAGGACGGAGGTTTCGGAGGTCGCCCGGTGCTTCTCCGCCCGGCTGTGCCGGATTGGCTAACGGACAAGATCGACCGAGCACCCCCTTAAGCGTTCTCGACTGAGCCCTTGGCAGAGACCGTCAAGCACGCTCAACCGCGTTTCCCAGGTCGACGGGGTCGCACGCTCGTGGGGCTTCCACATCCGAACCGCCCCAAGGCGCCGGTGTACGTGGATACACCGAACCAGGGGACTCAGCGGTTTGGAAAAGCCACGTACGCGACACGAACGCGACACGGAGGTCGGTCGAGCGATCCGTAGCTGACAGGCACGTTGGCCCCGTCGGGGGATCTGGTGCGGCTTTCAGCCTAACATCACAGCGGGCCAAGGTTATTCCCTACGGGCTGGTGTCGGGTGGGTCCCACGGGAAACGGGCGCGCGCCCCTTCGCGATCGACGCCCAGTCGGAGTACGTGCCGTCCCGTACCCACCTCGCTACAGAGTGAATCAGCCAAATCGCCTTCTGCCAAGGTGAGAATCGTCGGCCCGGCTCCCGAGATCACGGCGGGGACCCCGGCCGTACGCAGCCTGGCCAGCAGCGTCGCCGTCTCGGGCATCGCCCGCGCGCGGTAAGGCTGATGCAGCACGTCGTCCGTCGCGTCGAGCAGTAGTTCCGGTCGGCCCGTGAGGGCCGCCACGAGCAGGGCCGCCCTGCCAGCGGTCCTGGCGGCGTCCGTGTGAGAGACGGAGGCGGGCAGCAGCCCCCGGGCCTGCTTCGTCGACAGTTCCCCGTCCGGTACCAGCGCGACAGGGGACAGCCCGGGCGCCGGCTGCACGCGGGCACAGCGGGGACCGTCATCAGCGTGCCAGGCGACGGTGAGCCCACCCGCCAGGCACGCCGCGACGTTGTCGGGGTGGCCCTCCAACGCGACCGCGAGACCGAGGACCTCGTGGTCGTCCATGGTCTGGTCGCGGACGAGCGCCCGCGCCGCGAGGATCCCCGCGATGATCGCGGCCGCGGACGAGCCGAGACCCCGGCCGTGCGGGATCCGGTTGACGCAGGAGACATCGAGTCCCCGCGGCTGGCCGCCGAGCCGCTCGAACGCTCCGCGCGCCGCCCGTACGACGAGGTTCCCTTCCCCCCGATCGACAGTGGTCGCACCCTCCCCTTCGACGCGGACATCGCGTCCGGATGTGGCCACGCGGGCCTCTACCTCGTCGTACAGCGTGACCGCGAGACCGAGGGCGTCGAAGCCGGGACCGAGGTTCGCGCTCGTCGCGGGGACGCGCACCCGCACTGGCCCCTCACGGAACCCGTGGTGGTTCACATCGGATCCTTCTCTGTCGGGTCCCCTTTCGCCGATCTTGAACTTATTGCCGTCTCAGCGGCCCGGGAGACCTCAGTAACTTCAAGATCGGCGCAGGAAGGGGTGGGAGGGACCTCATGGGACGAGCCCGAGCGCCGCGGCCGCGGCGTGGGCATCGGCCGAGATCGTGGTCGGCGCCGGCGCGCCGGACAGCGCCCAGTCGGTATCCTTCAGACCGTTGCCCGTGAGGGTACACACGACTCGTACACCCGAGGGGACGACTCCCTGCTCACGTGCCTGCAACAGGCCGGCGACGCTCGCCGCCGACGCCAACTCCACGAATACGCCCTCCTCGCGGGCCAGCAGCCGGTACGCGGCCAGGATCTGTCGGTCTGTCACGGCCCCGATCGCTCCGCCGGACTCGTCACGGGCGCGGAGCGCAAGCCGCCAGGACGCGGGATCGCCGATACGGATCGCGGTCGCGATCGTCCGCGGCTCGGCCACGGGCGCCCCCTCGACGATCGGCGCGGCGCCGGCCGCCTGGAACCCCAACATGCGGGGGCTGCGCGTCACGACCCGACCGGCGGCGTACTCCTGGTAGCCCATCCAGTACGCGGCGATGTTCCCCGCGTTGCCGACGGGCAGGCAGTGCACGTCAGGGGCGTCGCCCAACGCGTCGGCGATCTCGAAGGCCGCGGTCTTCTGCCCCTGCAGGCGGTAGGGGTTGACCGAGTTGACGAGCGCGACGGGGTAGTCGACGGCGAGCTTACGGGCGAGCTCGAGACAGTCGTCGAAGCCGCCGTCGACCTGCAGGAGGCGTGCTCCGTGCGCGAGCGCCTGCGCGAGCTTGCCCATGGCGATCTTGCCGCTCGGCACAAGGACCACGCACGTCATGCCGGCGCGTACGGCGTAGGCGGCCGCGCTCGCGCTGGTGTTGCCTGTCGAGGCGCAGATGACGGCTTCGGCTCGCTCCTCCGCGGCCTTGCTGATGGCCACCGTCATGCCCCTGTCCTTGAACGACCCGGTGGGGTTGCCGCCCTCGACCTTGAGGTGCACGTCACATCCGGCCCGCCCCGAGACTGTCCGCGCGGGCACCAGCGGTGTGCCGCCTTCCCCCAGAGTCACCACGGGCGTCGACGACGAGACGGGAAGCCGCTCGCGGTACTCCTCGATCACCCCGCGCCACTGCGCGGTCATGGCAGCCCCCGCGTTCTCACCCCGACTCCTCGCCCTCGACCCGCATCACGCCCGCTATGGCGCGGACCACGTCGAGCGCGCGCAGATCGCCGACTGTCGCCGCGAGCGCGGCGTCCGGCGCCCGGTGGGTGACGATGACGAGTTGCGCGTCGTCACCGTACCCCTCCTGGCGTACGGCCTGGATCGACACGTCGTGGCGGGCGAAGGCGGCGGCGACCTTGGCGAGCACCCCGGACTTGTCGGCAACGTCGAGGCTTACGTGATAGCGGGTCGTCGTGCGGCCCATCGGATGAACCGGCAGGTCGGCGTAGGCATTGTAGGCACTGCCTGCACTGCCTGCACTTCCGGCGCTGCCTGCACCGCCGTCGCCGCCGGCGAGCCTGCCCCTGGCCACCGCCACGATGTCGCCGACGACCGCGCTCGCCGTCGGTGCTCCCCCGGCCCCCGCGCCATAGAACATCAGCCGCCCGGCCGCCTCGCACTCCACGAACACAGCGTTGTACGCCTCGCGGACACCGGCCAGCGGATGGGTACGGGGAATCATCGCCGGGTGGACCCGTACGCCGACACCGCTGCCGTCGTCGGCACGCTCGCAGATCGCCAGCAGCTTGATCACGCATCCCATGGCCTTGGCGCTCGCCACGTCGGCGGCGGTCACGTCGGTGATCCCCTCGCGATGGACGTCGGCCGCCGTGACCCGCGAGTGGAAGGCGAGGCCCGCGAGGATCGCGGCCTTGGCCGCGGCGTCGAAACCCTCCAGGTCGGCGGTCGGGTCCGCCTCCGCGTACCCCAACGCCCCCGCCTCGTCCAGGGCGTCGGTGAAGCCGGCCCCCGTCTCGTCCATCCGGGTCAGGATGTAGTTGGTCGTCCCGTTGACGATGCCGAGCACGCGATGGACCGTGTCGCCGGCCAGCGAGTCGCGCAACGGCCGGAGCAGCGGGATCGCGCCGGCCACACTGGCCTCGTAGTACAGCTCGGCGCCTGCTGCGCGGGCGGCGTCGTGGATCGCGGCGCCGTCCTCCGCGAGCAGGGCCTTGTTCGCGGTCACGACCGCCTTGCCCTTGCCCAGCGCGGCGAGGATCAGCGAGCGGGCCGGCTCGATGCCCCCGATCACCTCGACCACGATGTCCACGTCGTCGCGGGTGACGAGGTCCACCGCGTCGGTCGTGAGCAGCCCCGGATCGACGTCGGCGTCGCGGCGTTTGCCGACCCGTCGCACCGCCACGCCCGCGACCTCGAGCGGGGCACCCACCCGGGCGGCCAGGTCCGCGTGCTGTGTCCGCAGCAGCCGCAGCACCTCTCCCCCCACCACGCCGCACCCGAGTAGGCCCACCCGCAGCGGCTTGTCACTACGCGAGAGCTCGCTCATCCTGTGTCCAGGCGGAGCAGGTCATCCTCGGTCTCGCGGCGCACGATGACACGAGCCCCGCCCCCGCGGACGGCGACGACGGCCGGACGCGGCACGTAGTTGTACGCGCTCGCCATCGACCGGCAGTAGGCGCCTGTCGCCGCCACCGCCACGAGGTCGCCTGGGGCGAGGTCGCCGGGCAGGTACAGGTCCCGGACGACCACGTCGCCGCTCTCGCAGTGCTTGCCGACCAGCCGGCACAACATCGGGTCGGCGTTCGACGACCGGGACGCGAGTACACATGTGTAGGCGGCGTCGTAGAGCGCAGCGCGGATGTTGTCGCTCATTCCGCCGTCCACACTCACGTATGTGCGCACGTCATCCAGTTGCTTGACCGTACCCACCTCGTACAGCGTCACCGCCGCGGGCCCGACGATCGCCCGACCGGGCTCGACGGCGAGCGAGGGCACCCGCACGTGTCGGTCTCCGCAGGCCTTGGCGACCGCCGCGTACAGGCCCCCGGCGAGGACCTTCGTGTCCGGCGGGTCGTCGGCGGGGACGTAGGCGATGCCGAACCCGCCGCCGAGGTCGAGCTCGGGCGGCTCGAGACCGTGCTCGTCGCGAATCCGGGCGAGCAGCCCGACGAGCCGGTCGGCGGCGGTCTCGAAGCCCGCGGTGTCGAAGACCTGCGAGCCGATGTGCGAGTGCAGCCCGACCAGCTCCAGGGCGGGGAGGGCGAGGACGTGGCGTACGGCCTCCTCCGCGGCCCCCCCGCGCAGCGCGAAGCCGAACTTCTGGTCGTCGTGGGCGGTCGCGATGTACTCGTGGGTGTGGGCCTCGACCCCGACCGTGACGCGGATCAGCACCCTGGGGCGTACACCCCCCTCGGCGGCGAGGAAGGCCAGCCTGGCGATCTCCTCGAGCGAGTCGACGACGACACGGCCCACACCGACCTCGAGCGCGCGGGCCAGCTCGGCCGTCGACTTGTTGTTGCCGTGGAAGGCGATCCGCTCCGGCGGGAACCCGGCCGCGAGCGCGACGGCCAGCTCACCACCCGTGCAGACATCAAGCCCGAGCCCCTCGTCCGCCACCCACCGGGCGACCGCCCGGGACAGGAAGGCCTTCCCCGCGTAGTAGACGTCGTCGCCGGCGAACGCCGCGCGGAAGTCACGGCAGCGCGAGCGGAAGTCGTCCTCGTCGAGGACATACGTTGGTGTGACGTACGCGTCGGCCAGGTCGCGTACGTCGACGCCGCCGAGCGTCAGCGCCCCGCCCACACGCTCGGCCGAGCGCGGCCAGATGGTCGGGTCGAGGCGGTTCAGGTCGGCTGGCGGTCGCAGGGCTTGCTCCTCTTGTCGTACGTGGGCGGGCGCCCAGGAGTCACATGCGGTCGGGGGCCGTGACACCGAGCAGCGTGAGGCCGCTCTCGAGGACGACGCGCGTCGCCTCGCACAGCCACAGGCGCGCCCGGGTCAGATCGGTGACGTCCTCGTCGCCGACGGGCAGCACCCGGCACGCGTCGTAGAAACGATGGTAGGTACCCGCCAGGCCCTCGAGGTAGCGGGCGACGCGGTGCGGCTCGCGCAGCTCCGCCGCCTGGCCGACGACGCGCGGAAACTCACCGAGCGCACCCAGCAGGTCGCCCTCGCGTTCGTGGGCGAGCAGCCCGGGGCGGAAAACCTCGGCCGGCCCGCGCTCCACGCACATGTCACCGGCGTTGCGCAGCAGCGAGGCGATGCGGGCGTGGGCGTACTGCACGTAGAAGACGGGATTGTCCTGGGTGCGCCGCGTCCACAGGTCCAGGTCGATGTCGATCGGCTGGTCGACGGACGCGCGGCACAGGGCGTACCGGGCGGCGTCGACGCCCACCGCCTCCACGAGGTCGTCCATCGTGATGACGTCGCCCGCACGCTTGCTCATTCGCACCGGCCGGCCGTTCCTCGTGAGGTTGACCATCTGCCCGATCAGGACCTCGATCGTGCGCTCGGGGTCGTCGCCGAAGCAGGCGGCCATCGCCTTCAGCCGGCCGATGTAACCGTGGTGGTCGGCGCCCAGCATGTACAGGCAGCGGCCGGACCCGCGCTCCCGTTTGTCCAGGTAGTAGGCGCAGTCGGCGAAGAAGTAGGTCGGCAGCCCATTGCTGCGGACGAGCGGGCGGTTCTTGTCGTCGTCGTAGTCTGTCGTGCGCAGCCACGTCGCGCCGTCGGCCTCGTAGACCCGGCCCTCGGCCCGCAGCCGGGCGAGGGCGTGATCGAGCGCCCCCTTGTCGTGCAGCTCGCTCTCGCTCACGTAGACGTCGAAACGCGTGCGGAAGTCGGCGAGACTGCTCTTGATCTCCGTGAGCATCAGGTCGAGGCCCTCACCCCGGAAGGTCTCGAGCTCCTCGTCGTGGGGCGCGTCGAGGACGCCTGGCGCGCGGCGGACAACCGCGTCGGCGATCTCCTTGACGTACGCGCCGGCGTAGCCGTCCTCGGGCGCGGGCTCGCCGCGGGCCGCCGCGAGCAGTGACGCCGTGAACGCGTCGATCTGGCTTCCCGCGTCGTTGACGTAGTACTCCCGGGTCACTTCCGCTGCGCTGGCCTCGAACAGCCGGCCGAGCGCGTCGCCCAGGGCAGCCCAGCGGGCGGCGCCGATGTGCAGCGGGCCGGTCGGGTTGGCGCTCACGAACTCGAGATTGAGCCGCTCACCGGCGTACGCCTCCGAGCGGCCGTACGCCCAGCCCTTCTGGACGATGGTGCGCGCCAGCTCGCCCTGGGCCGCCGCCTCGAGGATGACGTTGAGGAACCCGGGCCCGGCGACCTCCACCTTGGCGATGCCAGCCGTCTCCCGCAGCCGCGCCGCGAGCAGCTCGGCGACCTCGCGGGGCCGACGCCCGGCGGGCCGCGCGAGCTGGAGCGCGACGTTGGTCGCGTAGTCGCCGAACTGCTTCTTCTTGGGCCGCTCGATCGTCGCCGACTCCGGCACGGCGACGGACAGCTCGCCGGCGTCGACGGCATCGCGTACCGCGGCGACGACCGCGCTGCTGAGCTGGGCGGGAGTCACCCTGTGAAGGGTAGCGGAGCCGCGCTCACGACGCGCGCCACATCCCGGCGTCTGAGCATTCGCGCCACCGGCTACCCGCCTCCTCAGACACCCACCCCAGTCACCCTCCAGACGTCTGAACAGCCGCGCCACGGGCGGCCCGGTTCTTCAGACGGTATGCCGACCCGCCGCCGAGTGACGGGTACGCCGGGGTGCTTCCGCCCGCCTACGGGACATGACATCGTCAAGGTGAGCGGACGTCGCCCCTCTCGATGAGATCGGCGCACGCGGCCTCGCGACGACGGGAGGTGCCGGCCATGGTGGAAACCGTGCTGGACGTTGTCACCATCGAGACCCCGAGCCTCGGGGATCGCAGCTACCTCGCGACCGACGGCCGGGTGGGGCTCGTCGTCGACCCACAGCGCGACCTCGACCGGGTGCTGGCGGAAGCCGAGCGGCGAAGCGTGCGGGTCACCCACGTCCTGGAAACCCATGTCCACAACGACTACGTCACCGGTGGGCTGGCGCTCGCCCGCAGGACAGGGGCGACGTACCTGGTGAGCGCCGACGACGACGTGGCGTACGAACGGACCCCGATCGCCCACGGCGACGTCGTGGAGATCGGCCCGACCATGCGGGTACGTGCGCTCGCCACGCCCGGCCACACCTTCCACCACCTCTCCTACGCGTTGGAAGGGGACGGCGGGGTCAAGGGCGTGTTCACCGGCGGATCGCTGCTGTTCGGCACCACCGGGCGTCCCGACCTGCTCGGCCCCGACAACACCGGGACGCTGGTCCGGGCGCAGCACGACTCCGTCAGGAAGCTCGCCGATGAGCTGCCAGGCGAGACCCCGATCTACCCGACCCACGGTTTCGGCAGCTTTTGCTCGTCCTCGCCGGCGCGGGTCGACGCGTCGACGATCGGCCGAGAGAAGCTCGCCAACCCCGCGCTCACCCTCGACGAGGAAGCGTTCGTCTCCTCGCTGCTGGCGGGCCTCGACGTCTACCCCGCGTACTATGCGCGCATGGCCGCGATCAACGTCTCGGGGCCAGGCGAGCCCGATCTCTCGCCTCCTGCCCCCGCCGACCCTGGCGAGCTGCGGCGCCGGATCGCGGCCGGCGAGTGGGTCGTGGACCTGCGCTCGCGTACCGCCTTCGCATCCGGGCACGTCCCTGGGACGCTGAACTTCGGGCTCGACGGCAACTTCGTGACCTACCTCGGCTGGCTCATCCCCTGGGACACGCCGGTTACCCTGCTCGGCGAGACACCCCAGCGGGTCGCCGAGGCGCAGCGGGAGCTCGTACGCATCGGCATCGACCGTCCCGCCGCCGCGGCGGCCGGGGGGCCGGAGGACTGGTCTGACGGCCGGCCGCTGCGGGCGTACCCGACCGCCACGTTCGCCGACCTCGCGTCCGAGCCCACACGCCCGGTCGTGCTCGACGTGCGCCGCGACCTCGAGCGCCAGGAAGCCCGCGTCGCCGACTCACTGCACATCCCGCTGCACGACCTGCCGCGCCGCCTCGACGAGGTCCCGCGTGGACCGGTGTGGGTGCACTGCGCGAGCGGGTACCGCGCGTCGATCGCGGGGTCGCTGCTGGACGCGGCGGAACGTGACGTGGTCGTGATGGACGACGACTTCGACAACGCCGAGAAGGCGGGGTTGACAGACCCGTAAAGCGCGATCCCTCGAGGAGGTCACATGCCCGTCACCGGACGGGAGGTCCGGCTCGCCGCCCGGCCGCAGGGCGAGCCCACGCCGTCGGACTTCGCACTCGCGGAGGCCGAGGTGCCCGACCCCGGGCCCGACCAAGTGGTCGTACGCAACCTCGTGATGTCCGTCGACCCGTACATGCGGGGGCGGATGAACGAGGGACGCTCGTATGTGCCACCGTTTCGTCTCGGCGAGCCGCTGGAGGGCGGCGCGGTCGGCGAGGTCGTCGAGTCGCGGTCGCCCGAGCTCGCTCCCGGCGCCGTGGTGCTACACAACCTGGGGTGGCGCGAGTACGCGGTCATGGACGCGCGAGGGTGCCGTGCCGTCGACACCGCGCTCGCGCCGGCATCCGCGTACCTCAGCGTGCTCGGCATGCCGGGCTTCACGGCGTATGTGGGGCTGCTCGACATCGCGGGGATGCGCGCCGGCGACGTTGTCTTCGTGTCGGCCGCCGCCGGCACGGTGGGGAGC
>JBOHCT010000019.1:0-34164 GCA_050699055.1 Streptosporangiaceae bacterium | reverse complement strand
GTCCGGGCCATCGCGGCGTGCGAGAAGCCGCGGAACGTGTCGGGGACGACGAGTACTTTCGGCTGGCCGATCCGGACCATGGCGGCCATGTCCCGCTCGCGGAAGATCGGTGCGATGCCGTTGTAGACCGCCCCCATCCTGCCGCACGCGCAGGCGAGGACGAGGACCTCCCGCCAGTTCGGCAGCTGGCAGGCGACCACGTCGCCCGGTTCGACACCGAGGGCGGCGAGCCCGGCCGCGACGTTGTCGGCCGCGGCCCGCAGCTCCGCGTACGTCATGGGGCCGGCGCGGTCGACGATGGCCGGCTTGTCGGGGCTCGCCGCGGCTGCCTCGTCGAGGTAGTCGACCAGCCGGCGGTCGACCCACCAGCCGTGGCCGGGGTAGGTACGGAGCTTGTCTTCGGTGAGCTGGGTCAGGCGCCAGTTCCTCATCACCGGACCTCCCTTCCGCTGTTTCATGTGTCCGTCGGGACGAAGCCGAGCAGCGGTTGGCCGCGGGTGGTGTAGCGGACGGCCCGCATGGGCTGGTCCGGGACGAGCGCGGCGGGGTCGGCGCGGAACAGGCGGCCGACCAGACGCGGGCCTTCGTCGAGCGTGACGACGGCAACGGTGTACGGGACGTCTTCGGCGTAGGCGGTGTCGAACGGATGGTGGGTGACCACCCACGAGTACAGCCGACCGGTGCCGGCCGCCTCGCCGTCACCGACGTCGATCCCACCGCACCGCGGGCAGCACGGAATGGGCGGGAACCACATGTGTCCGCACGACCGGCACAACGGGAGCAGCAGCCGGCCGTCCGCGAGGCCGTCCCAGAAGAACCGGCTGTCGGGGCCGGGCTCCGGCGGGACCAACCCGCGCTGCCGGCGTCGGTGAGTTTCAGCAGCATCGTCATGAGGTCCCCTCCAAAGCGAGCATCGAAGCATTGCCAGCAGCGGGTGCAGCAGCGGAGCGGAGGAGGGCACCGGGGTGGTGGGTCATGATCCCTCCCGGGTGAGGACAAGGGCCGAGCCGTCGACCAGCGCCCCTGAGGTGATGACCGCGACGTCGTGGCGCGGGACCTGGCGGTCGCCGGCGGTGCCACGTACTTGTACGGTTGCCTCGGCCATGGTGTTCATCCCGTGGAGATAGCCCTCGCAGAGCAGGCCGCCGCCGGTGTTGACGGGTAGCTTGCCGTCGGCGGCGGTCCCGCCGTCGGCGACGAAAGCGGCGGCCTCGCCGCGGCCGACCCCCGAGACCCTCCAGACCCATCAGCACCGTGCTGGTGAAGCAGTCGTAGATCTCGGCGACCTCGACGTCGGCGGGGCCGAGGTCCGCCTGCGCCCACAGCCGCGGCGCCAGCAGGTGGGTGAAGTTGCGGCTGTAGTCCGCCCAGCCGAACACGTCTCCGATGTCCAGGCCGGCTCGCGGGCCTGCGACGTACGCCCCCGCCGCGATGACGGCCGGTGGGCAGCGCAGGTCCCGGGCCCGGTCGAGCGCGGTGACCAGCAGCGCGCAGCCGCCGTCGACCTCGGTCGTACAGTCGGGCACCCGGAACGGCTCCGCGACGTACGGCGCGGCGAGGTAGTCCTCCATCGTGAGCGGACGGCGCACGACCGCGCGGTCGTTGCGCCCCGCGTACGCCCGCTGGGCGACGGCGACCGCGCCGAGGCTCTCACTCGACCCGCCGGTCTCGGCGAGGTACCGGCGCGCCCACAGGGCCTGGTACTGCGGCCAGCTCGTCAAGCCGACCGGGTAGCGGAACTGGGTGGTGGGGCCGGACGTGCGGTGGCGTCCCACGCGTACGCCGCTGCGCCCGTTCAACGCCCGGAAGACAAGGACGTGGCGCGCCACGCCGGACGCGACAGCCATGGCGGCCTGCGCGACGAGCAGGCACGGCGCCTGCCCGCCGAGGTCGAGGTCGAGGGCGTACTGCAGTTCGGGGACACCGAGCGCGGTCGCCACCGCCTGGGTGGACACTGAGTCGCCGCCGAGGCCGTAGCTGAGGATGCCGTCGACCTGGTCGGCCGGCAGGCCGGCGTCGTGCAGGGCGGCCGCGCACGCCTCGGCGGCAAGGCCGAGGACGCTGCGGCCGGAGGCGCGGGTGAACGTGGTGGCGCCGACACCGGCGATCGCCGTCGTGCCGCAGAAGGCGGGCCGCTCGCTCCCCGTCGACATGGTCACCGGCCCCCGAACCGCGGGACCCGCTTCTCGGCGAACGCCGCCAGGCCCTCCTGCGGGTCGTCCGCGGTCAGGCAGTACCGCAGCGTGCGTTCCCGCTCCAGCCGCAGGTGTGCCTCTACCCCGGTGCCGTCGGCCCAGCCGGCGTTCATGACCTGCTTGGCGTTCGCGACCGCGAGCGGGCTGCGTGCGCCGATCTCGGCGGCCACCTGCAAGCCGCTCGCCAGCAGTTCCTCGTCGTCGACCACCCTGCTGACCAGGCCCCAGCCCAGGGCTTCCTCGGCGGACAGGTACCGTCCCGTGAGCACCAGCTCACGAGCCCGCGTCGGGCCGATCAGCCGGGGCAGGAGGGCGAGCGTCCCGCCGCCGCCCATCTGGCCGAACCGCAGGTGCGCGTCGCCGACCCTCGCGGACCTGGCGGCGTACGCGAAGTCGCAGGCCAGCATCAGCTCCAGCCCACCCGCGGCGGCCACCCTCGACCGCGCCGCCGTCGGGCTCTGGGCGGCTTAAATCGTGTCTCCCAATCCCGATTACCTGCTGCGCGGGGACCAGCACGGCGCCTCGCCGCGTTGTCGTCAGTCGACGCACCACCAGTGCGCCTCCTTCCTCCGCCTCGCGATGCATCCGCGCTGATCCCCGCTCGCGACGGAAGGGATTGGGAGACACGACCTAGGCGCGCTCGCCTATGGTCTGCAAGTGAAGCGGACTACATCTTCCGACCATCAGAACGAATCTTGACCGTGGTCGGCGGCCCCGGGGAGGACGCGTGGAGCGGCACACAATCTTCCTCGCCCGGCACGGGGAGACCGAGTGGAGCAGGGATGGCCGACACACCGGCCGTACCGACGTGTCTCTCACCGAGCTTGGCCGCCAGCAGGCTCGTCTGCTGGGGGAACGGCTGGCGAGGGAGCGCTTCGCGCTGGTGCTGTCGAGCCCCATGTCCCGGGCACTCGACACCTGCCGCCTCGCGTGCCTTGCGGAGGGGGCCGGGTGCACCGACGACCTCCGCGAGTGGGACTACGGCGCGTACGAGGGCAGGCGGACCCGCGACATCCAGGCCGAGCGCCCCGGGTGGCTGCTCTGGACCGACGGCGTACCGGGCGGCGAGACTGCCGAGGATGTCGGGCGACGCGCGGATCGCGTCCTCGCCCGCGCCGCGGCCGCGGACGGTGACGCCGTGTTCTTCGCCCACGGCCACATCCTGCGGGTGCTGACTGCCCGCTGGCTCGGGCAGCGGCCGGCCGACGGGCGGCTGTACGCACTCTCGCCGGCGACCCTCTCCCTGCTCGGCTGGGAGCACGACCTGCCCGTGATCGAGCGCTGGAACGACGACGCGCACCTCGACCGGCGTCCCTGAGACTGGCTAGCGCATTCGGTCGACGGGCCGATCAGCGGGGGTCGGCCCTGTCGACGTTCCAGTGCCTGAACGCCGCGGCGATCCAGCCGCCGTCGTCGCGCGGCAGCAGGGCGAAACGGCTGATCACCCGTTGGCCGCCTTCGTGGTCGCCGTACAGGAGATCCAACGTCACCGTCTCCCGTGAGTCGATCGCCGCTCGTGCGTCCGCGAACTCCTCCGCCACCGGATCGCGGAAGGTGCCTTGCCAAAAACCCAGGTCGCCCGCTGGCACGTACAGGTCGCGCGTGAGCCGCCGGAATTCTTCCGGTGCGGGGTGCTGCTCTGTTCCTGGCACTCGCCGCGGGTGGTACCGCCAGCCGTGCAGGACAGCGATGCCGCTACCCACGTTGCGGAGCGAGAGCGCGAGGTAGATGGCGTCCTCACTGGTCTCGGCGCGCCCGCCGCCGGCGGGCGCGACGACCCACCGGCCGTCAGCGAAGTGGACCTTCTCGGACGCATCCTGCAGACGCGAGGGCATCAGCGGCGGGCGAAGCCCCGCGAGGAGAGAACGCTCGGCCGCCCGCGCCGCGCGGTTCGCCGACCTCACCGACGCGAACGTCGCCACGGCCAGGATCAAGGTCCCCCCGGCCGTGGCCAGCGAGGCGATCGTCGCCCAGTCCGCCATGCTGATAGAGGCTAATCCGGACGAGCGGCGTGGCTCGATGAGGTCCCAGCGGTTTCCGTACCGGTCCTCGAAGACGGCGACCCTGCCATACGGCTCGTCGCGGAGGGCCTCGGTGAAGCGAACCCCCGCGGCCCGCATCCGTTCGTGCTCGCGGGCGAAGTCGTCGGTGTTCAAGAACAGGGCCACCCGCCCGCCGGTCTGATCCCCTATACACGCCTTCTGCCGGGGATCCGCGGCCCGCGCCAGCAGTATGGCCGTCTCTTGCGCCCCGCGAGGAGCGACGACAACCCAACGCTTACCGTCGTCGATCCGGGTATCTTCGACGAGCCGAAAGCCCATGGCGCCGACGTAGAACGCGATCGCCTCGTCGTAGTCGGGGACGACAAGGGTCACCAAGCCAAGGTGCGGCATGCGCCCATCGTGGCACCTCCACACCATGAGCGAGCACGCGATCAGGGTGTCGAAACGGCGTGCTCGAAAGCTACGTTTCGAGAGCGTACTATCGAAGCATGTCTTTTGAAGGCTCCGGCGGAGACAACGAGCCGGTGGCGCGACCACTGCGCCACATCACCGACCCCAAGACCATGCGCGCACTCGCGCATCCCACCCGCCTCGCCTTGATCGAGGCGCTCGGCGACGCCGGCACACTGACCGCGACCGAGGCGAGCGAGATCGTCGGGGAGAGCCCGACAAACTGCGCGTTTCATCTGCGCACCCTGGCCAAGTACGGCTACGTGGAGGAGACCGGTGAGGGCCGGGGGCGGCAGCGGCCGTGGCGCCTGGCGCACGTCGGCATGAGGTTCTCCTCCGGCGAGGGCGACGTCGAGGCCGCCACGGCCTCCCGCGCACTTGGTCGACTGCTCGAGGAGCGCTGGCTCGACCGTTGGCGGCAGTATCGGGACACCCAGCACACCTACCCCGACGAGTGGCAAGACGTCTTCGGCAGCTCACAGTCGGTGCACTACGTGACCCTGGACGAGGCGCAGCAGTTGCAGCGCGAGTACATGGACCTGCTGTTGCGATACCGCGATCGGTTGGAGGATCCGGCCAAGCGGCCGAAGGGCGCCATCCCGATGGAGGCGCTGGTCTTCACCTTTCCGCACGGCCGTGGCCCAGAGGAGATTTGATCGTGCGCCGCGTGCTGGCTGTACGAGGCATGCGCCGGTACCTGTTCGGCCAAGCGGTGTCGACGGTCGGGGACAGCGCGCTGTGGCTGGCCGCGGGCATCTGGGTGAAGGCGCTTACCGGCAGCAACGCCGCCGCCGGCACGACCTTCTTCGCCTTCATCGCCGGAACCATCCTCGCCCCAGCGGCGGGGATGATTGTGGACCGGCTCCCGCGCAAGCCGCTCATCATCGTCACCAGCCTGGTTACGGCCACGCTGGTCTGCGTGCTGCTCGCGGTGCACGGGCCCGGCGACGTGTGGCTGGTCTACCCGGTGATGTTCGGGTACGGCTTCGCCTACAGCCTGCTCACCTCGGCGGAGTCCGCGCTGCTGACGACGATCCTGCCGGGCGAGCTGCTGGGCGATGCCAACGGCGCCCTCCAGACGTTGCGGCAGGGGCTGCGGCTCGTCTCGCCGCTGGTCGGCGCGGGACTGTTCGCCGCGCTCGGCGGGCACGTGCTGGTCCTTCTCGACGCGGGCACGTTCGCCGTCGCCGCGGTGGCGACGGCGCTCGTTCCGGTCAGCGAGGAACGGCCAGAGCCGAGCGGGCAGCGCTGGCTCGCCGAGATCGCGGGCGGCGTACGGCACGTCGTCCGTACTGTGCCGCTGCGCCGTGTGACGGCTGCGGTGTCGGGAGCGTTGCTGGTCATCGGCTTCATCGAGAGCGCCGAATTCGCGGTCGTCGACCAGGGGCTGCACCGGCCGCCCGCGTTCCTCGGCGTCCTGGTCAGCGTCCAAGGAGTCGGCGCGATCGCGGCCGGAGCGACGTCGGGTGCGATGGTTCGCAGGGCCGGCGAGACCGGGACTGTCATGGTGTCGCTGCTGTGCTTCGCGGCCGGCGGCGTGCTGCTGGCCTTCCCCACGCTCGCCACCGCGGTGGCCGGCAACGTGGCGATCGGGATCTGCCTGCCGTGGGTGAATGTCGGGATGATCACCCTGATCCAGCGCCGTACGCCGCCCCAGCTGCAGGGCAGGGTCTTCTCCGCCTGCGACATGCTGGCCAGCACCCCGCAGGCGGTGTCGATCGCGTGCGGCGCCGCGCTGATCGCCGTCGTCGACTACCGGATGCTGCTCTACGCGATGGCTGCCGTCACCGCGCTCGCCGCCGGTTTCCTCGCCCTGCGTCGCGAGCCAGCCCCCACCGCGGGGACGGCTCGCGTGTCTAGGGTTTGAGGGGCACCCCGCGTCGCCCGGTCGACGATCACGTTCCCCTTCCGTATGTCACGAGAAAGGAGTATTTCGGGCGCGTCGCTGGCAACGCCGAAGGGGATCTGGGCGCTGCGCGGCGGCGGCGGGAACTTCAGGATCGTCACCTCGTTCGAGTACGCCCTGCACGACGTCGGTCCGACCGTGTTCTCAGGCGCGGTGTTCTACTCGGGGGAGGTGGCCACCGAGGTGCTGCGCGGCTACCGGGAGGCCTGCCGCGACTGCCCGGAGGAGCTGTCGACGGTCGTCAACCTGCGGGCCGGGGCGCACTACGGCGGGTACTGCCTCGGCTGCTGCTGGACGGTGATGGCGTTGCTCGCGGCCTTCGGCGTGATGAACCTGTGGGCCATGGCCGGCCTCACGGCCGTCATGGTCATGGAGAAGGTGACACCCATAGGCCCGACCTTCGCGCGTGTCGTCGGGGTCGCCTCATTCGCGCTCGCCGTGGCCGTGTTCTGGGTGCCGGCCATCGCCCCAGGCCTTACCGGCGGCGGCATGACTCCCATATGACGGCGGCCCGGGCCAGATTGTGGCGCCTCGAAGACGAACGCGGCGTCGTAGGGCCGTCACCGTGAAATGGTGCGGCATCCGGACGCTGCGTGCCGCCCCGAGCGGGCACCATCACCAGATGGCATCTGTCCCTGATCCCGCTGATCTTCCGCGGCTGTTCGTGGTCGCGTGGAACCGGCGTGACGCTGCCGCGATCGCGGACCTGTTCGCCGCCGACGCCGACTTCGTCAACGTCGTCGGCCTGTGGTGGCGGCGCCGGGAAGAGATCCGGCGCGCGCACGACTACGGCCTGCGGACGTTCTTTCGTCACTCGCGGATGAGCCTCGGCAGGATCGAGGTACGCCGACTGGGAGAGGCGGCCGCTGTCGTGCACTTCCGATGGCGCGTCGAGGGCCAGTACCTGCCCGACGGCCGGGCGGGCGACCCGCGGCGCGGCGTCATGGTGGTGGTCGCCGAGCGGCGTGGGGGCGAGGATTGGATCGCTGTCGCCGCCCAGAACACCGATGTGGTCTCAGCGGCGGAGAGCCTCGCCAATGCCGACGGAACCCTGTCGCCCGTGGACTATCGGTAGTAGCGGACCGGCCCCTACGCAGAGCCGGGACCGGTCCGTCGCAATCTGGTCGGGTCAGGAGCCGGCGTAGGTGCCGAAGCTCCAGTGCACGCCCTCGGGGTCGCGGACAGTGAAACCGCGCGAGCCGTAGTCCTCGTCGCGCAGGCCCTGGACGACGGTGGCACCGGCCGCCTCGGCACGCTCGTACAGTGCGTCGGGTTCGTCGGTCACGACATAGATCGAGCCCGTGCCCGCCGGCAGGTCGGCGATGCTGCTGTCGGGACGGGCGGTGCCGAGCATGACACCGCCACCGCCGGGCCAGCGCAGCTCGGCGTGGGCGACGACATCCTCGGTCTCGCCGTGGTAGACGGCCGCCTCCTCGAAGCCGAAGGCCTCGACGAGGAAGCGGATCGCGGCCGGCGCGTCCGTGTAGCGCAGGCCGGGCCAGATGGAGGTGCGGGTACGTGTCTCAGCCATGCCCTCAGCGTGCGCCCTGACCAGTGGCCGCGCCTTGGACGAATGGGAGCTCTTCCGCGGCTAGCCACGCGGATGGCGGGCAGCCGGCGAGGTCGTTCCATTCGCGGGCGAGGTGGGCCTGGTCATAGTACCCACAGGCCACGGCCACGTCCGCCAGGGTCGGCCGGCCCCCGCACTGGAGCAGCCGCTTCGACCGTTCGAAGCGCACCACGCGCGCCGCCTCCTTCACGGTCAGGCCGTACTCGCGGGCGAAGCGCTCGGACAGATGGCGCCGGCTCCACCCGACCTCGGCAGCGACGTCAGCCACGCGAGCGGCGCCCCCACTCGCGACGACGCGGTCCCACGCGTGTGCCAGGGTGCGGTCGTACGCGCCGAGCCGATCGGTACGGCCGGCCAGCACCTCGTTCAGGACCGCGAAACGCAGCGGCCACGTCGGCGCCGACGCCATTCGCTCGGCGAGTTCGTATGCCTTCGGTCCGAGCAGATCGTCGAGGCCGACGACTGCCGCGGCCAGCTCGCCGGCCGGAGTCCCGAACAGCGAGCGCGCGCCCGCCGGGGTGAGCTCGAGCTGCACGCCGTACTGGTTGCCGTCGTGCATGATGATGGCGGGCCGGGTGTGCAGCCCCCCGACGAGGGTGGAGAAATCGGCGGCGGCGTGGCGGTGCAGCCCCGGAGCCGCGAGCCGCAGCGGCGCGCCCAGGGTGATGACGATGGTCAGGTGGCGCGAGGGCAGCCCGAGGTGCGTCCCGGGAGAGAAGCCCTCATAGCGGTAACCGATGTAACGGCGGACCAACGGCGCGAGAGCCTCGGCCGGTGCCGCGGTCGCCGACTCCGCGACGTGCGTCTTCGCCCCCATGGGGGTTAGGCTAGGCGACGCGCACTGCCTTGTCCTAGCGTCGTGTCCGGACAGCGAGCCCGCGACGCCTCCGCGCGACCCACAGAGACGGAGAGATGATGTCTGAGACCCCGCAGCGCCCGCTCAGCGACGACGACATGCTGACCTCCGGCACCGCGGTCTTCGGTGCCACGAGCAATGCGGACGCGACCGACGCCGACGCCGACTCCACCGACGCCGATTCCACCGACACCACGGATGGCCAGGACAGCGACTCCAGCGACGCCGACACGACGGACTCGACCGACAGCAACGCCTGACCTCCTAAGCTCACGGGGGTGAGCGATCAGAACCCGGACGCGGCACTGGCCCGATGCGTCGGCGACACGGAACGGTTTGCCGAGCGGGTCTGGGGCCGGCGGTCCCAGGTGCAACCCTCGGGCGCGCCGGCCACAGACCTGCTGTCCCTGGCGGACATCGACCGGTTGGTGACCTCGTCGGCCCTGCGAGTCCCGATATTCCGGCTGGTCAAGGACGGCGCACTGCTGCGGTCGGCGTCTTATACCACCACTGGGACGATCGGAGGACGTCGTTACGACGGTGTGGCCGCACCGGCGAAGGTGCTGCGTGCCATGGACGACGGCGCCACTCTCGTCCTACAGGCCGTGCATCGCTACCATCCGCCGCTGGCCAGGTTCTGCCGCGACCTCGAGCTCGCGCTCGGCCACCGCTGCCAGGTGAACGCCTACGTCACCCCGCCCGGCGCCCGCGGACTCGAGGTGCACTCCGATCCGCACGACGTCCTCGTGATGCAGTCGTTCGGCACCAAAGCGTGGGAGGTGCACCCGACGCCGTGGCAGCGGCGGCACGAGCCCGGCGCTGGGGCCACCGAGCAGTTGCTGTCGCCGGGCGACGTGCAGTACCTACCGAAGGGGACGCCGCACGCGGCGCGGTCGCAGCGTGCCCTCTCCGGACACATCACCGTCGGCATCGTCGGGACCACCTGGGGCGGCCTGCTGCTTCGCGCGGTTGAGGATCTGCTCGCCGAGGGTGCCGTCGAGGACGCCGACGAGACCACACCGGCCGGCTGGCTTGACGCCCCGGCGGCGCTCGGTGGGCCGCTCGCCGACCGCCTCGAGCGGCTCGCCGCTGCCCTGCGTAACGTCGACACTGCGGCGGTTTCCGCAAGGCAGGCCGAGCGGTTCATCGTCTCCCGGCCGCCGCTGCTCGGTGGGTCCCTGCTCGACCGGCAGCGACTCGCCGACATGGACGACGGCACGCGGCTGGTCCGGCGGTCCGGCGCTGTGTGCAGACTGGCCGTCGGACGGCAGCCGGACCGGGTACGGCTCCTGCTCGGCGACCGGGAGTTGGACCTCCCGGCATGGACCGAGCCCGCGCTCACCGTGCTCGTCGACCGGCCCGAGCTGCGCCCCGGCGACCTGGCCGACCACCTCGACCCCGAGAGCCGCCTGGTGCTGTGCGGGCGCCTGGTCCGCGAGGGCCTGCTCTCCCCGAGACCGTGACCGTCGGCGTCGAGACCGCGGGCCTCCGCTGCTCTGCCCGCAGCCTGGCCCTGGGTGAGGACCAGGCCGGGACGGCGTCCACCGTGCGGGCGTTCCTGCTGGTCGAGCACGGCGGGCCGTGGGGAGTTTCCGCGGTGAGGGACGCTCCGATGCCGGACGGCGTCTCCACCGCCCTGCGAGCCGCCTGCGACGACATACGGGTGCGGCCGCTGCTGGTCCGCCGTCACCGCAGTCGCCCTGGCCTGCCAGAACGCCCCCGCGTGATGCTGGCCGTCTGCGACAGGAGCGGCGGGCGTACGGCCACCAGAACGCTCGGCGACGCCCGTGCCGTCCCGGAGCTTCCGCTCGCCGACCTGGTCGCCTCGCTGCGCGCCGGGCACATCCCCGACGGCTGGTACGACGTGCCACGCCTCTTCCTGACCTGCACGCACGGCCGGCATGACGCGTGCTGCGCCGAACGCGGCCGCCCCGTCGCCGCCGCCCTGCACGAGGTGGCCGGGGACGCCGGGTGGGAGGTGTCCCACATCGGCGGTGACCGGTTCGCTGGCAACGTGCTCGTACTGCCGGATGGGTTGTACTACGGTCGCGTCACCGCCGAGCGCGCGGGTGAACTCGTGGACGCGCACCGCCGCGGGGAGTGCGTGCCTGCGCTGCTGCGCGGCCGCACGTCACTGCCGTTCGCCGGGCAGGCCGCGGAGATCGCGCTGCGCCACCGTCTCGGGGTGACCGGTGCGAGGGCGGTGCGACTCGCCGAACTGGCGCGAGACGGTCGCAGGACAACGACGACATGGGCGGTCGATGGCCGCGGCTGGTGGCGGGTGGTCGTCGACACCTGTCAGCCTGGGCCTCGGCGGGCGCTGACGTGCTCGGCGGGGGAGGCGGCGCCGCCGGTTCACACGGTCGTCGAGGTCGCTGCCGCCGAGGCGGCTGGACACTGCGGCGGGCGTTGAGGGAGAGCCTCCCAGGAGTTGTCGGTGGCGGCCCGTACGGTACGTGGCATGGACATTGACTGGAGCGCACAGCTTTTCGACCAGCTCGACTGGCACTGGCGGCGGCAGCTGCGGCCGCGGCTTGAGGGGCTCACCGACGACGAGTACGTGTGGGAGCCCGTGCCTGGCGCGTGGAACGTCCATCGGCGCGGTGAGAGCACCGCCCCGATCGCCGCCGGATCGGGGGACTTCACGATCGACTTCGAGATGCCGGAGCCAGATACCCCGCCGGTGACGACGATCGCGTGGCGACTGGGTCACGTCATCGTCGGCGTGCTCGGCATGCGGGTCGCCGGGCACTTCGGCGGCCCGGCCATGGACTACGGAACCTTCGCGTACGCGGGGACGGCGGACGAGGCTCTCCGACAGCTCGATGAGCAGTACGCGGCCTGGGCCGACGGCGTACGCACGCTCGGCGGGGAGGGTCTCGGGCGGCCGTGCGGGCCCTCGGAGCCGTTCCCCGACGTTCCGATGGCCGCGCTCGTGCTGCACATCAACAGAGAGGTCATCCACCACGGGGCGGAGATCGCCCTGCTCCGGGACCTCTACCGATGGCGAGCGACCTGACCCGGCGCAACCGTCAGCTCACGGTCGACCGATCGGCCGCGATAGCCCCATGATCTGCCTCAGCGGTAGGGAGGAGGCCGTCAGTGGGCACTCTCCCGCGTCATGCGGATCCTGACGGGTGGTGCGAGACGGGTGCGGCGTGGGGCATGATCTCTTTTGGTGATACGACGCGAGAGGGGACGCCGCATGGCACACGAGGTTCGCGGTGTGGTCGCGCGGGAGAAGGGCGCGCCGGTGTCCGTGGAGACTGTGCACGTCCCCGACCCCGGGCCGGGCGAGGCGCTGGTGAGGGTGCAGGCCTGCGGGGTCTGCCACACCGACGTGCTCTACCGCGACGGCGGGGTGAACGACGAGTTCCCGTTCCTGCTCGGACACGAGGCCTCCGGCGTGGTCGAGACGGTGGGCGAGGGCGTCACCGATGTGGCGGCCGGCGACTTCGTGATCCTCAACTGGCGGGCGGTGTGCGGCCAGTGCCGTGCCTGTGCCCGCGGACGTCCGTGGTACTGCTTCGCCACGCACAACGCGGCCCAGAAGATGACCCTCGCCGACGGCACCGAGCTTTCCCCGGCCCTCGGCATCGGGGCGTTCGCCGAGCGGACGCTGGTGGCCGCGGGGCAGTGCACCAAGGTTGATCCCGCCGCGAGCCCGGCCGCGGCCGGGCTGCTCGGCTGCGGCGTGATGGCGGGCCTCGGCGCGGCGATCAACACCGGCGGCGTCGCCCGAGGGGACACGGTCGCGGTGATCGGCTGCGGGGGCGTGGGCAGCGCGGCCGTCGCCGGGGCGCGGCTGGCCGAAGCGGCGAAGATCATCGCGGTGGACGTCGACGACCGCAAGCTCGAATGGGCGAAGCGGTTCGGGGCGACCGACACGATCAACTCGACCCGTGCCGACCCGGTCGAGGGAGTCCGCGCGCTCACCGCGGGCAACGGAGCCGATGTCGTGGTGGAGGCGGTGGGCCGGCCGGAGACGTACGAGCAGGCCTTCTACGCCCGTGACCTGGCAGGGACGGTGGTGTTGGTCGGCGTGCCAACCCCCGACATGCGCATCGACCTGCCGCTGCTGGACGTCTTCGCGCGGGGCGGCGCGCTGAAGTCATCGTGGTACGGCGACTGCCTGCCCTCCCGCGACTTCCCCATGCTCATCGACCTGTACCTGCAGGGCAGGCTGGACCTGGACGGCTTCGTCTCCGAGACGATCGGGCTGGCCGACGTCGAGGAAGGCTTCGCCAAGATGCACCACGGTGAGGTGCTCCGCTCGGTGGTGCTGTTCTGAGCTGAGGGGCTGCTCGAGCACCATCTGCCCCGTCGGTCGCGCCAACAGTGGTTCCCTCAGTCCAAGGGTGGTCCCACGAGTAACGGCAAAGCGGAAAATTTCTCGTACTGGCGGGACCATGATCGCGCTGAGAGGACCACGATCACCCGGCGGGACCACTCCGAGGGTCAGGATCTCGAACAGGGCTTCAAGCGCTGCCTGTGACCGTCCCGACCGGCATCGTCAGGCGCCGGTGACACCGTCGACGCGCTCCCGGA
Source organism: Streptosporangiaceae bacterium (assembly GCA_050699055.1). GTDB lineage: Bacteria > Actinomycetota > Actinomycetes > Streptosporangiales > JBOHCT01 > JBOHCT01. The sequence continues at coordinate 20,636 of JBOHCT010000019.1, read as the reverse complement.
TGAGGTCGGCGTGGCCGTTGTGCCGCGCGTACTCCTCGATCATGTGCAGGTAGATCCAGCGGATGTCCCGCACCCTCTCGGGGTGGTGCCCGTGGCTGCGGACGACGTCGTCGAGCTGTTTGTCGCGCGACGCCGCGCGGGCTTCCTGGACTTCTCGGCGGAACGCCTCCAGGTCCGCCTGGGCGTCGGCGCCGTCCAGGTCGTCGAAGTCGGCCTCTTCGTCATCGTCGGTGGAGTACGGGAAAGCCATGTCCCGATCGGCGGCGTGGATGCGGAACCACCACCGCTCGACCTCGGTCATGTGTCGGACCAGGCCGAGCAGCGAGAGCCCGGAGGGCGGGAGGGGCCGCTGCTTGAGCTGGTCGGCGGTGAGATCGGCGCACTTCCACAGCAGCGTGTCGCGTTGATAGTCCAGCCACCCCTCGAGCGCCTCTCGCTCACCCAGAGGGCGGCTGGGTCGGGTGCGCTCGACCGACGGCGCGGTCCAGGTTGTCGTCACAGCGCCGACGCTACTCAGTACCGGCTGTGCGGGCTATCCGTTTCGCGGCGAGGGCCGTCAAGACATGGGTGACGTTCCCGGCGTCGACCATCGCGCGGAGGCGGCCCCGGCGTCCGTCGGCGTACGGTGCGGGCAGCGCCGGGCGGTGATTCGGTAGGTTCGTCGAAGGCGACCGGAGGGAGAGGCGATGCGGTTCACCAAACTGGTACATGCCTGCGTACGGCTCGAGAAGGACGGCGCGGCGCTGGTGATCGACCCCGGCATCTGGAGCGGCCCCGATGCCCTGAGCGGCGCGGACGCGGTCCTCGTGACCCATGAGCATTTCGACCACCTCGACGCGGACGCCCTGCGCGCCGCCCTGGGTGAGAACCCCGGCATGCGGGTCTGGACGAACGCCTCGGTCGCCGGGCAGCTCGCCGACGTCGGGGAGCGGGTGCACGAGGTCGCCCACGGCGACACGTTCACCGCCGCGGGGTTCGACGTCCACGTGTACGGGGAGAAGCACGCCGTGCTCCATCGCGACGTCCCGGTCATCCCCAACACGGGTTACGCGGTCGACGGCGAGGTCTTTCACCCGGGCGACGCGCTGACGGTCCCCGAGGATCCCGTGCGGACGCTGCTGCTGCCGGCCAACGCGCCCTGGCTCAAGGTGTCGGAGATGATCGATTATGCCCGGGAGGTCGCGCCCCGCCGCGGGTACGCGGTCCACGACGGGCTGCTGAACGCGAACGGCCTCGCGGTGCTGGACAGATGGCTCGGGGCCGCGGCTGATCCGCTCGCTACCACGTTCGCGCGCGTGGAGCCGGGTACCAGCGTCGAGCTCTAGGCCCGGTCACTCCGCGGTGGCGGTGCGGGGTACGCATTCGATGATGGCGTGACCCAGCGGGGTCGTCCGTACGTCGGCTACCTCCAGGCCGGCGTCCGCGGCGACTGTCCGCCTCCTGCGACTTTCTCCTGCGCGGTCGTCGCCGTCATCGGTACCTCCCTGTCATCGCTCGCGCTCACGCCGCGGGGCAGACCTCCGTCGAGGATCGGCTCTGATCCGCGTTGGCCTCCTCTTCCACGGCTGCCGCGGCGAGTTGGCCGTCGTCGGCGTCGGTCAGGGGCCGAACGCCGTGTTCACCGCGCTGCGGCCGGTCCTCGCCAGCGTCGAGTACCCGTACGTCCCCTCGCCGAGGAGTTCGCGGGCCGCCTCGACCATGGCACCCAAGGCGGTGAAAGTGAAGGAGCCGCCGACCGAGATACGGCTGACCCCTGCCTCGCCGAGCTCGGCCACCGTCGGGCCGCCAGGAAGGGCCAGCACGTTGACGGGACGGTCGACGGAGGTCACGAGTTCGCGTATCTCGTCCAGACGGGTCAGCCCGGGGGCGTACAGGACGTCGGCACCCGCCTCCTGGTACGCCTGCAGCCGGGCGACCGTGTCAGCGAGATCGGGACGCCCGTGCAGGTAGTTCTCTGCTCGGGCGGTGAGGACCAGATGGACAGGGCCGCGGTGCGCCCCCTCGACCGCGGCTCGCACGCGCTCGGCGGCGAGGGAGGCGTCGTAGATCGGCGCGTCCGCGTCGCCGGTGAAGTCCTCCACCGACGCTCCGGCCAGCCCTGTCCGCACGGCCGAGCCGATCGTGTCGGCCACGCCGGCCGGGTCGTCTGCGAAGCAGTTCTCCAGGTCCGCTGACACCGGCAGGTCCGTCGCCGAGGTGATGAGCGCGGCGTGGGCCAGCGCCTCGTCCTTGCTGACCGACCCGTCCAGGCGGCCGAGCGACGCGGCGTGGCCGCTGCTGGTCGTCGCCAGTGCTGAGAAGCCCAGCGAGGCAAGCAGCCTGGCCGAGCCCTGGTCCCACGGGTTGGGCAGCAGCAGCGGCGACGGTTTGTGGTGCAGCGCCAGAAAACGATCGGCCTTCTCCGCCTGGTTGCTCATCCCACGAACCTAGCCCAGCCAGTTGCGGCCTGGCCGGAGAGGGTGGTCACAGCCACCACTGGGGAACTGTCATGCCCGTAGCATGCGACCGGCGTGCCGTGTCTAGGCGAGCTTGGCCCAGGGAGCCAGCAGCACGTCGCGGCAGCCCTCCATCTGGCCCCGGTGCTGGGCCAGCTCCTCGTAGATGTGGATCAGCGCGCCGCCCTGACTCTTCGCGAGGGGAAGGCCGGCGTCCTCGGGCTTGGTCATGCCGTGCGGTGGGGCGGAAGGGTCGAGGCTCGCGATGTCGGACCGGAGCCGCTCCTGGGCGCGGCGGGTCCGGTCGACGAGGTCCGCGACGGCCCCGGTGGCTCTGAACTCTGCGGGCCGGTCGCGCTCGACGTGTCGTCCCGCGACCACGTGGCCGCCCCACCACTCCATCACCCCGAGGCAGTGGGTGAGGATGACGTAAGGGGAGTTGGCGCCCGGCAGGTCGGGCCGGCGGTTCGCGAGGTCGTCACCGAGCTCGGTGACGATGTCGACCATGCCGTCGAGCGCGTCGCCAACGTAATAGAGATAGTCATCGACCGAGATCACTCGTACAGAATCGCTGAGCCGGCGGCCTGGTGGCAAACGCCCAGGAAGCGAGGCTGGCCCGCTAGCCCGCTTGCAGCTCGCGGCGCATGCACACCCGGGGCCACCTGTCCAGGCCGAGGGCTACTTCCCTGGCGCGGATGCGCCGCAGGCCCGGGGTGAGCTCGGCGTCGGACAGGCGCCGAAACCCGCATCGCTCGTAGTACGGCGCGTTCCACGGCACGTCGGTGAACGTCGTCAGCGTCAGCGCCGGGGATCCGCGCCCCGCGGCCCACGTCGCCAGGTGCTCGATCAGCGATCGTCCGATGCCTTGACGCGCGTGGTCTGGATGTACCGAGACCTGCTCGATGTGGCCGTTGCCGTCGACCAGGTCGGCGATCAGGTAGGCGACGGGATTGTCGCTGTGGTCGGCGGTGACCCAGGCCCGCCCGCCGCGCTGGTAGCGGCGCAGGTCGTCGAGAGACGGCGGCTCGTCTTCCGCGACTGGCGTCATGCCGATGGCGGCGAAGGTCTGCCCCGCCGCCCGTTCGATGTCTCGCAGGGCCGGCAGGTCATCTGCCCTCGCTGGACGGATCATGGCTCGCCTACCCTTCGGTCGCCACCTACGCTACGGTCGCCGGCCGGTTCCCGCCTCTCCTCAACATCGGCGCTAGCGTGGCGGGGGAGCTACCAGACGGGTGGAAGGGTGATCTGATCATGGCGTCCAGGGCTTTGGTGCTGGGCGGGGGCGGGATAACCGGAATCGCGTGGGAGTTGGGGGTGCTTGCCGGGCTGGCGGAGGCCGGAGTGACGCTGGGTGAGGCGGACCTCGTGGTCGGAACCTCCGCGGGATCGGTGGTCGGCGCGCAGCTCGCAGGCGGCATCGACGTGGAGGAGCTGTACGCAGCCCAGCTCGCTGGAAGCGGCGGGGAGGTCCGGGCGGAGATCTCCAAGTGGACCATGGCGAAGTGGGGGTGGGCGGTCCTCCGTTCCCGTGATCCGCGCAAGGCCCGTGCCCGCATCGGGAGGATGGCCCTGTCCGCGAACACCGTCCCGGAGGCCGAGCGACGTGCGGTCATCGAGTCCCGGCTGCCGGTGCGCTCGTGGCCGGAGCGGCGGTTGCTGATCACGGCGGTGGACGCCACGTCGGGCGAGTTCGCGACGTTCGACAGGGAAAGCGGGGTCGCGGTGCTCGACGCCGTGGCGGCCAGCTGCGCCGTACCAGGAGTCTGGCCGCCGGTGAGCATCAACGGGCGTCGGTGGATCGACGGTGGCATGCGGTCCCCCGCCAACTGCGACCTGGCGGCTGACTGCGGACAGGTCGTGATTCTCGCCCCGATGACCGACGGCTTCGGACCCGCGGCGAGCGTGGCCGGACAGGCTGCCGCACTGAGGAAGAGCTCACGGGTGGCCGTGGTCGCTCCAGACGAGGAGACACGGCGCGCCATCGGCCGAAGCCCACTCGACCCGGCCCGGCGAGCGCCGGCCGCCCGTGCCGGGCGCGCTCAGGCGCCAGCGGCCGCCGCCAGTGTTGCGCAGACCTGGTCGGCATAGGCCGCGAAGCCACGCGGTCGGTCCATGGGTGATCCCGGCCCGTGGTCCCGACCGGCAGCACCCTTCGCATCCGGACCACCTACGGAGATCACCGGACGGGCCCCAGTCCCGCTTCTGTCCGTCCGGGCGAGAATGTGGGTGTGGCAGCCCTGGAGGTCCCGAGGAACCTCGCCGAGACCGCCCGTCTCGAGGACCCGGACGGGCTCCGCGAGTGGGTGGCGGAGCTGTCGAGGGTTGTCCCAGAGCTGGCCGAAAAGTGGTCCCTGTGCCTCGGCGACCCGTACCAGCCCGGTGGGCAGTGTTCGTGGGTCGCGCCGGCGCGAAGCTCGCGAGGCGATGACCTGGTGCTCAAGGTTGGCTGGCGGCACACCGAGGCGGCCCACGAGGCCGAGGCCTTCCGCCTCTGGGGCGGGCATGGCGCCGTCCGGCTGCACGCCGCGTACGAATGGGATCAGACCAGCGCCCTGCTCCTCGAGCGCTGCGTGCCAGGGACGCCGCTCGGAGAAGCCGAACCGGAGCCCGAGCAGGACCTGATCGTCGCCGGGCTGTTGCGCCAACTGTGGCTGCGGCCACCAGACGGCCACCCGTTCCGCCCGTTGCGGATCATGTGCGATGAGTGGACCGACGAGTTCGAGCAGAAGTTCCAGAGGTTTCCCGACAGCATCGATCGGGGGCTCGCCCGGGAGGGCATGGCCATGTTCCGGTCGCTGCCGCGGACGGCGGAGCGCGAAGCGCTGCTCTGTACGGATCTCCACGCCGGAAACGTCCTCGCCGCCCGCCGCCAACCGTGGCTCGTCATCGACCCCAAGCCGTACGTCGGCGATCCGACGTACGACGCGTTGCAGCACATGCTGAACTGCGAAGACCGGCTCCGCATGGACCCGGCCGGCTTCGCGCGGCGGATGGCGGACCTGCTCGATCTCCACGCCGGCCGCTTGCTGGCGTGGCTGTTCGCCCGCTGCGTGCAGGAGTCGATAGACCAGCCGCTGCTCCGCGAGGTCGCCACCCGCGTCACGCCGCGCTAGCGGCCCGTCCCGAGTCCCGGACGCGTGGGCGCTCAGCGCTCGGTCACGAGTACGATCAGCAAACCGTCGTACCCCTTGCTACCCACGGTCTGGATCGCGGTGGCGCTTACTCGTGGCTCGCTGGCGAGCATCTCGGTCAGGCGGCGAACGCCCTTGACGGTGGGGTCGTCGCTGTCGGCATCGACCACAGTCCCGTCCCGCACGACGTTGTCGACGACGATCAGGCTGCCGGGTCGAGAGAGCGTGAGCGCCCATTCGAAGTAGTCAGGATTGTTGGACTTGTCGGCGTCGATGAAGGTCAGGTCGAACGGGCCGCGCCCCTCGGCCGCCAGCGCCGGCAGCGCGTCCAACGCGCGTCCGAGGCGCACCTCGACGACTTCGGCCAGGCCGGCGCGTGCGATGTTGGCCCGGGCGACGTCGGCGTGCTTGGGATCGGCCTCGAGGGTGATCAGCCGACCGTCGGCGTGCAAGGCTCGGGCGAGCCAGATCGTGCTGTAGCCGCCCAGCGTGCCGATCTCCAGGATCGCGCGTGCCCCTTGGGCCCGGGCGAGCAGGCGCAGCAGCTGTCCCTGGTTCGGGGCTACCTGCATAGACGGCAGACCGGCCGCGGCGCTGTCCCGGAGCGCGGCTTCCAGCGCCTGGTCGGCCGGCATGAGCAACTCGCTGAAATAGCGGTCGACCTGGATCCACTGCTCTTGGGTCATGGGCCCGCATTCTCCAGGATCGAGCGGCCGGGCGAGCGCGCGGGGCCGCCACCTCGAGCGCGCAGGACGAGAAGTCAGCGAGTCTGCGCGGGTCGCCGCAGTCCATCATCAGGCTGTGCCACGCCAACGCCCTGGCCACCAGACTCGCACGAGTCGACGACAAAGGTCTCGGTGTTGGGGAGCGGAAGGTGACTACCCAAGGGCGTTCGGCTGATCGATCGCCCACAGCCACGTGCCGTCGGGCTGACGGCGGGCTACCTCGACCGTGACCCCGCCGTCAGCCAAGCGAGTCGAGGTGAGCGCCAGGTCGCCGCAGCGGAGCACCGGCCGGGGTTCCCCCTCGGTGAACGTGGGCTTGTCGGCGAGCATCGTCTCGTAGACCTCGCGGATCGCCTCGCTGCCGACGGTCACCTGCCCGGGCGGGAAGGCCAAGACCGCGTCAGGTTCGTACAGCGCCGCCAACCCGTCGGCGTCACCGGAATTCGCGCGAGGAACGAAGAACCGGGCAAGGTCTTCGGGCACCGCGGCTTGGTCGTGCCGTCCCTTGTCACCCATCGTCTGTACCTCCGGTCGTCCCGCGAGTCAGGAGCCACTCCTGGCATGCGGCCATCGTTCCGCACGACGTCCGGACGGCCCCCACTGCCCCACGCGGCCTCCGTGAGACCGCGGCCGATCAGCGCTCCAGTCGCGCGGTACACCCAAGCCGCTCGCCGGTCCGTACCAGCAGCTCCTCGAACCCGCGCCGCACGCTTTCCTCGAAGCCGACGAAGAACCGGTTGGCGAGCGGGACACCGAAGCGGAGCCGTGTCGCGACGTTGTAGACGCGGTGGGTCAGCCGGGTGCCGTGGGAACCTGGCTCCAGGGTGTACTCGCCGCGGTACCACCAGCCTCCTTGTAGCGCGAAGGTCCGGGACCCGCGGTCGATCTCCACCGTGACGCTGTGACCGTCGGCCGTCGCGATGAAGCGGTCCGGCCCGCCGGTCAGGGTCGCCGCGGCGTACGGACCGCCGCCCAGGAGCCAGGCGTTGTCGGATCCGACCCGACCGGGGCCTACGCTCAATACCATCTCGGCGACGTCCTCCAGCGGAGCCTCCACCACTCCGCTCACTTCGAGCATGGGATCGTTCACGGCGCCTCCCCGTCCGGCGCGAACACGTAGCTGATCGGCACGTCCCGGTACACGACCCGGTAGACGAGGACCCACAGGCGGTGCCGGAAGCCGCCTTGGAGCGAAGCCGTCTCCTCGGCGGTGAGGCTGCGGGCGGCGCCTTCGACTGTCGCGCCGAGCACTTTTCCGCGTTTGGCGCAAGGAGCGAGGGTGACGTGGGGGTCGTTCGCGATTCGCTTGACCTTCCACGTCTTGGCCCGGGTTGTGAAGTACGCGCGACCGTCGGCGACGGTGATTCCGACCGGGGTCCCGCCCCCGCGCCCGTCGCGGCGGTAGCTGGTCAGCAGCGCCACCCTCGCGCCGCGCAGAGGTTCCAGCCCGGTCATGACGTCGCCCCCGGCATCGGGGACCGCCGGGTGTTCTGGAACGCGGCGAACCGCCATGTACCTTCGTCGCGGACGGCGACGAAGGTGACCGTCGACTCCCTGCCGGCTTCCGGCTGATCCCCGCTGACCGACGACCCGCCGCCGGCCACGACGACCGCCACGTCCGGGCGGAGGAAGCGGATCTTCGGGCGGTCGATCCCGGTCAACCGTGAGCCCGCGAGCGGGCCCTCGAACAGCGCGCGGTGGCCTTCCTCGATCGCCTGGCGGCCGGGCATGTTCAGGCCGAAGAAGGTGATGTAGTCGGCGTCATCGGTGAACAGGTCGGCGTACGCCTTCGCGTCGCCGGCGTTCCACGCGTCGGTGAGCCGGCGCAGCAGGTCGTGGATCGGTGAATCGTCGGGCATGGCCTTGCCTCCTCATCGGATCTGCGTGCTCTCCGCGAGGCCGGCTACCCGACTATCGTGTGATCTGCGTGTCCGTACGTCAGGCGCCGCGCTCGCGGTGTCGGTGCGGGCAATAGGCCGCCGGCTCGGTGTTGGCGCACCGGCCGGCGGCCGTCTCAGTCGGCAGGCGCCGCCTCCTTCCCGAAGACTGTGTCCAGGAACCCGGGCCAGGTGACCGCACCCGAGTGGATGTCCGCGACCAGACCGCGCACCCATTCGAGCTCGGCGGCGCGGACCGCGCGCTGGTACTCCACCTCCAGGAGCAGTACCCGCGGCAGGGCGCCGCCGCCGCGCAGCCCGGCGAGCGCCGCGTCCGCCTGCGCCACCTCGCCCTCCAGCGCGGCGACCCGTGTCTGCAGGCTGCGCTCGACGTCCTCGGGCCGCAGGCAGCCCATCAGCGAGAGCGCGGCGGCCTGCACCGTGATGTCGGTGTCCGGGCGCTCCAGCATCCGCCGCAGCCGGGTCGCCAGCTCGGCCTTTCCCTCGTCGGTGACCTGGTACACGGTGCGCTCCGGGCGGCGACCCTCGCGGCCGGTCTCTACCGGCTCGATCAGGCCGAGGTCGGTGAGCCGGTCGACCGCGTGGTAGAGGCTGCGGGGGAGCCCCGTGACGTAGTCCTTGTGTGTGTCGACCGTGAAGCGGTGCAGCTCGTAGGGGTGCCGTGGCTGCTGGAGCAGGAGCGCGAGCACCGTGACGTCGACGAGGTCCTGTTCCTTCGCCCGCGCGCCATGGCACCTCCCTGCAAGACTCGGTCATCGCGGGAGCCCGGTCCGCGCCGGGCGGCAACCGCTCGATGAGTGCCTCGATCTCGCCGGTGAGCGCCTCCATCTCCGCGATCTCGTCGGTCTCCCAGGCGAGCCGGACCGACAGGTACAGCGCCTCCGCCCGCTCCGTGACCGTGGCTGTCCCGTCCCGCCAGCGCCGGGCATACCCGACGGCGTCGTCCAGCAGGCCGGCCAGCCAGGACGCCCGCGCGGCCCCGGAGAGGAGCTCGGCATCCTCGCCCTCCTCGGCCAGCCCCATCTCGGCGAGCTGCAGGGCCTGGTACGCCGAGCCGATGGACAGGTACAGCGCGGTGCCGCGCCGGGCCGCGTCGACCATCTCCCCGTACCGGCCGGCCGCCCGGGCGTGCAGGGCCACCATGGCAGGATCGGAGCCGCCGGCGGCGAGCAGGGCCTCGAGCGCGGCCTCATGCAGCCGTCTGCGCTGCCGACCGAGCAGCTGGCCGGCGATCGCCTCCCGGACCAGGGCATGTCGAAAGGTGAACTCGTCCTCCCCGGACTCGGTCAGGACGCCGCGGTCGACCAGCTCACGCAGGGCGCCGATCAGCTCCTCCTCGTCCGCGCCGGTCACCTCGGCGAGCAGGTCGAACGGGAGACGGTGACCGAGTACCGCCGCCGCCTCCACGATCCGTTGCCGCGCCGGGTCGAGGTCGTCGACCTGCCGCCGGAGTGCTTCGGCGAGGTTCCACGGCAGCGGATGCTCGCACAGCGAGTCCAGATCCTCGCCCTGGTGCCCGCGTACCAGCTCCTCGAGGAAGAACGGGTTGCCGCCGGTCCGCTGGTGCAGCGCCGCCACTGGCCGATAAGGGGCGGGGGCGCCGGTGACCGCGGCGAGCAGGCGGGCGGTCTCCGTCTCGTCGAGTGGCTCGAGTCGGAGGCGGGTGACGTCGTGGCGCCGCTCCAGTTGGTCCAGCAACGCGGCGACCGGGTGGCGGCTGGTCACCTCGGCCGGCCGGTACGTGCCGACGAGCAGCAGCGGCCCACCCTGGTCGGCGAGCCGCTGGAAGAGCGCCGCGCTCTCCGAGTCGACCCAATGCAGGTCCTCGAAGACGACGACCGCCGGCCGGCCGCCCGTCACGGCGTCCGTGATCGCCAGACCGGCGTGCAGCCGCTGTACCGGACTTCGCGTCGGGTCGGTGAGGGCGTCGAGGAGGCTGTCGTCGATGCCGGGCCGCCCGTCGACGGCATCCAGCAGCACCTCGTACGGCCGGGCGAGCGACCCGGGATCGGCGTGGCCGACCAACACGACCGCCTCGGCGGGAAGGCCGTCCAACAGCTCCTGGACGAGCCGGGTCTTACCGATGCCTGGCTCGCCGGCGATGATCGCCACCCGAGAGCGGTCGGGCGCCGCGAGCCGCGTGAGATGGCGCAGCTCGCGATCGCGGCCCACCATCACCGGGATGGCGCCTCCACGCGTTGCCCGCCCGGCGCCAGGTTACCGTCGGGGTACGGCGAGGTCGTGATGCTTGCGTCAGCGTGTGCCGAGCGGCCGCGTTGCTTGCTCGGGGTGCGTCGGCGCTCTCGGCGGGCCACGGTGAGCAGGCGCTGCCGCTCGGCTCGATTGGCCAGCTCTCGTTGCCGGTCACGGATGAGTACCAGTCCGAACTCCGGATGGAGGAGCATTTTCCGTCTCCTTCGGTCGTCTGCGATGACGCCTCCATCCTTGGCCGGCGGAGACCGCGTGCCATCGGCAGCGCGTATCTATCTTTTGCCGCCTTGGGTACCTAGCCGGTGCTCGGGAGCGTCTAGGCATGCCCAGGGGTGTCGCGGCTCATGGCGTTGTTGCCGCTGGGCTGGGGCGGTGGTGCCCCGCTGTTTGAGCCCATTTCGGTGTCCAGGTCTCGGCGTCGCGGTGATCGGGCTGTGTGGAGCCGAGGTAGTTGCGGAGCGTGGTGAGCGCGGGGTGGGGGTTGTCGCCGCGCCAGATCAGTGAATGCGAGTAAACCGGTCTCGGGTCGTACATGGCAATGCGCCGCAGGTCGTAGCCGGCGGGCCAGAGGAGCCGGGTCTGCTCGCCGACGAAGGTCGCCAGTGCCGAGGAGTCGGCGATCACGCCCAGGAGGGGCTCGACGCCGAAGTTGGGGCCGGTCGCGTCGATGGTGAGCCCGACGCGGCGGCGAGCTCGTCGTAGTAAGCGGCCCACGGTGCCGGTGACGATGCCGGGCATCCAGATCCTGCACCCGGCAAGCTCGGCGGGCGTGACCGCGCGGGCGGCGGCGAACTCGTGGGCCGGCCCGGTGACGGGCTCGTCGAAGACCCGGGCGGCCTCGATGCCGTCGGAGAGCTGCCGCGCGGGCATGGTGACGGCGCGGAAGGACGCGTCGATCGTGCCGGACCGGCCAACGGCGATTGCCGCGTCGGCGTCGAGGAGGTGGGTCACGACATCGAGCTCGGTCTCGGGATAGGCGCGATGGAAGTCGCGCAGCAGAGTTGCTGCCGCGAGCCGCCGGCCGATCACGTCGATGCGCAGTGCGCGGCGCCGGGACGTACGGAGGCGGCTGCCCGCCCTTCGACCTGGAGGAGGTCGCGGGCGTGGGGCAAGAACGCCTGCCCGTCGATGGTGAGCTGGGCTCCGCGCGGAGTGCGGGTGAACAGCCGCACACCGAGGTCCTTCTCCAGCGCGGCGATGCGCATGGAGGCGGCCTGCTGGGTGATCGACAGGTCGGCGGCGGCAGTTCGGGTGGCTCTGGGCGGCGTATGCGGTCAGCACGTTCGGCACGTGGCTCGCGTTCGACGCGTTCCCCTTGATCGCGATCCTCGTGCTGCACGCCGGGCCGACCGAGGTGTCGGCGCTGGCCGCTGCGGGCTGGCGGTGGGGACGGCGGTAGCGGTGTCGCTCGGCCCGTGGGTGGAGTACCGCCGCAAGCGACCGGTGATGGTTGCGATGGACCTGACCCGGTTCGCAGCTCTGCTGAGCGTCCCCGCGCGCTCGTTGTCTCGCAAGTCCGGCAGGTCATCCGCTCGCGCTTGGCGAGTCAGCCGGAGCCGGAGCTGGGGACGACGGGTCACGGGCGACGCAGAACTCGTTGCCCTCTGGGTCGGCGAGCACGTACCAGATCTGGCCGAACTCCTCACGGGCGGTTGGCGTAAGTCGGGTCGCCCCCAGTGCCTCTAGCCGACGGACCTCCGCGTCGACGTCGGCGACGAGCAGGTCCAGGTGCATCCTGTTCTTGACCGTCTTGGCATCCGCGACCCGTTGCAGCGTCAGGGCGACGCCATCGCCGGTCAGAGAGACGTACCGGCCGGAGATCACGCCTTCGACGGTGTAGCCGAGGGCGGCCTGCCAGAAGGCCGCCGCGGTGTCCAGGTCGGCGCAGTCCAGGGTCAGCTCGGTCCGCATGACCGTATGCTTCCTCACCCGTAGCAGGACCGCCAGTCAACCAGCTCCCTCCAGCACCCACGGGGAGCTGGTGAGCGGGTGGATGCTGGTGAGGTGCGGATCTAGCAGGGTGACGTCCTTGCCCGTCAGCTTCGGGTCGTCAGCGACGCGCATGCGCATCGCTGGTCTCATACCCGATTACCCATAGCACGTGAGGGTCCGCGTAGTACGCGTCGAAGTCACGCGTACGGAGGCCGTCGGGCGGCCGTGGATAGGGGTTGCCGGTGGCCGGCAGACCAGCCTCGAACGCGCGAATGCCTGCGCAGAAAGGACAGTCGCCATCGCGTGGCTCGTCGTCGCAGTCGGCGTTCGCAATGGGCGCGTCCGGCCAGGCACGATAGTCATCCGGGCCAACGCTCACGGGAATCGTTCAGGCGCTCTTCGCCAGCTGATGGACTCGCTGGTGAGACAGACCGAGCACATCCCCAATCGTGGCCTGCGACGCGCCAGCCCGACTCAGCTGGTCTATGACAGCAGCGCGGAACTCCTCCCGAGCACTGCTCGCCTCGGCGAGTTGCCGTTCCGCCGCAGCCCACCCGGTCACGGTGTCGGTCACCTCGACACCCCCGACAACGTATCGCCAGGTGAGGTCGAAGTCATCCGGATCGGTGTCGGTCAGCCCAGCGACCAGGTCACGCACCTCCACATCAAGGTCAGCGAAGCGCTCCACGTCGGTGGCGCCGACCGTATGCGGCGGCAGGCCATCGATGACCGCGACCCATAGCCCGTCCTCGCGGGTTACAGCGACGTCGTAGGTGGTCATCGTCTCTCCGTCCACTTGTCACCGAATAGCTGCGCGAGCCCGTTCTCCAACTCGGTCATCAGCCTCCATGACATCTCCTTCGAGCCGTGGCTCGTGAGACCGAACCGCGCAACCTCGGTGCCGTCGTCGTTGACCAGGACGTAGATACGGTGCGAACCTTTGCCTCGACCGGGCAGGTCGCGCACTGTCAGGTCATGTCGGCGGCTCAGTCTCCGCACCAGACTCAATGCCTGGCCTGGTCTCATCCTCCGGTTCACCATGAGGATAACTCTAGTGCGCTAGCAAAGCAATCGTAAAGCGCGCTAGACGTATGGACCAGGACGTTTCTTGCGACTGGTACCTCTGTTTGATCACGCGACCAGAAGGCAAGCATGAGGGTCGCCACGGCACGCAAGGGCGACGTCGAGATCGCCTACGAAACTATCGGCCTGACCAAGATCACGGCCTGCGGTCCGAGGCGGCAACCAGCCGCGCTCCCCGACCACGGAAGCGGATCACGCACTGGCTCCGCACGGCTCGAACGTGGCACACGAGGGCGTCCTCACCCGTACGCGGCGTACGTCTCTGTCCGGCGACCACTCAGGCCTACCCAACCAACTGGCTGGTGGGCATCGCAGCAGACGTCACGCGTTGGCGTCAAGGGACCGGTTCGGATGGAACGGCGGACGCTCCGCGCGGTCGCTCAGTCTCGACCCGCTCAGCCTGTGGGGCGGCGGACGTGCTGCAGCCGTTCAGGACCGTCGGGTCCGCCACAGCCCGCGCCGGCCAGCCAGGTCCGCGACACTAGCAGGGCAGAATCTTCTCGGGGGCTGTCGATTTCTGACGGGCTCGTCCGTCGTAGGGGTGTCGGATTCGAACCAAAGGGTGGGAGGAGATCCCTATGGCTCAGTACTAATACGGTCGGAAGTTCCTAGACTTTCGTGGTGTTTCTGTGGGATAATCAATGCATGGCGAAGAAGGGGCGTAGGGCCACCAACGAGGAACGGCTGATCGCGGTACAGATGCACCAGAACGGGTTGTCCGGCGACCGCATCGCGGACATTCTCGGGGTGAGTCGGGCTTCGGTGTTCGGCTGGATCGCGAGGTATCGGGAAGGTGGTCTGGCGGCGATATCGACCAAGGTCGCGTCGGGTCGGCCGACGGTGCTGGATGACAGTGAGATGATCCGGCTCTATACGTTGGTCAACGGCACGGATCCGCGGGCGCGGGGGTTTGGTATGGCGTTGTGGACGCGGGGGATGATCCGGGACCTGATCAAGAGGGTGTTCGGGAAGGCGGTGTCGTCGGCCACGACCGGGCGGATCCTGAAGAAGCTGGGGATGTCGCCGCAGCGTCCGCTGTACCGCGCCTGGAAGCAGGACCCCGAACGGGTGGAGCGGTGGAAGCGTGAGGAGTTCCCCACGATCAAGGCGCGGGCGCGGGCCGAGGGCGCGGTGATCCTGTTCGCCGACGAGTCCTCGGTACGCACCGACTACCACGCGGGCACCACCTGGTCGGCGGTCGGCCACACCCCCGTCGTGCCCGGCCCGGCGGTCCGGCACGCAGTCAAGATGGTCTCGGCGGTCAGCATGCGCGGGGAGTGCAGCTTCCAGGTGCACGAGGGCAGCATGAACGCCGACCGGTTCATCGGCTTCCTGGGCAAGCTGCTGCACGACTTCGACCGGCCGATCTTCTTGATCGTCGACGGCAGCTCGGTGCACAAGGCCAAGCGGGTCAGACAGTTCGTGGCCGGCACCCAGGGCAGGCTACGACTCTTCTTCCTTCCCCCATACTCGCCCGAGCTGAACCCCGACGAATGGGTGAACAAGAACGTGAAGCACGACAGGATCGGTCGGGCCGTGCCGTTCACGCGCGACGACCTCCGGGCCACCGCCGTCGCCGCCCTCGAGCGGCTCCGCAGGTGCCCGCAGATTGTCCGCGGGTTCTTCGCCGACCCCAAGCTACAGTACATTCAAGCCTGACCGAGAAGTCTAAAAACCAACGTTCTCCTTAGTACGCGATCCTCATCTACGAGGACGAGGCCTGGTACGACGCGGTGAAGGAGGACTGGCAGAAGGCGCTGGAGGACCACGGGCGCTTCACGCAGCAGGTCGTCGAGATGGGCGGCAAGATCCTCGGCGGCGAGGCGCTGCAGCCCACCGCCACGGCCACGACGGTCCGCGGCGACGTGGTGACGGACGGGCCGTTCGTCGAGACGAAGGAGGCCCTCGGCGGCTTTTATGTCGTCGAGGCGGCCGACCTCGACCAGGCCCTCGCGATCGCCAAGCTGTGTCCCGCGGGAGGCGGCGGCGTCGAGGTGCGTCCCGTCCTCGACGTCTCCGGCGGGCCCGAGGGCGTCCAGCGGGGGTGACCGACGTCAGGCAGGCTGTCGCTGACGCGCACCGTCGCGAGTGGGCGTTCGTGCTCGCCGCGACGGTGCGCGTCGCCGGCGACATCGACCTCGCCGAGGAGTGCGTCCAGCACGCGTACGTCGCCGCGCTCGACACGTGGACGCGCGACGGCGTGCCCAGGAACCCCGGCGCCTGGCTGACCACGGCCGCCCGCCGCCGCGCGCTGGACGCCCACCGCCGTGCCCGGACGTTGCGGGACAAGCTGCCGCTGCTGGTCGAGCCGTCCGGTGCGGCGGCAGGGAAGGACGAGGTGATCCCGGACGACCGGCTGGCGATGGTGTTCACCTGCTGCCACCCGGCGCTCGCCCGCGAGGCGCGGGTCGCGCTGACCCTCCGGCTGGTGTGCGGGCTCACGACCACGGAGATCGCGCGGGCGTTCCTGGTGCCCGAGCCGACGATGGCGGCCCGGGTGACCCGGGCGAAGAAGAAGATCGCGGGTGCCCGCATACCCTTCCGGGTGCCCGACGCGCCCGAGCTGCCCGACCGCTCGCGCTGCAGGCGGCGATCGCCGCGCTGCACGCGGAGGCGCCGAGCTACGCGGAGACCGACTGGCCGCAGGTGCTCCAGCTGTACGACGCGTTGCTGCGCGTCTGGCCGTCGCCGGTGGTCGCGCTCAACCGTACGGTCGCGCTCGCGATGGTGCGGGGACCGGACGCGGCGCTGGCCGAGGTCGAGTCGCTGGAGCGGGAGGGCCGCCTCGCCGGCTACCGCTACCTGTACGCGACCAAGGCCGACTACCTGCGCCGGCTCGACCGCGGCACGGAGGCGGCGGCCGCCTACCGCGCCGCGCTCGGCGTGACCGACAACGCGGCCGAGCGTGATTTCCTCACCCGGCGGCTCGCCGAGGTTTCGTGAGCAGAACAGCGGAGGTGATGACCAGGCAGATCGGCTCGCGCCACTTTGACATGGGCGGGGCGTCAGACATGCTGAGTCCCGTGCCCCAGTTCGAGGCGCTCAGCGGTCGTACCGGCCGGCTTTCACGTCCGCCAGGAACGCGCTCCACGAGTCGCGGGTAAAGCCCAGCTTCTGGCCATCCGGGTCCTTCGAGTCCCGCACGGCCAGGCGGCCCTTGACCGCGGCGGCCTCGACACAGGCCCCGCCGTTGGCCCCGCTGCGGCGGGACTTACGCCACGTGGCGCCGGTCAGGTCCATTGCTCTGCCACCTTCTCGATGAGATCCAGCGACGCACGGGGCGGGAGGGCCTCCATGCGGATCGCTTCCCAGATGTTCACGACCTCGTGCACGTCCTCCGGCCGTTGGCTGACCAGCCCCGAACGTGCATGTTCCGAGTACACCACATCGGGCGAGCCGTCGATGCCAGCAACCAGAAACGCGCCCAGGTGCCCGGCGTGCATGCCCGCGGACAGCGGGACGACCTGGACCGTGACACGGGGACGCCTGGATGCCTCGACAAGGGCCTGGAGCTGCTCGCGCATGATCGCGGGGGTGCCGACCTCGCAGCGCAGCACGTTCTCGTGCAGGACCACCCAGAGTATCGGCCGGCTGCCGCTGGCCAGGACCGACTGCCGGTCAAGGCGGGCTGCGGTCAGCTCCTCGACCTGCTCGTCGTCGTGCCAGGGGTACGTCTTGACCAGCTCGCGCGCGTACGCCTCGGTCTGGAGCAGGCCGTCTACGACGAGCGGCTGCCAGCTACGCAGCGTGTGCGCGCTCCGCTCGATCTCCAGCCACTCCCGCATCCAGCTCGGGAACGCCGACGCGTTACGTACCCACTCGACGAGCTGCTCCATGTCCCCGTGCGTGCCGAACACCTCGTCGCAGGCTCGGCCCAGGTCGATGCTCGGCGCCACATCACCCTACTCGAACTTGCCGACGGCGTCGCCGCTGTACCCGACGCGCTTGCCGAGCTGCTCCTGGGTGAGCCCGAGCCTGATCCGATGCCGCCGGACCGCGTAGCCGAACGGGTTCTCGAAGGGGTTGATGTTCTTCGCCGTGGGCATGACGACCATTTCCGTCGGAGGGGATCGGAAGCCGTCGGCGGCCTAAAGGCCCGGGTCCGACGGTACCGGCGGCAGTAGCCGACCCACCACCCACGGTAGCCGTGTCCCGCCAGGGTGGACTCATGGATGCGGAAAGCGCGCTCGACGCCGAGCCGATCTACCGGGCGGTCCAGGGGACGCCTGTCCCGGGGAGGTGGCCGGGGGCTGCGTTCAGGTTCTTGACGTGTGGTCGGTTCGCGACCCGCCGAGGTGATCTTGGTGCTTGCGAGGGCGGTGGTGTTTCGTGTGATCTTGCTATGTGGCTGATCACGACCCGGAGGAGCTGCCGCGGGAGGAGTTGATCGCGCTGGTGCGGGGGCAGCAGCGGCAGATCGAGGCGCTGCGCGGCGAGGTTGAGCGGCTGCGTCGTCGGTTGAACCGGAATTCGCGGAACTCGTCGATGCCGCCGTCCAGCGATGATGCGCTGCCGGGGCGGGGCAAGCCGGACAAGCGGAAACGGGGCGGCGGAGGAGGGGCAAGCAGCACGGGGCAGAAGGCCGCTGGCTTCCTTGGGTGGATGCTCCCCGACGAGACGGTGTGTCACCGCTCGGCTGGCCGGTGTGGCTGCGGGGCGGATCTGGCCCGCGCGGTCGACGTAGGTGTCGAGCACGCGTACCAGGTGCATGACCTGCCCGTGGTGGCCGTGACGGTGACCCAGCACGAGGTCTGGCGGGTGCGCTGCTGCTGCGGTGCGGAGCATGTGGGCACCGCCCCGGACGACGTTCCGCGGCACCGGTCGGGTATGGGGGTGAACCTGAAGACGCTGGTCATCTACCTGATCGTCTATCAGCATGTGCCAGTGGCCCGCTGCGTGCGGCTGGTCGGGGATCTGACCGGTGGGAACGGGCCGTCGACGGGGTTCGCTCACGGCATGCTGTCGCGGTGCGCGGCGGTGCTTTCCGAAGTGACCAAGCTGATCAAGACCGCGGTGACGATGACCCCGGTGGCTGGGGAAGCTACCGGCCGGTCGGCCTGGCTACTCGCACCGAGTACGGGTCAGCGCTGGTCAG
Organism: Streptosporangiaceae bacterium; assembly: GCA_050699055.1. Classification (GTDB taxonomy): domain Bacteria; phylum Actinomycetota; class Actinomycetes; order Streptosporangiales; family JBOHCT01; genus JBOHCT01. Next base: position 2,126 of record JBOHCT010000019.1, on the reverse strand, counting down.
AGCCACATTTCTCCTCCCACGCTCAGCAGCGTTCTAGACTAAAGCGAGTGGGGTCGGAGAACTTAACGCCGTCGAAAAGGCGCTCCACGCACCTGCAGGCCGGAGGTGTCCGATTCCGGTCGATCAAAACCGAGGCTCGGCCGGGAGCGGCGACCGGTCGGCTGGCGGCCCGGCTGATGCCCGAGCTGGGTTTCCGCGCAGAGGCATGGTTTGGGGACTTCCGAGGCGAACCGACACGCTTATGCTGAGGCCATGCTTAGGCACTCACGGCCTCCAAAGTGGGTCGATGGCTCGTCGCGATGCTCCTTCTGCGGGAAGGCGAGGAGCGAAGTGGGGAAGCTCATTGCCGGCCCAGGCGTCTACATCTGCAACGAGTGCGTCGGGCTCTGCAATGAGATCCTTGAGGAGGAGCAGACGCCAACAGGGTGGTGACGCCGGGTAAGCATTCACTCTGCTCGCGCTTGGTCACGGGTCCGGCTTTGACCGAGTCGGCGGTGGCCTACCACCTGGGCGGGCGGGACCTGGGCTCGTTCAAGGCGTTCGGCATTCTGCCGGGCTTCGCCGGAGTGGCGGTGCACGACCGCTACTCCTGCCACTACCACCGGGGCTGGGCGCGTCTGGCCGGCCATCAGGTTTGCTGCGCCCACGTGATCGGGGACTTCGAGGACGCGGCCGAAACCTACCGAGATGCGGTCTGGCCGGCCCAGGCCCGTCGGGCGCTGCGCGGACTGATCCACGCCTGGCACGCCGCCCGCGACGCCGGCGAGGCCGAGACCCCCGCCGCCGTACGCAACCCGCTGGAGGCCGAGCTCCGTCACGCGGTTCTGGTGGGACTCGCGCACCTTCCCCGCATTCCGGGACCGCGCAACACCGCTCAGCACCCCGGCCGGGAGCCGCTGAAGTCACCAGCCTGTCGCGGCGAGCACGGCACCGTCGCAGCGGAGCCGCAGGTCAAGCTCCAGGTGTCATCGATGCAACGGTCATCGGCTTAGGCGTTGTCAGCAAACAACTGGGATATTTGGCGTCTGGTGCCCGAAGCCGCACGCCCGGGACCAGGGTAGAAGGCGGGCTGTCCGTCATCCCCCAACCACGGCTCGGCGCGCCGGTCATGTCTGGTCAGGTGCAGTCCTCGCGCGCTCGCCGAGCTGACGTACTCGCGGACAAGGCCGCGACGCGGCGCGGGCGGGAGTTGGCCGCGGGGCTTGACGACAAGACGCTCAGCAGATCTTTACTGCGCATGGAGCAGCTTGGTCTCATCGAACGGGCGGTACAGGACGGGCGGCCACCTCGGGTGTGTACTACCGCATCACCTCGTACGCCCAGCCGGCGCTCAAGTCGCTGGACGAGCTGGGCCAGCGGTGGGGCGGATGAGGGATCTTGCTCACCGAGAGGAAGGTAACGAGGCTGGGGGTTTTGATCACCGCTCCTTGAAGTAACGGAACAGGTGGCTCTCCTTGATCGTGAGCAGGGCTGCGGTCGCCCCGATGTGGGTGGTCAGCGCGGCCACGACGGGTCCGCGTATATCGATTGTGAACACGTCCGTCCAATCCGTCGGGTTGTGCAGTGTGGAGGCGAAGACCAGGGCGCTGGCAGCCAATATGAGCGCCGCGAGGGACCATGCGGCGGTTTCGATGAGTACTGTGGCGAGGAGTGCCGGGCGGGAGACCCCGAGATGGAGCGCGCCGGCGATCTCCAGTCGTCGTACGCGCACCGCGATGAACCCTAGGAGGAGACCGGCGACGGCACAACCTGGAAATCCGAATCGAGTGGGTCTGGCAGCGAATTTCCGTGGTCCATTGAACTGGGTACCGAGGCTGGTGTTGAGCTGCTTGATGGCGATCGGTTCGTTTGATTTCGTGCTGACGTTGGTCGCTGCGTAGATCGGGTTGTCCATCGCCTTGTTGACTGGCCAGACATCGACCCAACACTCGTCGAAGGCTCCGGTTGGCGGCTTTGGCAGCAGCATGGCGTAGCTCAGGCGAGCGTCCCGTCCGTCGTCTGGGTAGTTGTAGATGGGTGCGGCTCCTAGGGAGGTACCCAATATGGGGTTGCTGGGCATATAGGGAGTGTCTGGGGCAGATCGGGTTAAAGAGGGGACGACCTGGGGTGTTTGTGCAGGTCACGGC
>JBOHCT010000018.1:0-35212 GCA_050699055.1 Streptosporangiaceae bacterium | reverse complement strand
CTCATGGTCTACGACCTCGAACGGCTTCGCAGGGCACCTCGAAGGCTGGTCCTGTCGGCCTGTGACTCCGCCCTGTCGGCCGTGCGTCCGGGCGGGGAGTTGATGGGCGTCACCGGAGCAGTGCTGTCGCTCGGGACGTCGACGCTCGTCGCCAGCGTCACGCCCGTCCACGACGAGGAGACGCGCGTACTCATGGAGGCGTTCCACGACGGCCTCGCGCGGGGCAGGCGACCCGCCCGAGCGCTCGCCGACGCCACGTACACGAGCGGGGTGCTGGGGTTCGTGTGTTTCGGCGCCGGCTGACATCGCGTCGGGCGCGGGCTCGCTGACCGCCTTACCCAGGCGAGGTACTGGAACTAGAGTGCGGGACATGGCGGACATCGAGGTACGGCGTGTCTACGACCACACCGAGCAACCCCGTGGGGCGACCTTCCTCGTCGACCGAATGTGGCCGCGCGGGATCAAGAAGGACGACCTGGCACTCGACGGCTGGCTCCGCGACATCGCGCCGAGCGCGGAGCTGCGCACGTGGTTCGGTCATCGTGCGGACCGCTTCGAGGAGTTCCGCGAACGCTACCGCGCCGAGTTGGACCAGGCCGGAGACGCGATCGAGCCGCTCCTCGACGCCGCCAGGCGGGGACCGGTCACCCTGCTTTACAGCGCCCGCGACGAGGAGCACAACAACGCCGTCGTCATCCGGGAGTACGTAGCGGACCGCCTCGGAAGGGATGCGTGAGGGGGCGTGGAGCGGACATTCAGCGTCGAGGAGGCGCGCGCGCTCCTGCCCGAGGTCTGTCGCCGCGCGGACCAACTCGTCGCCGTGCGCGCGGACCTCGCAGAGCTCACCTCGGACCTGCGCACCCAGGGCAGCTCGTCGCTCGGGGGGGTGGCGGAGGCCAAGGCGCTCGAGGCTCGATTCGACGAGGTGCTGGAGTGGTTCCAGTCTCAGAGCATCGAGGTGAAGGGGCTGGCACCCTTCCTCGTCGACTTCCCCGCTGTGCTCGACGGCGTCTCGGTTCGCCTGTGCTGGGTCGAGGGCGAGGGGGAGCTGGCCTGGTACCACCGCTCCGACCTCGGCTTCATGGGCCGCCGCCGGCTCTGAGCGCCCGAACGCCGCCCGCACCCGCCGAGTCCGGGGCGGCGTCCAAGTATCGGACACTGTAGACGAAATCCGGAACACAGTGTACGTTCAGGACGTTATGAGCGCTCGCAGGGAGTAGCTGTGCACCGACCAGTTGTAATGGGTCGGGGCGGCGCTGTCGCAGCCGCCCATCCCCTGGCCGCACTGGCCGGCCTGGACATCCTGCGCGGCGGCGGCAACGCGATGGACGCCGCCGTAGCGACCAACGCCGTTCTGAGCGTCACGCAACCACACATGTGTGGCGTCGGCGGGGACTTCTTCTGCCTGATCTACTCCAGGGAAACCGGCCAGGTCAGCTTCCTCAACGCCAGCGGGAGATCACCGGTCGCCGCGACACGCGCGGAGATCACGCGCAGGGGCCATGGCCAAGTGCCGTTTCGCGGTCCCCTGTCCGTGACCGTTCCGGGCTGCGTGGACGGTTGGAGGAGGGCCTGGGAACGGTTCGGCCGCGCCCCGTGGGCCTCGCTCTTCGACCCGGCCGTCGAGTATGCCGCGCGGGGGTACCCGGCGAGCCACGGGCTGGCGCGGTGCGTCGGTGAGAACGAGGAGGCGCTGAAGGAGTCCACGTACCTCCGATCCACGTTCCTGCCCCAGAGGCGTCCCATCGTCCCCGGCGCGCTGTTGGTCCAGCCGGAACTGGCCACGACGTTCCAGCTCATCGCCTCCGAGGGCCGCGAGGGCCTTTACACGGGAAGGATCGCCGAACGCGTGTCCACGACGATGCGGGACACCGGCGGGCTGCTCGCGTTCGACGACCTCGTGCGGCACCGTTCCGACTGGGACAACCCCATCGCGACCGCCTACCGCGGGCACCGCATACACACGACGGGAGCGAACTCCCAGGGTGTCACCGCGCTGATCGCGCTGAACGTCCTGGAGGGCGAGGACCTCGGGCGCGGCGGCCCCGAGAGCCCTGAACGGGTGCACCGCTCGGTCGAGGCCATCAAACTGGCGTTCAAGGAGCGCCGGCGGATCACGGACCCCGACTTCGTTCCCTGCCCCAGCGAGGAGCTCCTCTCCAAAGAGTTCGCCGCGAGCCTGCGGGCGCGGATCGAGCCCAAGGCCGCGCCGCTCGCGCCCGAGGCGGACCCACGGGGCGACACCACGTACTTCGCGGTGGTGGATGCCGAGGGGAACGCCGTTTCGGGGATACAAAGCCTCTACGGCCCCTTCGGGTCCTGCGTCGTGCCGGAGGAGACCGGCATCATCCTGCAGAACCGCGGCGCGTACTTCTCACTCGAGCCGGCCCATCCGAACGCTCTCGAGCCGGGCAAGCGGACCTTCCACACGCTCATGGCCTCCATCGTCACCCGCGAGGATCGCCCCGTCTTGATCTTCGGCACGATGGGGGCGGCGGGTCAGCCCCAAACAAACGTCCAGGTCATCACGAACGTGCTCGACTACGGCATGAACATCCAAGAGGCGATCGAGGCGCCGCGCTGGCTGCAGGGGAATCTGTACGTCGGAGAGCCGGAGACCGCCCTTTACCTGGAGGATCGCTTCGATCCGGGGCTCGTCCGCGACCTTCGGCAGCGAGGACACGACGTCCACGTCCTCGACGGATGGCCCGACCATATGGGGCACGCGCAAGGAATCGTCATCGACCCCGACACCGGCGTGCTGACGGGAGGGGCGGACCCGCGCGGAGACGGCTACGCCCTCGCCTGCTGAGCTCTGCGGGTCCCCCGGGGAAAGGACCGTGTCGACATGACCGAGGCGAACGAACGGGGGCGTGGGAGCAAGCGGGCAGAGGAGGTCGCGGAAGAGGGCGCCCAGGACGCGCCCGCGTCGTACGCGACCGAGATTTCGAGCCGGCATCTCCCCGCCGTCACGTACCGGGACCTTCCGAAGCCGCTGCCGCTGCGGCGGATCATCGGGCCAGGCGTGGTGCTCGCCGCCAGCGGCATCGGCTCTGGCGAGTACGTCCTCTGGCCTTATATCGCACAACGGTCCGGACTTGGCTTTCTGTGGGCGGCCCTCTTCGGGTCGATTCTCATGTTCTTCATCGCCACGGAGTGTGTGCGCTACACCTTGGCGACGGGTGAGACGATCATCACCGGCTTCACCCGCCTGTGGAAGGGATGGTGGATCGGGTTCATCGCCATGTCCCTGTTGCCGAACCTCTGGCCGGGCTACGCGACCGGAGTGGCGACGACGCTCACATTCCTGTTCGGTGGCGGGGACATCATCGTCATCACGATCCTCGCGCTCGCCGCGATCGTGCTCAGCCTGCTGCTGTCGCCGGTGATCTACCGGATGGAGGAATCCGCGCTCTCGGTGATGATGGGGGTCATGCTGGTCTTCGTCTTCGTCGCCGCGGGCGTCACGATCGCGATCAACCCCGGCTCGTGGGGAGCATTCGCCGCCGGGTGGGGCAACGTCGGCCGGCTGCCCACGCAGATACCGTTCGCGGCGTTCGCCGGTGCCGTCGCCTTCGCGGGCGCCGGAGGCACGGGCGTTCTCATGGCGAGCAACTACGTGCGGGACAAGAACCTGGGGATGGGCGCCCACATCCCGCGAATCATCTCGCCGATCACCGGCGCGGAGGAGCCCGGCTCGAACATTGGCCATTTCTTCCCGCAGAACGAGGAGAACATGCGACGGTGGCGCGCTTGGTGGAAGGCGGAGAACTGGGACCAGTTCCTGACGTTCTTTCTCTTCACGGTGGGCACGATCTTCGTCATGTCCGTTCTCGCCTACGCGACGGTGTTCGGCGAGGACGTCGGCCAAGGCTTCGCCTTCATCCGTGCCGAAGGTGAGGCGCTCGCGGCCGCCGTCGGGCCCTGGCTCATGTACTTCTTCTGGGCCGCCGGCACGTTGGCGTTGTTCTCCACCAACCTGGCTGTTTGGGATCAGATCGGGCGCATCGCCGCCGACGGCATCAAAGCGAACTGGCTGCGGGAGAATACGTTCTGGACCGAGAGCAGGGTGTATGCCACGATCCTCTGCCTGCTCTTCATTTTCAGCATCCTCGTGCTGCTGAGCGGCCTACAGCAGCCCCTCGTCCTGCTATGGATCGTGTCGGTGCTGAGCGGGGTGACCAGCTTCATCTACTGCGCGCTGATCGTCCAGCTGAACCGCTTCGGCCTGCCCGCGGCGATCAAGATGGGCACCGGTCGGCTCGTGGTGATGAGCATCGCCGTGCTCTTCTACCTCTTCTTCTTCATCTTCACCATGCTCGACCTCTTCGGTGTGGCGTGACGCGATGCTCAAACAACTCGGCTTCCGTATCCTGTTGGCGCTGCTGATCTGGTTCATCCTGTTGATCGGCGCATCGCTCCTGGGGGTTCTGTAGGAAGCGGCGCGGTCACTCGCCGCCGGTGGCGACCGGACGGGCGGGGTCGCTGACCCAGTTCGACCAGGAGCCGACATACAGCGCCGCGGGGATACCTGCCCGCGTTAGCGCGAGTATCTCCTGGGCGGCAGAGACGCCGGAGCCGCAGTACGCCCCCACCGCGCGGTCCTCCGTCGCCCCGAACGCGGCGAACCGTTCCCGCAGCGCCTCGGTCGAGCGGAGACGTCCGTCCCCGCCGACGTTCGCGGCGTACGGCGCGTTCATGGCGCCGGGGATGTGCCCCGCCACCGGGTCCATGGGTTCGGTCTCCCCGCGGAAGCGTTCGGGCGCTCTGGCATCGAGGAGAACGCCGGTACCCGCGAGGTCACGAGCGCCGTCCGCGTCGAGCAGCGGCATGCCTCCCGGGCGGGCGACGAAGTCGCCGGAGTCGACACCCGGCTCGGCGGTCGTGACCGGAAGCCCGGCCACCCGCCACGCGTCGTACCCCCCGTCGAGGACGCCGACGTCGCCGTGGCCGAAGTACCGCAGCGTCCACCAGGCGCGGGCCGCGGCCATCGCGTCTCCTCCCTGGTCGTACACGACCACGGCGCGCTCGCCGCGCACCCCCAGCCGACGCATCGCGTCCTGGAATGCGGAAGCCTCGGGCAAGGGATGACGCCCGGCCGGCCCCGGCGGAGCGGCGAGGTCACGGTCGAGGTCACAGAACACCGCCCCGGGGAGGTGGCCGGCCCGATAGTCGTCGATGCCCGCGGGCCCGCCGAGTCGCCAGCGGACGTCGAGCAGCGTCGGCGCGCTCGGGCCGTCGAGGACGCCGGCCAGTTCCGACACCTGGATGAGCGGACGCACGACACTAGTGTGCCCGAGACCCGACGACGCGCAGCAGCGGGACCAGCTGCTCCGTCGACGTCATCGAGCCGTGCATGCCGACGACCGTGGACTCGCGCGGCTCGGTGCGAGTGGCGACGACGGCGACATCGTCGTGGGCCGTGGCGATGACGTCGCCGATCCGAGGAACCACCTCGTCGGACACCTCCGAGCCGAACCAACCCGCCGCCGTCGCCTCCTCGCGGGCGACGACCCACATCCGATCTCCCAACACCTCTCGCCAGGCCGCGAGCACGTCCGGCGTGGCCGCCCGGCGAGTGTAGACGTGACGCGCTCGGGCCTCCCCACCAAGCAGGGTGACGCCCTCCCGAAGCTCCGGCACCGCGTCGGCGTCGACACGACGGTCCGGCAGGACGTCGACCATCCCGTGGTCGGCGGTTATGTACAAGACGGCGTCGGGGGGCAACACCGAGGCGAGCTGCTCGGCCAGGCGGTCGACATGGGCGAGCTGGAAGCGCCACGCCTCCGAACCGCAGCCGACACGGTGGCCCGTCGCATCGAGGTCGGGATAGTAGACGTAGGCGAGCGCCCGATCGTCGGCACGCAGCGCCGCCGCTGCCCCGGCGACAAGCTCGCCCGCGCTGTCGGCCGCGACGTAGCGCCCGCCCCGCATCGTCGCACGCGTGAGCCCACTGCGCTTGAACACCCCGGCCGCGACCTGGCTGGCGACGACGCCGCCCGCCATGGCGCGCTCGAAGACCGTCGTCCTCGGCTGCCAGGCGACAGGGTCGACGCCGTCGTCCCAGCGGAGGGAGTTCATCAGCCGGCCCTCGCCAGGGACCGCGACGAGATAGCCGACGAGACCGTGCTCACCCGGCGGCAGGCCCGTCCCCAAAGAGCCGAGGCTCGCCGCGGTCGTCGCGGGAAAACCCGCGGTCAACGTGAGGGCATCGGGCAGCAGCGAGGAGAGGTACGGGGCGGTGTCGGGCTGGTCACGGAGCTGCTCCAAGCCCAGACCGTCGATGACGAGCACGCACGCTCTCGGGGTCGCGGGGAGGTCGAGAGTGTTCGCCGCGCCCCGCACCCCCAGCGCCGCCAGCATGGAGGGCATCACGTCGGCGAGCGAGGCCTCACCGTAACGCGGCACGGGAACGGGTGGGCTCACGCACCCCCTCGGGTGGTCGCCTCGGTGAGCGAGCGAGCGAAATCGAGTGCCCGGCCGACCGAGTCGACCCCGTCGGCGGCCGCACTGACCCGCAGCGACAGATCGTCGGCGGTAACGCTGCCCGTGTAGCCGTGGTCCGCCTCGCAGGTCTCGTCTCCGCATGTCGCCGGCTCGATGTCGACGCGCGAGATCGCGCCCCAGCCGATGGCCAGCACGACCTCGCTCGGCGGCGCGCCTGGGACGTACGACGCTGGCTCGGACACGACTCTGGTGACCGCGACGGACCGCACCCTGGACAGCGCCACGGACTCGGATGTCGTGGTGGCGTGGGGGCGGGGAACATCGTCGGTCGGTGGGTGGTCGTCGGTGTGGCACACGAGCAGGCGGGTCGGTGAGAGGACGAGCACCGTGATATGGCGGTGCACTTCCATCTCAACGTCGAACGTCGCCTCGTGATGGACGACGTACGATAGGGCCGGCTCATCGGCCAGCATCGACTCCACGGCGTCAGCGACGAGATCGGGGTAGTAACCGCTCCGGTCGATGGCGGCGCGCAGCCCCTGGACCGTCGCGCGCGTATCGCTCATCTCTCCATCCTGCCTCTCGTAGGCCCTCCGTGTGATCGGGATCGGGTCAGGGTACGCCACCCATATGACACGAAGGGCAGGCGAGCGCCCCGACCCGGTACACGGAACTCGGCCGAACCAGCCCCTGAACAGAAGGCCGGATCCGCGTCCACCGGGTCCCCAGCCGGGGCCCCCTCCCCCGCCCGAACCTCCGGAACCGCCCGGACCTCCCGGACCTCCCGGGCCACCCGGGCCACCCGGGCCACCCGGACCCCCGGGGCCACCCGGACCTCCTGAGCCCGGGCCGCAGCCGCCGCCCGAGCCACCGCCGCCCGAGCCACCGCCGCCCGACCCCGGGCCGCCGGGACCGGTGCCGCCGGCACCGGGGCCCGAGCCGTATCCTCCGGGCCCACACCCGGAGCCGCCGCCCGAGCCCGGCCGCTGGTGACGGTCGGGGGCCATGGCGGGGGCCACGATCTCAGACAGGGAGACGGAGCCTCCGCGGGCCGACGTCGGAGCGGGGGGTGCGGGGCCGCGCGAGCCGAAGCACCCCGTCGAGAACGGTCAGGGCATCGTGACCGACAAGCACCGGATTCATCTCCAGCGACCGCACCTCAGGGAGATCGTCGGCGAAGCGGGAGACGCGGAGCAGCAGCGCCTCGAGCGTCTCGACGTCGACAGGCTCCGTACCGCGGTAGCCGAACAGCATGGGCGCGGCCCTGACAGCGCGGACGAGGTCGGCGGCGTCAAGCTCAGTCAGCGGCGCGAGGCGGTAGGCGCGGTCGTCCAGCAGCTCAGTAGCGATGTCCGCCAGCCCGAACGACACGATCCCACCGAACGAGAGGTCCTCGCGGCTTCCGACGACTGTCGACACGCCTGGCAGTGCCAGCCGCTGCACGACCAGCTGCGCCCGCTCGGGACCGCCGAGCCGCTCGACCATTCCTTCGAAGACGTCTCGCACGCTGTCTTCCGTCGGGAGGTCCAGGCGTACCCCGCCAAGGTCGCTGCGATGGCGCAGCGACGGCGCGACGGTCTTCAGCACGATGGGGTACCCGAGCGCCGCGGCCGCGCGCACGGCCTCGTCCGCCGTCCGCACGGGCATCACGGGCCACACGTCTATCCCGTAGCACCCGAGTAGCCGGGCCGCCTCCTCCCTCCTCGGCTCGATCTCACCTTCCCGCCCGTCGAGCAACCCTTCGACGATCTCCCTCGCGCGGCCAGCCTCGATGCCCGCGATCTCGGGGACCGCACTCTTCGGCCGGCGGCGGTGGGAGGCGTAGCGGGTGACGCGAGCAAGGGCACGGACCGCCATCTCCGGTGCGGGATACGAGGGGACCGACCCGCGGAGCGATGCGCCGTCGGGGCCGACTCGCCGCAGGACCTCCGGCAGACCCCGGTAGGCGAGAAAGGTCGTCACCATCGGCTTCGTGCTGTCGGCCCCGAGCCGGGCGAGGGCACGAGCGACGTCGGTGTCTGGAACGGCGAGCGGCGGAGCGAACACGGTCATGACCGCGTCGACGTCGCCCCGGCCCAGCGCCGCGGCCAGCGCACGCTCGAAGTCCTCGGCGCTGGAGTCCGGACCGAGGTTGACCGGATCATGGGGTCGCAGTCCCTCTGAGACGCAGGCGTCGAGGACGAGCAGACCGAGGGCGTCGGAGTTGCCGACGATGGCGACACGGTCGCCGGCCGGCAGCGGCTGGTACGCCAGCAGCTGAGCGACGTCGAACAGCTGCGCGATATCGTCGACCCTGATGATTCCGGCCTGCTGGAACAACGCGCCCACGGCGGGGTCCGGCAGGGTGACGGCGGGAGCGGCGTGCCCGAGCGGGACCCCCTGGGTCGTCCGCCCGCTCTTCACCGCGACGATCGGCTTCGCCTCACTGATCCGGCGGCACAGGCGGGTGAACTTCCGCGGGTTGCCGATCGACTCGAGGTAGAGCAGTACCACGTCGGTCGCCCCGTCCTCCTCCCAGAACTGAAGGAGGTCATTGCCCGAGACGTCCGCCCGATTGCCCGCTGACACGAAGGTCGAGAGCCCCAACCCGCGAGCGGCGACGGCCTCCAGGATCGCGACGCCGAGGGCCCCGGACTGGGAGAAGAAACCAACCTTCCCCCTGCCCGGCGTCACCGGCGCGAGGCTCGCGTTGAGCCCCACGGCCGGATCGGCGTTGATGATCCCGAGACAGTTCGGTCCGACGACCCGCATGCCGTATGCCCTGGCGAGACGCACCAGCTCCTCCTGACGCGCACGGCCGTCCCCGCCTGTCTCGCCGAAGCCGGACGACAGGACCACGAGGCCGTGCACCCGCTTACGGGCGCACTGCTCGACAATGTCGAGCACGGATGCCGCCGGCAGCGCGATCACACCCAGGTCGACGTCGTCGGGGATGTCGAGCACCGTGGGGTACGCCCTGACCCCTGCCACCGCGTGGGCGGACGGGTTGACGGGGAAGACGGGCCCGGTGAAACCGGCGTCGAGGAGGTTCCTGAAGACGACGTGGCCGACGCCGCGCGGGTCCCGGCTCGCACCGACCACCGCCGCCGACCGCGGTGACATGAGTCGCTGGATCGAGCGAGCCTCGGCACGGTGCTCGCGGGCCCGCATGACGGCCTGGGAGGTCTCCGTGGGATCGAGGGGGAAGGCGAGCCGAAGTACCCCTTCGTCGAACGTTCGCTCGACCTTGTAGCCGGCCTCCAGGAAGACGTTGATCATGCGACGGTTCGTCGGCAGGACATCCGCGACGAAACGCCGCATCCCGCGCTCCCGGGCGACGGCCGCGATGTGCTCGAGCAGCACCGACGCGAGTCCCCTCCCCTGATGGGCGTCCTCGACGACGAACGCCACCTCCGCCTCGTCGTCGGACACCCTGTCGTAGCGGACGACCGCGATCATCCGCTGGCCGACCGTCGCGATCAGAGCGACCCTGTTGGCGTAGTCCACTCCCGTAAAGTGCTCCACGTCCCGCTCGCTGAGTCGCGGGTACGGCGCGAAGAAACGGAAATAGATCGACTCCGGCGACAGCCGGGTGTGGAAGTCACGCAACCTGTCGGCGTCGTCGGGCGAGATCGGACGCAGATGGGCGGTGCCGCCGTCGGTGAGGACGACGTCGGCCTCCCAGTCGGCAGGGTACGCGGCGCTCACACTGCCACGCTATGCCTCCCGTCTCGGCGGGCTCCCGTCTCGGCAGCCGCCCGCGCGAACCATGATCTCGTTCCATGGTCTGGAGGCTCAGCATTTTCCCGTACCCGACCGCGAAGCGTGATCTTGGCGCGAGGACCGGCGCGAGGACCGGCGCCGGGGTCGTCGGCAGGAGCGGCGGCTGGCCACCGATGCTCAGTCGGTCACCGAGGCGGCGCCGTCCCGGAGCTCCGCCACCCGGTCCACGTAGGCGAGGACCCGCTCATCGTGCGTCCCCACGACGACCGCCGCGTCCCGCTCGAGCACCACGGTGCGCAACGCGACGAGCACCCGCTCCGTCCGCACGCTGTCCTGGTGTGTGGTGGGCTCATCGGCGAGCACGATCGGAGGGTGGAGCAGCAAGGCCCTGGCGACGGCCCGCTGCTGCTCGCCCAGAGACGTCTCGCCCGGCCGCCGGTCCGCGAGGCGGTCGAGATCGAGAAGGTCGAGGAGCCGCGCCAGCCGCCCACCGTCACGGCGCCCCGCCAGCCGGGCAGGCAGCTCGACGTTCTCCTCGATGGTCAGGTCGTCGAGGAGCCCCAAGGCCTGCGGGATCACCGCGAGCTCCCCCCAGGGCAGCTCCGCCGCCGACCGGGAAAGCGAGGACCCGCTCACCACCCGACCGGTGTCGGGTGGCTCCCAACCGGCCAGGACGAACAGCAGCGTGCTCTTGCCCGAGCCGGAGGGCCCGACAAGGCCGAGCATCTCCCCCGGGTGCAACGCGAGGTCGACGTCGCGCAGCGCCTGTACCCGCTCTGCACCCCGCTCGTACGCGCGGCTCACCCCGCGAGCCGCGAGAACCGGCCTGGGCAGCGGCCCAGGCGCGGGGGCAGTCATCCGACATCCTCCGCCCTGCCGCCAGCCAGGCGTACGACGCGGTCGGCAACCTCGGTGACGGCGCGATCGTGGGAGGCGACGACGACCGCGTAACCGCGGTCGGCGACGTGTCGGATCGCCTCGAGCACCCGCTCGCCCGAGACGTGATCGAGCTGGGCGGTCGGCTCGTCCGCGACGAGCACAGCCGGGCCGCCCGCGACCGCGAAGCCCACGGCGAGCCGCTGCTGCTCGCCGCCCGACAACGCGTGGGGTACATGGTTGGCCCGGTGGGTGAGGCCGAGCAGGTCGAGCAGCCGGCCCGGCTCCTCGGAGTCTCGCCTGCCCCGCAGCTGCGCGGCCATCCTCAGGTGCTCGACAGCGGTCAGGTAGTCGAGCAGATTTGCGGACGGTTCCTGGAACACATAGCCGATCGTGTGCCGACGAATGGCCCGCCGCGCCCAGGCCCCCAGCCGGGCGATGTCCTCGCCCGCCACCTCGACCCGTCCGGCGTCCGGACGGTCGAGGCAGGCCAGCAGGCGAAGGAGGGTGGACTTGCCGGAGCCCGAGGGGCCGACCAGGGCAGTGACGGTGGCGGCGGGAAAGCCCGCGGCGACGCCGACGAGAGCGGCGACGTCACCGGTGCCCGTGACGTAGGTCTTGGTGACCTCGACACACCGCGCCGCGTCCACCCCGCCGCTCACGGGCCATCTCCTCGCACGATCCGCATCTTACGTGTCCCCCTGCGGCGCGCCGCCCGTCCCGCGCGGCGTCTCGCCGAACGCGCGGCGCTCACGTAGGACGGCTGCCTGCTGAGCGCGATCCGCGCCCGCCTGCCACGGTCGGCGTGCAACTCGTCGGCGAAGCGGTCCACGTTCACGAGCATCCCGCCGTGCACCCGCCAGATCCCCGGCTCGATCCGGCCGTCGACGAGAAGCGCGTGCGACGCCTCGCCGCGGTGCGCCGCGGTACGTGCCAGGGCCGAGCGCAGCGTGGCCTCCGCCGCGCCCGACGATGAGGTCACCGGTTCCACCAGCTCCCCGAACGCGTCGGCGACGTCGGCCAAGTCGGCGAGCAGGACGGACATCGTGACCCTCGCCACCTCCCCCGGCTCGTCGCCCTCCGGCAGATCGTCGACGCGGTCGGCAAGGGCGCGGCAGATCTCCCTCGTCTGGATCGTGGTGTGTTCGAGCGCGGCGAGAGCGCCGGCGAGGCTCGGCGCGACACCGTCCAGGTGCCTGCCGCGCGGATTCATGCGCAGGCTCTCCTCGCCTCGCGCGACGGCGTCCCGTGCCCGGCGCACCGATCGGTCGAGGTCGGAAGCGGCCTGGTACCAGGCACCGGCGCGATCCCGCGTCCACTCCATCGCGACCTCGTCCGAGACGCGTCGCAGGACGCCGCCGAGGTGCGTGGCGAGGTCGCCGACCGCCTCCGCCGCGGCGTGCACGTACACGGGAGGAGCGAGCAGGCCGTTCACGAGGATGCCGACGCCGGCGCCGATGAGCGTCTCGTACACGCGGAAGAACGCGAGCTCTTGCTGGTTGGCGACGGCGAGCACGAGCATCCCACTGATCGCGGTCTCCATGAGAAACGGCCCGAGGCGCAACAGCCGCCCGATGGCCAGGGCCCCGAAGATGACGATGCCGAGGCTCCACCAGGTGAGCCCTACTTGGTTGCTGACCGCCAATGCGACGAGTACCCCGGCCACGACGGCGCCGACCCGGTCGATACCGTTCTTCACGGTGGCGTACAGCGTGATCTGGACGACGAGCAGCGCCGTGAGCGGTGCCAGGATCGGCTGCGCCTCGCCGGGCAAGAGTAGCGCGACGACGTACGCGGATACCGCGGCGAGCGTCGTCTTCATCGTGCGGAAACCTGGCGGCGTGCCGCGGCCGCGCCAGGCCCAGGCGCGCAGCCGGAGTAGCGCACGTCGGAGTTCCGCTACCACAGGCAGCCGCGAAGCTGTTACCGTACGCAGCGCCGTCGACACCGGGACGATCGCGGCCCGTGCACGGGTGAGAAGCTCGATCAGTCTCGCCAAATGAAAGACCCCCTGTGGTCGAGGTGGTGAGGAGATGACGCGCGTGATTGTTATCGGCGATCTCATGACCGACGCCGTCGCACGGGCCGAAAGCCCTCTCATCAAAGGCACGGACACCCCCGCCTCCGTGACGATGCACGGTGGCGGAGCCGGCGCCAACATCGCTTCATGGATCGCTGCCGAGGGCTTCGAGGCGTCGTTCGTCGGCCGCCGCGGCACCGACATCGCCGGGCGCAACCGCGACATGGAGCTCATGGGCTACGGCGTCGATGCCCGGCTGGTCATGGATCCCGACCGGCCGACCGGGACGTGTGTGGTCCTGGTCCTGCACACCGGCGACAGGACGATGCTGTCCGACCCCGGCGCCAACGCCGCTCTCTCGCCTGACGACCTTCCGAAGGACCTGTTCACGGTCGGTGCCCACCTGCATATCTCCGGCTATACGTTCCTGAACGACGGCTCACGTGAGGCCGCGCTCGCCGCCCTCCACCTCGCCGGGAGGGAGCGGATGTCCGTCTCTGTCGACGGCGCTTCCGTCGCCCCGCTGCGGCACGCCGGTGCTGACGCGTTCTTCAACTGGACTGCTGGCGTCAAGCTCCTGTTCGCCAACACCGACGAGGCGAAGGTCCTGACCGAGCACGACGACCCCGAGGAAGCCGCCAGGGAGCTCACCCGGCACTACCCCCAGGCGGTCATCACGCTCGCCTCCGAGGGAGCCCTGTGGTACGAGTCCGGCGGCCGCACGCCCATCCGGACCCCGGCGGAGCCGCTCGATGAGATCACCGACGGCACCGGTGCGGGCGACGCGTTCTGCGCCGGCTTCATCCCCCCGTGGCTCGAGGGCAAGCCGCCCGCTGACGCCCTCTCGGCCGGATGCCGACTCGCGGCACGCGCGCTGGGCCAAGTAGGCGCCCGCCCCGCGCTCTAGGTCTGGTTAGGTGCCCGGCGGCCCCCGGCCTGCCGGGTCTCCCGCCTTCGGCGCGCACCCAGGGGCCAACCCGGCCGGTCGGATAACTCTTCCCGCGAACTCGTGTGTCCTGCGTCACGGCGTCGCTGCACCCCTTGTCGGCCCGGACACGGCACAATGATCCGCATGCCACGCGGTACGACATCCACTCCCCCGCCCCCCGAACGCATCACCGACATCGACGTGTCCGAGGAGATGCGCTGGTCCTACCTTGAGTACGCCTACTCGGTCATCTACCAGCGGGCGCTGCCCGACGCGCGCGACGGGCTGAAGCCGGTCCAGCGGCGCATCCTCTACCAGATGGCGGAGATGGGCTTGCGGCCCGACCGCGGGCACGTGAAGAGCGCGCGTGTGGTCGGTGAGGTCATGGGCAAGCTCCACCCCCACGGCGACAGCGCGATCTACGACGCGCTGGTCCGCATGGCCCAGGCGTTCTCGATGCGCGTACCGCTGGTCGACGGGCACGGCAACTTCGGGTCGCTCGGCGGCGACGACTCCCCCGCGGCCATGCGCTACACGGAGGCGCGGCTCACCTCCGCGGCCGTCGCCATGGTCGCCTCGCTCGACGAGGACGTCGTCGACTTCATCCCCAACTACGACGGGCAGGAGCGCGAGCCCGACGCCCTGCCTTCCGCGTTCCCCGGCCTGTTGGTGAACGGCGCCTCAGGGATCGCCGTTGGCATGGCGACGAACATGGCGCCGCACAACCTCGGTGA
This sequence comes from Streptosporangiaceae bacterium, assembly GCA_050699055.1. Classification (GTDB taxonomy): domain Bacteria; phylum Actinomycetota; class Actinomycetes; order Streptosporangiales; family JBOHCT01; genus JBOHCT01. The sequence goes on along the minus strand of JBOHCT010000018.1, from coordinate 20,505 downwards.
GGTCGTCGCCGCCGCCCGCCATCTCGTCCACCACCCCGAGGCCTCGCTCGATGAGCTGATGCGCTTCGTGCCCGGCCCCGACCTTCCGACGGGCGGCCAGATCGTCGGGCTCGACGGGGTGCGCGAGGCGTATGCCACGGGCCGTGGGACGTTCCGCATGCGGGCCTCCGCCCAGGTCGAGCGGGTCAGCGCGCGCCGCAAGGGCATCGTGGTGACCGCCCTGCCCTACGCCGTCGGCCCCGAACGCGTCATCGCCCGCGTCAAGGAACTGGTGCAGTCGGGACGTCTGAAAGGCATCGCGGACGTCAAGGACCTCACAGACCGGGAGAAGGGGCTGCGGCTGGTCATCGAGATCAAGAACGCGTTCAACCCCGACGCGGTCCTCGCCGAGCTGTACCGGCTGACCCCGATGGAGGAGTCCTTCGGGATCAACAATGTGGCGCTCGTGGAGGGTCGGCCGCGGACGCTGGGGCTGAAGGAGCTGCTCGAGGTCTACGTACGCCACCGCCTCGAGGTCGTACGCCGACGCTCAGAACACCGGCGCACCAAACGGCAGGACCGACTGCACCTGGTCGACGGGCTGATCGTCGCGCTGCTGAACATCGATGAGGTCATCCAGGTCATCCGGTCGAGCGACGACGCCCGGGCCGCCCGCGACCGGCTGATGACCATCTTCGACCTGTCCGAGCGGCAGGCGCAGTACATCCTCGACACCCCCCTGCGTCGGCTGACCAAGTACGACCGGCTGGAGCTGGAGCGCGAACGCGAGACCCTGCGGGGCGAGATCGCGGAGTTGACCGCGATCCTCACCTCCGACGAGCGCCTGCGCCAGATGGTGTCCGACGAGCTGGCCGAGGTCGCCCGCGAGCACGCCGATCCGCGCCGGACCGTCCTGCTGGAGGACGCCGGCACGCCGGTGCCGACCGTCCCGCTCGAGGTGATGGACGACCCCTGCCTCATCGTGCTGTCTGCCACTGGCCGGCTCGCCCGTACCCCTACCGCCGAGCCGCCCGTGAGCCGGAAGCGCGCGAAACACGACGTCGTGAGCTGCGTACTCGTGGGCACCGCCCGCGGCACGCTCACCGCCGTCACGAGCGGCGGACGGCTGCTCCGGGTGAACGCCCTGGACCTGCCGGTCCTCCCGGCGGGCGAGACGAGCCTCGGCGGGGGTGCGCCGGCAGCCGAGTTCTTCCGGCTCACCGACGGCGAGGAGGTGCTCGGGCTCGCGTCTCTTGAGCCCGAGGGGCCCGGCCTGGCCGTCGGTACGGCACGGGGCGTCGTCAAACGGATCCGCCCGGAGTATCCGCAAAACAAGGACGCGTTCGAGGTCATCGCGCTGCGCGGGGACGACCGTGTCGTGGGGGCAGTCCAGCTGGAGACAGGCGACGAGGACCTGGTCTTCGTGACGAACGACACTCACCTGCTGCGGTTCCCGGCCTCGCTCGTACGCCCCCAGGGGCTCGCGGCCGCCGGGATGGTGGGCATGCGCGTGGCAGACGGCGCGCGGGTCCGCTGGTTCGGCGCGGTCCCGGCCGGCGGAGGAGAAGCCGTGGTCGTGACCGTGGCCGGCCGCGCCGGCAAGGCCGCCAGCGCGAAGATCACCCCGCTCGACGTGTACCCGCGCAAGGGGCGGGCGACCGGCGGAGTGCGCTGCCATCGCCTCCTGAAGGGAGCGGACGAGCTGGTCCTCGCCTGGGCGGGCCAGGGGCCGGCCGGCGCGTCGACGTCCGCCGGCACGCCGGTCCAGCTGCCGGACGCGGAAGGGCGGCGAGACGGGTCGGGCACCGCCGTGGGCGGCACGCTCGCCGCGGTCGGCCGTACCCCCGGCGACTGACCAGCCTCCCGCCCGCCGCGGGATGTCCGAGGGATCGCGCCACCGGCGGCACGCGTGCCCAGACGTCCCACCCGCACAGCCCCGCCGTGGTCACGATGCGAAGGAGGCTGGGGGTAGGCGAGGATGGGACCATGACTAACACGCTCGACAAGATTCGCAAGTTCTGGGACGAGGACGCCTCCGTTTACGACCACGGCGCCGACCACGTGCCGCAGTCGGCCGCCGAACAGGCCGCCTGGTCCGCCGCCCTGCTGCGCCTGCTGCCGCCGCCCCCCGCATCGGTCCTCGACGTCGGTGCGGGTACGGGATTTCTCTCCCTCGCGCTCGCCCGGCTCGGCTACCGTGTGACAGCTCTCGACCTCTCCCCCGGCATGCTCGCGCGGCTCGACCGCAAGGCCGAGCGGGAAGCCGCGGAGGTCGAGACCGTGCAAGGCCCCGCCCATGAGCCGCCCGGTGGCCCGTTCGACGCGGTTGTCGAGCGTAACGTCGTGTGGACGCTGCCCGACCCGGCGGCCGCCCTCGCCGCGTGGCGTACGGTCGCCCCCGGGGGAAGGCTGGTGCTTCTTGAAGGGCTCTGGGGGGAACGGGCCGACATCGTGGAGAGGGCACGCGGCCAGGCCCGCAGCCTCCTTCACCGCGTCCGCGGACACCCGTCCGGCCATCACGGATCGTACGACGAGGAACTGCTCGGCACGCTGCCGCTCGCTGCCGGGCCGGACCCCGAGCGGCTCAGCACGCTGGTCGAGCCGAACGGTTGGGGGCCAGCGCGCGTCGAGCGGCTGCGCGACGTCGAGTGGGCCTCCAGCCTGACGCTGCCGCCGCTGGAGCGTCTCCTTGGCGTGCATGCCCGCTTCGCGGTCGTGGCCGGCTCGGCGACCTGAGGCTTTCTTACCGCAGTGTGACGTACCATGGTATGCTCGGCGCATGAAGGTCGACAAGCTCAGCGTCTCGTTCGATCCTGACCTCGGCGACGCTGTCCGGGCGGCCGCGGAACGGAGCGGAGCAGGGCTGTCCGGATGGTTGGCGCAAGCGGCCGTCGCCAAGCTCCGCGCCGATACGCTGGCTGAGTTCCTCGACACGTGGGAAGCCGAGCATGGAGCCCTGACCGCCGACGAGTTGGCGACTGCCGCCGTCGAGCTGGGACTCCCGGCCCCCGCCATCACCAAACCAGCGGCATGAGTGCCGCGGTGCTCGATGCGGGCGCGTTCATAGCCGTAGATCGAGGCGACCGGTCCGTAGCCGCTCGCCTACGCGCTGCCCAGCGCGGGGGACTCGAGCTACGCAGCACCGGCATCGTGATCACTCAGGTCTGGCGAGACGCTGCGGGGCGGCAGGCGACCCTTGCCCGACTGCTCAAGTCCGTTGACGTCAAGGCTGTGGATCAGCGTTTGGGGCGGGAAGCGGGCGTGCTGCTGGGTCGTGCGGATACCTGCGACGCAGTCGATGCCAGCGTCGTGGCCGTCTCCAGTACAGGCGACCGCATCCTGACGAGTGACCCAGACGACATCCGCCCGCTGGTCGCCGCGTCGAAGCGTTCGATCCTTGTCGTCCCCTGTTGAGCCTACCGCCGGCCCAGCTCACATCCGGCAGCAAGCATCAGACCGGCCAGGTCTCCCGCCGGTACGCGGCGTCCCAGAACATCCACTCGTACCGGGCCGCGATCGCGAAGCTCTCGCGCAGCCGCGAACGCTCCGCCTCACCAAGGCCTTCACCGGCCCGGTCGGTGAGAGCGAGCACCTCGGTCACGATGCGCGCGAACTCCTCGCCCGCGTAGGTGTCGATCCATCGCGCGTACAACGGCTCCGGCGATGACTGCGGCGCGAGCGCCCTCCCGACCTCCCGGTACAGCCAGTAGCACGGAAGGACGGCACCGAGCCCCTCGACGAAGCACGCCTGCGCGGCCGCGAGCTGGAAGCTCGTGTAGGCGAGGGTGGTCGGCCCGGCCGGCTCCGTCCGTCGCTCGTCCACGGCCTCGCCCAGCTCCCGGAGGAAGTCGGCGTGCAGGGAGCGCTCGACGGCGATCGCGTTCGCCGCGTGGCCAGCGAACATGCGCACACCGGTCTCGTCGGGCGTATGCGCGCCCACGAGGCTCAGGGCGCGGGCGTATGACCGGAGATAGTGGGTGTCCTGGACCACGTAGTAGCGGAAGCACCGCCGGTCGAGGTCCCCGCTTGCCAGGCCAGCCAGGAACGGATGCACGAGGATCCGCTCGAGGACCGACGCGGCGAGCGGCCACAATTCCTCGGTCACGCGCGCGGAATCGGTTATAGTCACGATCTCCTCCCTTCGCCGGCATTGCCCGGATCAGGTCCCACGGTCGGCGGCCGGCCAGCCGCCCTCTCAGCCCGCTCGTCGCGAGCTCCCGCGCATCTGTCAGGTTACGAGACTTCAGACAGCCCCTCCAGCTCCTCGCACTCGCTCCAGGTACGCCTCGGAGCACAGCCAACGTCACGTGTCGATGCGGGACCTGTCGAGGTCGCCGGCGCTGGTCGTGATGAACTCGCGGCGCGGGGCCACCTCGCCGCCCATGAGCAGGGCGAACATGCGCTCCGCCGCCTTGGCGTCCTCGACCCGGATGCGCCGCAGCTGACGATGGCGAGGATCCATCGTGGTCTCGGCCAGCTGCCCGGCGTCCATCTCGCCGAGCCCCTTGTAGCGCTGGACCGGCTCCTTGATGCGCTTCCCCTGTCGGGCGAGGCGCTCCGTGACCTGGCGCATCTCGGCGTCGCTGTAGGTGTAGATGTAGTCGTTCTTGCGCTTGCCCGTACCGACTACCTCGATCCGGTGCAGCGGAGGGACGGCCGCGAAGACCCGGCCGGCTTCGAGCAAGGGACGCATATAGCGGTGGAAGAGCGTGAGCAGCAGGGTACGGATGTGCGCGCCGTCGACGTCGGCGTCGACCATGAAGATCGTCTTGCCGTACCTGGTGGCGTCGAGGTCGAACGTGCGGCCCGATCCTCCGCCGATCACCTGGATGATCGCGCCACACTCAGTGTTCTTGAGCATGTCGGAGACCGACGCCTTCTGCACGTTAAGGATCTTGCCCCGGATCGGCAACAGCGCCTGGAACTCCGAGTCGCGCGCGAGCTTGGCCGTCCCGAGCGCGGAATCGCCCTCGACGATGAAAAGCTCACCGCGGTCGACGTCGGAGCTGCGGCAGTCGACGAGCTTGGCGGGCAGCGCGGAACTCTCGAGCGCGGTCTTGCGGCGCTGGTTCTCGCGCTGGACCCGGGCGGCGACCCGAGCGCGAGCCGCCGACACGGCCTTCTCGAGGACGGCGCGCGCCTCCGCCTTGCGGCCGCGCTTCGAGCTGGTGAGGGCGCGCTGCAGCTCTCCGCCGACGATCCGCGCGACGATGCGCGACGCGGCGGGAGTGCCGAGCACCTCCTTGGTCTGGCCTTCGAACTGCGGCTCGGGCAGGCGCACGGAGACGACCGCGGTCAGCCCCTCGAGCACGTCGTCCTTGACCACGCCCCCATCGTTCGCCTTGAGGAGCTTGGTCGAGCGCAACTGCTCGCTGACGGTCTTGAGCAGGGCGCGCTCGAAACCCGCGACATGCGTGCCGCCCTTGGGAGTGGCCACCACATTGACGAACGACCGGACGACCGAGTCGTAGCCGCTCCCCCAGCGGACAGCGACGTCGACGATCAGCTCGCGCTCGACCTCCCGCGGCGTCATGTGTCCGCTGTCGTCGAGCATGGGCACTGTCTCGGTGAAGTGGCCGACCCCCCGCAGCCGCCACGGCCCGGCGACCCGCTCGTCGGGGGCCAGCGCCCCACAGAACTCGCTGATGCCGCCGTCGTAGCGGTACTCCTCTTCCCGCGGCTCCGGCTCGCGCTCGTCGCGGACCGCCACAGTGAGGCCGGGGATGAGGAAAGCGGACTGCCGCGCCCTGGCGCACAGCTCGTCGTAGGAGAACGCCGCGTCCTCGGTGAAGACCTGGCGGTCCGGCCAGAAGCGGACGCGGGTGCCCGTGACGCGGCGGGCCACGCGGCGGATCCTGCGCAGCCCTGACTTACGACGGAACCGGTCGACCGGCCCCTCGCCCGCGAACTCCCCGGGAATACCGCGCCGGAAGCTCACCGCGTAGGTGTGGCCGTCACGGTCGACCTCGACGTCGAGGCGCTCCGCGAGCGCGTTGACGACCGAGGCGCCGACCCCGTGCAGCCCGCCAGAGGCGACGTACGACACGCCACCGAACTTGCCTCCCGCGTGCAGCCTGGTCATCACCAATTCGACGCCGGTGAGCTTGCTGCGCGGCTCCACGTCGACGGGGATGCCGCGGCCGTCGTCGCGGACATCGGCCGAGCCGTCGGGACGCAGGACGACCTCGATGCGGGCGCAGTGCTCCGCGAGGGCCTCGTCGACCGCGTTGTCGACGAGCTCCCAGAGGCAGTGCATGAGACCGCGCCCATCGGTCGATCCGATGTACATGCCTGGCCGCTTGCGGACAGCCTCCAAGCCCTCGAGGACGGCGAGGTGGCGGGCGGAATAGGCGTCGCGAGCCTGACGCGGCTCACTGTCCTCGGGCAGGAATGCGATCTGCTCGGCGGTCACGTGGTCCCGAACTCCCGTCAGCAGGGGGATTGTGGTGTCTCGTGCCCTAGCACGATAGCGGTCCGAGGCGACGGTTCCGTTCAGCCACGCCGGATTACGCCGAGAGGAAAATGGGCGTGCCTGGGCCTGTCTAGGGAACGACAGGATCGGGTTAGATGTTGTCCTGGATGTCAGACGCCGAGACGAAGGAAGAGGCGACGTGACCGGAGTCTTGACCCCGACCACACCGCTCAAGGCAGCTGACAGGTGCGACCGGTGTGGCGCCAAGGCGTACGTGCGTGCTGTGTTGCCGAGCGGAGGCGAACTGTACTTCTGTGCTCACCATGGCCGGGAGTACGCCGACGCGCTGCGTGAATCAGCCGTGGAGATCCACGACGAGTCCGACAAACTCGCCGGGACCGCGGCGACAGCACCTGAGGAAGAACGCTGAGCCGCTTCTGCGGATAGGCGAGGCGGCGGTCGCCCACCACGGGCGCCGCCGCCTCGTCGCATGATCCGTCACCGCGCGCCGGGAGTCAGGCCAGATAGTCGCGCAAGACCTGGGAACGCGAGGGGTGCCGCAGCTTCGACATCGTCTTGGACTCGATCTGGCGAATCCGTTCCCGCGTGACGCCGTACACCTTGCCGATCTCGTCGAGGGTCTTGGGTTGGCCGTCGGTGAGCCCGAAACGCATCGACACCACACCTGCCTCGCGTTCCGACAGCGTGTCGAGGACGGAGTGCAGCTGCTCCTGGAGCAGGGTGAAGCTCACGGCGTCGGCGGGGACGATCGCCTCCGAGTCCTCGATGAGGTCGCCGAACTCGGAGTCGCCGTCCTCACCGAGGGGCGTGTGCAGCGAGATCGGCTCCCTGCCGTACTTCTGGACCTCGACGACCTTCTCCGGGGTCATGTCGAGCTCCCTCGCGAGCTCCTCGGGAGCCGGCTCGCGGCCGAGGTCCTGCAGCATCTGACGTTGGACCCGAGCCAGCTTGTTGATGACCTCGACCATGTGGACGGGGATACGGATCGTCCGCGCCTGGTCGGCCATGGCACGGGTGATCGCCTGCCTGATCCACCAGGTGGCGTAGGTCGAGAACTTGTAGCCCTTGGTGTAGTCGAACTTCTCCACGGCCCTGATCAGCCCGAGGTTGCCCTCCTGGATCAGATCGAGGAAGAGCATGCCCCGGCCGGTGTAGCGCTTCGCCAGCGACACGACGAGCCGCAGGTTGGCCTCGAGGAGATGGTTCTTGGCGCGCCTCCCGTCGTCGGCGATCCACTCAAGTTCGACGCGTTGCTCGGAGGGGAGCATGGAAGCGTCGGCCGCGAGCTTCTCCTCCGCGAACAGGCCGGCCTCGATCCGCTTCGCGAGCTCCACCTCTTGGGCCGCGTTGAGGAGGGGGACCTTGCCGATCTGCTTGAGGTAGTCCTTGACCGGGTCAGCGGTCGCGCCCGCACCGATGACCTGCTGGGCGGGAGCGTCCTCGTCGTCATCACCTAGGACGAACGCCTCTTCGGTGTCGTCCACGGTCTGCTGCCCGACGATGTCGTCATCGGGCTGCGGCGTGCCGCTGGACAGCTCGCCAACCCGCGGCCTGGCCTCGTCGTCGGGTTCCTCATCGACCTCGGACTCCTCGAGATCGTCATCGACCGGGGCGGCCTCATCGCCGGCTGTCACCTTGACATCGCCCGGTGGGGAGTCTTTCTTACGCTTGCGCCGGGACCTCCTGGGGCCGGTCGTGCCGATCGCCGTGGGCTCAGGCGCGCCCACCTCTTCGATCTCGGCGTCAGCGGTCGTCTCAGGCACGGATGTCCGCTCCTCCCGCTCCTCGATGGAGGCGCTTTCTGCTGGCGTCTCCGCCTTCCTCCCCTTCTCCTTCTGAGGTGTCGTGCCGTTGCTGCTCCTCGACGAGGTCCCTCGCGATGTCGACCCACGGGTGCGCCCGGGAGCCGCGGAGTCGGCAGCGCTCACCATGACCGTCACACCCTCCTTGCTGAGACTCCGCAGAATGCTCGAGGCCCGTGACACCGGTATCGCGGCCTCGTCGAACGCCTTCCTGACCTCGTCGGCCCGGATGTAACCGCAGGAGCGCCCGTGGTCCACCAAGCGCCTGATGACGGGATCGTCGAGCTCGCGTGGCAGGGGACGGCTCGTGCTGGAAGGTGACACATACACCTCTCGTACGAACGTGCGTCGAGATGGACCCAGGTTCCGAAGATCGGCTGGCTCCTCCGCGAGCCACTCGTCGCAACGCGGAGGCCCAGGTGATGATCAGCACAGCATTGTTGCACGGTGTCGCAATCCCAAAGGTGCGCCTCCCTGCCGCTTCTCCAACGTAGCGCATGCCACGCGCGGTCAGTGCCAACCGCGCGAACAGGAGCATCGCGGGCGAACTCAGCCTGGGCGTACATGAACACCGAGCAGCGTGACGTCATCATCTTGCGCGTGGCCGGCCAGCATGCGACCGACCAGGAAGTCGAGGAGGGCTGGGGGATCGGCCACGACGGCATGCGAGGCGTCCGCCGCGACCGACAACAGGTCGTCCAACCCCCGGTCGAGACCCCGGCCACGGTTCTCGACCAGACCATCGGAGTAGCCGATGGCCGTCGCGCCCGGGCGGAGCCGCAGCGTCGACTGTGTCCTTCTCGTCGGCAAGCCCAGGGGGCTCCCGGGGTCGCAGTCGGCGAGGACGGGCTGCCGCCCCGGCACGAGCAGCAGCGGTGGCGGGTGCCCCGCGTTGCCTGTGACGCACTCGCCGGTCGCCGGGTCCACGACGGCATACGCCACGGTCGTCACCTGCTCCTCCCCCTCGGTCGCGTCGAACAGGCGGTCGAGTCCCGTCATGACGGCGGCGGGATCCGGGTCGGTCAGGGCGAGAGCGCGCAGGGCGTTGCGTACCCGTCCCATGACAACCGCTGCCTTGACGCCCTTCCCCATGACGTCGCCGATCGCCACCGCGATCCGCTTGTCGGGGAGCGTGAAGGCGTCGTACCAGTCACCGCCGATCTCGACGCCCTTCTGCCCAGGAAGGTAGCGGGCCGCGAGCCCGAGGCGATCCACGGTGGGCAGGTTGTCGGGCAACAGGCTGTGCTGCAGCGTCTCCGCGGTCCTGCGCTCGCGCTCGAAGAACGTGGCACGTTCCACGGCGAGCGCGCATTGCCCGGCGAGCGCCTCGAGGAACACCCGCTCCTCGTCGGAGATCCGCCGGGGTCGAGCGAAGGAGAACCGCAGCGCGCCCAGCGGCGCCCCCGCGGCCAGCAACGGTAGGCCTACCCAGGCCTGTTCGTCGGTGTGCGCGAGAAAACGGTCGATCTCCGGGCTCGCCAGCTGTTCACGGAGGCTTGCGGGCGTCTCGGCGAGGAACGGCTTACGCTCGCGCGTCGCCCCTGACAGCACGGTCGGGGCGTCGAGCGGGATCTCGTCGGTCGAGGAGGTGTCGGAGGACCGGCCCCCCTCTGCGCCGACGACCCTGAGGCGCAGTCGGTCCCTGTCCAACAAGGCGACCTCGGAATGGTCGGCCCCGATCGCCGACCTCCCAACTTCCGTGATCACCCTGACGACGTGCTGCACTGTGAGCGCCTCGGCCAGCATCGACGTCGCCTGCTGCAGCCGGGCCGTACGCAGGGCCGCGGCCGAGAGCTGTTCGGTGAGCCGTTCGCGCATTTCCTCGGCGTCGCGAGTGGGTGTCACGTCGGTGTTGGCCCCAACCCACTCGACGATCTCGCCGTCACGGACGATCGGCACCGCGCGCGCTTCGTAATGGCGATACACGCCCGAGCGCGTACGCACCCGGAATCCGCAGTCGAACACCCCACCGGCGCGGACGGCGTCGTGCCAGACCTCCCCCGCGCGGTCGCGATCGTCGGGGTGGATCGCGTCGAGCCATCCGTCGCCGAGGTACTGGTCGACAGACTGGCCCGTCACGGCCCGCCATTCCGGCGAGTCCTCGCGGATCCTGCCATCCGGGGCCGCGACCCACACGACCTGTGCGGTGGCCTGCAGGAGCGAGCGGTAGCGCTCCTCGCTGCGGCGCAGCGCCTCCTCCGATCGGCGGATGTCGGTCACCTCCAGAGTCAGAACCGCTACCCCGAAGACCGATCCGTCCTCCGCGTGGGCGGGAAACCACGAGGTCACCCAATGCCGGTATCGCCCCGAGCCCTTGGGCACCTCGGAGGTGTACGCCTGATCCAGGATCGCCCGGTCCTCGTCGAGAACACGGCGAAGCATCCGCTCGACCGTGTCGGCGAGTCTCTGATCGAGTACGTCCCGCGGGCGGCGCCCGACGTGCTCCTCGACCGCGAGGCGGTTCATGCTGGCCAGGGTGTCGTTAACCCGGCGGTAGCGCAGGTCGGTATCGCAAAAGGCGAAGCCGAGCGGTGCCTCTTGGAAAAGCGTCTGCAGCAGGGCGGTGTCGGCGATACCCAGCCGCGCCACCGCACCGAGGGTCGGGGACGTCGAAGAAGCTGTCGACGAGGGTACGGACGTTTCGGTGTTCATCGCCGGCACCTCCGCCCTCTGGCCGTGCGTACCACTAGATATAGCCCCATCACCATGGGTGAACACAAAGCAGGCTAGCGTCTCCGACGCAGGGTACGGCATCGATCGGTGGTAGTTCGTCCGTTCTCGTCACCCTCGTGACCGCGGCGGGCACTCGTCAGGAGCGACGCCGGGCCCGCTTCATCTCCTGCTTGTACGCCCGTACTCGGTCCAGGGACGCGTCGTCCACGACGTCGGCGATGGACCGATGAGCGCCTTCCTCGCCGTACGACCCAGCCGCCTCGCGCCAACAGTTCGGGCGGACACCGAGCTGCTTGCCGAGCAAGGCCACGAAGATCTGCGCCTTCTGCTGGCCGTATCCCGGCAGGGCCTGGAGACGGCGGAGCAGGTCCCGCCCGTCCCTGGCGTCGCGCCAGATCGCCTGGACCTCACCGTCGTACCCGTCGGCGACGTGACGGCAGAGCTGCTGCACACGCCGTGCCATCGAACCGGGGTAACGGTGGATCGCCGGCTTCTCGGAACACAGCCTGACGAACTCCTCCGGGTCGCAGGCCGCGATCTCGTGGGCGTCGAGCCCGCCGCCCATCCGCTGGGCGATCGTGTACGGACCCGTGAACGCCCACTCCATCGGGACCTGTTGGTCAAGCAACATCCCGACGAGGAGCGCGAGCGGTTCGCTGTCGAGGAGGGCGTCCGCCTCGGGATTCTGACTGAGCTGCAAGCCCACCGTGGCCTCCAACCGTCCCTTGTCGATGCCGGCAGCCTACTTCTCGGCTGGGCCCTTGGCGCTCGCTGCGGAGGGCTCACTGTCCGCTAACCCGGGGGACGTGTGTGGTGGCAGGCTAAGCCGTGCGGCGGCAGCGGCGCCTGGCGGAAAGGATGCACCTATGGCGGGCGACGAGTGGGGAGACGAGCCTCCCGACATCATCGGCGAGGCCGAATCGAGCCAGGAGGAGGTTGACGATCGCCTCGGCGATTATGCGGAGGTAGAACCGTGGCCGTGGGGGCGTGTGGGCCGCGGTCTGGCGGTGGCCACGGTGGTGTTCGCCGCCGCTGCTGTGGCCCGCGTGGCGGTGAGCCTGTGGGCGATCTGGCAGCGTCTGGAGTCCCAACCGGGCATGCCCCGGGGCAGTACAAGGTGGTGTTCGCTGGGCTGGACACCACTGGGGTGGAGCTTCTGCTGGTGCTCACCGCAGCGGCGGCCGTCGCCACCACGGGTGTCGCGTGGCGGCAGGAACGAGCCAATCGCGGTGGCGGCCGTGGGGGCTCTTATCATGCTGGGCTGCGCCGCGGCGGAAGTGCTGACGGCCTGGTACGCGATCACACAACGGCGTCTTGAACCCGTCCAACCGTCCACGTCGCCGTGACGAGGAGCTCGCACGGCTCCGGAGAGCGTGCTCGTGTTCAACGGCGGTAGCTGTCTGCCGCGGCCTGGACCTGGGCGACATAGTTGGCCCAGTGGTCGGCGCCGCCGATGGCGTCATGATCGCGGCCGCCCCGGCCGTCGATGCTCTCGCGGAGGATGTCGACGTGCCCCGCATGCTGGGCTGTTTCCGCGACAACGCGGACTGCGAGATGCCCGACTGTCGTTTCGCGCCGCTCGACCGGCCACCACGAGACGTACGCGGGAGCGTTCAGCGGCAGCTCGGTGATCGAGCTGTCGGAGTGGACCCATGTCTGGCGGTACAGCCCCACGATGTAGTCACGGGACTGCTCGGCGGTAGCCCACATGTCCGCGCTGTCCCAGATCGAGCCGTCCTCCACCCACGGCAACCGAACGGGTGATGGCCGTCCCACGCACTCACCGAGATAGCCCGTTTCCACGCCCGTCAAGTGCTTGATCAGCCCGAGGATGTTCGTCCCGCTGGGCGTGAGCGGGCGTCGCGCCTCGTACTCCTCCAGCCCCTCCAGCCCGCGCAGCACCGTCTCACGGGATTCCTGGAGGTAGCGGAGCAGGTCGTCGGCAAGCCCCTGCGGGAACGCGGTCCTCTCCACGACTGCAACGTAGCCTCACGGGCCAGATAGCGCTACCGCGCTAGCGCAGGCCGGAATCCACGTCGGCCACTGGCAAGGACACCTGCGAGTCGACCTCGGCTTCTACAACAGCGCGTTCGACGCACGCACCTACGTGCGGGTGGTTGAGCGCGCCTGCTCGTCCGCTGCGGCCCGCCGACAAGGGCACTATCCTGCGACCGAGATCTGGCCCGGCGGAGGAGCACGAGTGCAGGGACCGCTTCGGCGACTGGTCCTGTGGGATGTCGACAGGACGCTCATCGATGTCGGGGGCGTCGGTAAGGAGACGTACCTCGAAGCCTTCGAGGCCGTCGTCGGCCATCCGCCGGCCCGGCTGGCACCGCGTCAGGGTCGTACCGATCCCGAGATCATGGCCGGCACCTTCGCCCTCAACGACGTCATCGCCGCCGACGGCCAGCTTCGCCGCGCCATGCGGGCCGTGGAGTCCGGTATGGCGGCACGTGTCGGGGCGATGCGCTCACACGGCCGCGTCCTGCCGGGGGTCCGCGAGGCGATCGCGAGCCTGTCGCGTGCGCCCGATGTCGTCCAGTCGGTGCTGACCGGCAACATCAAGCCGAACGCACTGCTCAAGCTGCGGACATTCGACCTCGACCGCGACCTCGACCTCGACGTCGGGGCCTACGGCTCCGATGACAGCGCCCGCCCCGCGCTCGTCGAGGTAGCACGGTCGCGCGTTGCCGACAAGCACGGCACCCAGTTCGACAGCTCGTCGACCTGGCTGATCGGCGACACCCCATCCGACATCACCGCCGCGCGAGAGGGCGGGGCGCGCGTCATCGCCGTGGCGACGGGGCTTTTCGACGAGGAGGAGCTCCGGGCGGAAGGCGCCGACGTCGTCATGCCCGACCTCGCCGATACTCAGGCACTGCTGCGGGTGATCCTCGGCGATCTGACGGCGGCCTGAAAGGCTGGAACCGTGGGGACGGGGAGCCAGGGTGGCGGTAGCGAGCCGCGCCACTCGACGCGCGGGCGCGCGCCGCCGCCGGAGCCGCTGCTCCGCGACCTGCTCGACGCCGCCCGCGGGTTGCTCGCCATCCGCAGCCCGCTCGACGCGGAGCTGCTCGTGAGCGAGCTGTTCGGTACCTGGTGGGGCCTCTCCCCCGACGCCGCGGATGTGGAGCGCGTATTCGGGGACGCCCTGGTCGACTACACCACGCGGGCGCGCACCCCGGCCGCGCTGGCGCTGCTCACCGGTATCACTCACCTTGGCGGCGATCTTCTCGCCGCGCGGGCGGCCAAGAGCGCACGCACGCTCCGCGCGACCGGCGTACGGGAGCCGGGCTGGGCCCGCCATGTCGGCCGAGTCGAGGCGGACGGCTGCTGGCTGTCCAGGGACGTTTACGGCGACCAAGCCTCGGTCATCTGCACCTTCTCGTACGCCGGTCTGGGCTCGGGTGAACGGCACGCCCTCGTCGTCCTCGTCGACCTGACGCTCTCCGGCATGGCGAAGGACGCGTGGTGCACCTCCGAGGTCGACACCTTGCTCGACAGCTGCCGCCGGCAGACCCGTGACAGCGCGCTCACCGTGTTCGAGTCGTACGACCCCGCCGACGCCCGTGCGATGCTCCAGCCCGCGCTCGCCGCGACGGACGAAGCGTCACGTCCGCCCGTGACCGAGACGTTCGGCGCGTATCGTGCCTTCGTCCGCGCCAGGCTGCGCACGCTCCCCGAAGGCGGCCGGGCCTTCGAGTCAGCCACCTACTCCCCGGACGAGCGGGCCGTGATCGCGGCCAGGTTCCTCGCCTCCGAGGAGACGAGCGGGCTCAGCGACAGGGCCGCGGCGGGCCGCCTCGCGGACCTCATCGTGGCGTTCGGCTGCGACAGGGACCTCGGCCGCCCGCTTCGGGTGAGCCCGCTCAAGACCGAGGTCTTCCTTCTCGAGTGGCTGCCCAGCAAGGTGATGCTGGACCCTACCGACAAGGAGGCGATACCCCACGTCCTCGCGGCCTGGGTGCGTTGGGCGGGCCGGCGGCAGGGCCTGCCCCCGGAGGGTGTCAGGCATATCCTCGACACGCTTTGGGACGCGAGCGCGGCCTTCGACGACACCTACCAAGACCCCCGCGACCTCGACCACGAGACCATCGCACGGCTACTGCCGGAGGGCGACCTCGAGGCGTTGCCCCGGCGGGCGTTCGCGTTCGCGTTCCCGCTCGCCACCTGCGGGGACGCGGCGGCAGTCGACCTCGCTGACCCTGGGGGGCGCCGCCACCTCGTCGAGGCCGAGCACCCCAACCCGTACCTGGAGGACCAGCGGGAGAGGCCGGGCGATCGGGCGTCCCACCTGCGGCTCCACGAAATCGTCGCCGGCCAGCTATGGGCCGGCGACCCCCCGGAGGTGTGGGGGTGCGCGCAGCTCCTGATCGACCGCGGCTTCGAGCGCCACGAGATCCTGCACATGCTGATGACCGCCGTTGAGCAGGCAGGTGAAGGCTCGGGTGCCCGCGAACTGCTGCGGGCCGCGCTCGACGAGCTTCCGCGCGGGTAGTGGGGCCTCGGCCGAGGCGACGAGAGAAAGGGTGCCATGAGCTGGCTGATGCTGACCGGAGCGATCGTCACCGAGGTCATCGCGGGAACCGTGGCCCCTGAACCTCGGCGGCGTCACTCGCTGACGCGCCACCACGTGCGCGCGGCCGTCCCGTCGGGGAGGCTTGTCCCATGAGCAATTGCCCCGGTGTCCTCCTCCGCTCCACTCCTCGCTCACTGTCGTTCGCTGCGATGCTCAGCAGCGAAGGAGCTGAGCGCGCGGCGCCTTCCGAGCTCGCGCGAAGCGGTCGCGACATCAACATTGTGGAGGCCACCTCATGACCAAAATCGACATCAACGCGGATCTCGGGGAAGGCTTCGGCGTCTGGCGGCTCGGCGACGACACCGCGCTCCTCGACGTCATCACGAGCGCCAACATCGCCTGCGGCTTCCACGCCGGCGACCCGCTGATCATGCGGCGTACCTGCGCGGCGGCGGTCGAACGCGGGGTCGCGATCGGCGCCCAGGTTTCCTACCGCGACCTTCCCGGCTTCGGCCGCCGGCCGATGGACATGCCGGCCGACACGCTCGCCGCCGACGTCCTGTACCAACTCGCCGCGCTCGATGGCGTCGCACGGGCCGAGGGCGGCGCGGTCCGCTACGTGAAGCCGCACGGGGCGCTGTACAACCGGATCGTGGGCGACGAGGAGCAGGCCGCGGCCGTGGTCGAGGCGGTCAGAGCCTACGACCCCTCGCTGCCGGTGCTGACGCTTGCCCGCTCTGTTGTCCACGACGCCGCGACGCGGGAGCGCGTGCGGACCATCCGCGAGTGCTTCGCCGACCGCGCGTACACGTCCGAGGGCACGCTCGTCTCCCGCCGGCAAGCGGGCGCGGTCATCCACGACGAGACGGAGGTCACGGCGCGCGTCGTGCGCATGGCGACAGAGGGCGTGGTGCGCTCCGTCGACGGCGACGACGTACGCGTCGACGCGCGCTCGGTGTGCGTCCACGGCGACACGCCGGGCGCGGTCGAGCTCGCCAAGGCGGTCCGGCGCGGCCTCATGGAGGCGGGCGTGCGGACGGAGTCCTTCGCGTGAGGGTACGCAGCGCAGGCGACGCGGCTCTCCTCGTGGAGACCGGCGATCTCTCGACGACCCACCGGTTCCGCGCGGCCCTGGAGCGCGCCGCCCTCCCCGGCGTGACAGACATCGTGCCTGGGGCCTGTACGGTCCTCGTCGCCGCCGATCCGGACCGCGCCGACATGGACCGGCTCGCTCAGCGCCTCCGGGACCTGCCGCTTGCCGCGACCGAGGAGAGCGCGCCTCCACCTCTGGAGGTGCCCGTCGTCTATGACGGGGAGGACCTGGACGAGGTCGCGGGGCTCGTGGGCCGCAGCGTCGACGAGATTGTCGCTCGGCACACCGGCAGCGAGCACGTCGTGGCGTTCCTCGGCTTCAGCCCAGGCTTCGGGTACCTCTCCGGGCTCGACCCGTCCCTGCACGTCCCGCGTCGGCCCTCGCCGCGCACCCGGGTCCCCGCCGGGTCTGTGGGGGTAGCCGGTCCGTACTCCTGCGTCTACCCGAGCGCGACCCCGGGCGGGTGGCGGCTCATCGGCCGCACCGACCTGCGCGTCTGGCATCCCGGACGGGAACCGCCCGCGTTGTTCCAGCCCGGACGGCCGGTTCGTTTCGTGGCCGCCGCATGATCGAGGTTCTGCGGCAAGGGCCGCTCACCACCGTCCAGGACCTCGGCCGACCCGGGTATGCCCATCTCGGTGTGCCACCGTCGGGAGCGGCCGACGCCTGGAGCCTACGGCTGGCAAACCGCCTCGTCGGTAACCCCGAGGGCGCCGCCGGCCTCGAGATGACGCTCGGCGGTCTGGCCGCCCGTTTCCGCGATCCCGCCTGGATCGCCCTCACGGGCGCCCCCGCGGAGGTCCATGCCGACAGACGGCCGGTCGACATGGACGCGCCGGTGCGGGTCGGGCCCGGCGAGGTCGTAACGATCGGCGCGCCGTCTCGCGGGGTGCGCACCTACCTCGCGGTCCGGGGCGGGATCGATGTCCCCCCTGTGCTGGACAGCCGCTCGACCGATCTGCTGTCCGGCCTCGGGCCGAGGCCGCTCGAGCCGGGCGCGGGCCTCGCGGTTGGGCCCGCGGCGGGTCTCGCCTCCATCGGCGTCGATCTCGCGCCGCCTCGGGAGATCCCCGAGGACCCCGTGTTGCGCGTCGTCCCCGGCCCACGCGCCGACTGGCTGGCCGAGGACGCCCTCACCACCCTCACAGGTACGACGTACACGGTGAGTACGGCGAGCAACCGGGTCGGGCTGCGACTCGACGGGCCGCATGTCGAAAGCGACCGCGCGGAGCAACTGCCAAGCGAGGGGCTCGTCACCGGGGCGCTACAGGTGCCCCCGTCCGGGCAGCCGATCCTGTTCTTGACAGATCACCCGACAACCGGCGGGTACCCGGTCCTCGCGGTCGTCGTCCGCGCCGACCTCGGCGCCGCCGGCCAGCTACGCCCGGGCACCCGTGTGCGCTTCTCCCTCCACGCTCAGGGTGGCCGCTCCGTCAGGTCGTCGTAGGCGGTGCGCACGTCGTCCGCGGTGAGGGTGGTGAGCTCCACCGCCGAGACATCCGGTCCCCGTGGGGCGAGGCGTACGTCGCGCGCCGCGCACCCGCCTTCGTACAGCGACCTGACGAACCGACCGTTGCCCAGGGCGTCGACCCGACCGTCGTGCTCGACCTCGGCGAAGACCGCGGCAAGCTCGTCAACCGCCGCGTGATCCCACCGGTCCCCCGCGCGCTCGGCGACGTGGAGTGCGAGGGTGTGGAGCTCCTGGCCGGAGTAGCCGGGGAACGCGACACGGGTCGAGAAGCGCGACGCGAGCCCCTGGTTGCTCGCGAGCAGCCGCTCCATGTCGTCGGTGTAGCCGGCGAGGATCACGACCAGCCGGTCGCGGTCGTCCTCGGCCCGTTTGAGCAGCGTCGCGACCGCCTCGTGGCCGAACGCGTCCCCATGGGCGTAGCCCCCGCCCACGAGCGCGTAGGCCTCATCGATGAACAGCACACCGCCGAGGGCGCGGTCGACCAGGGCGTTGGTCTTCGCCGCGGTATGCCCCATGTACTCGCCGACAAGGTCGACCCGATGTGCCTCGACCACCTCGGGCCTGCTCAGCACCCCGAGAGCGGCGAAGACGCGGGCCATGACCCGGGCGACGGTGGTCTTGCCGGTGCCGGCCGGGCCGAGGAAAACGAAGTGGCGCATCGGCGGCGCGGCAGTGAGTCCCTGTTCGCGCCGCACCCGTGCCACGCGCAGTTGGGCGACGATGGTACGCACCTGGCGCTTCACCGGGTCGAGCCCGACCATGGCGTCGAGCTCGGCGAGCGCGTCGTCGAGGCTCGGCGCCTCGGTGTACCCGCGGAGACGCGCGGTCACCTCGACCCGGGCGTGCTCGACGTCCGCCGGCAGGATCGTCACGAGCTGTTCCGGCGCGGGCTCGTCATCCTGCGCCATCGCACGGACGTCGCGCGCCGAGGCGGCGGCCTCCACGAGCGAACGGACGAACCTTCCGTTGCCGAGCTCGTCGACGACCCCACGGCGGCACACGTCCTCGCACACCGACCAGAGGGTCGGGGCCGCGTCCGGGTGCAGCTGGTCGCCGCGCAGGGCGATGAGATGCTCGGCGATCTGGAACAGCTCGGGCGGGTCGTACGAGGGAAAGCGCACGCGGGTGGGGAAGCGTGAGGCGAGCCCCGGGTTGGAATCGAGGAAGCTCTCCATCTCGCGCTGGTAGCCGGCGAGAATGATCACGATGTGGTCGCGGTCGTCCTCGGCCCGCTTGACCAACGCCTGCACGGCCTCGGCACCGAAGCGGTCGCCTTGCCCGTCCCCTGTGCCCGCCAAGGAGTACGCCTCGTCGACGAACAGGACGCCGCCCAGCGCACGGTCGATCGCTTCCCCGGTCTTGAGCGCCGTCCCGCCGAGGTGGTCCGCGACGAGGTCGGAGCGCTGGACCTCGACGAGCCTGGGTCGTTCGAGGAGCCGGTACGCGTAGAAGATCGTGGCGATGACGCGGGCCACGCTGGTCTTGCCCGTGCCCGGGGGGCCGAGGAAGACGAAGTGCCGCATCGGCTTGTCGGTCGAGTACCCTGCTCGCGCCCGCAGTCGCGCGGCCTCGATCGACGCGACGATCGACCGCACCTGCTCCTTGACCTCACGGAGTCCGATCATGTTCTCGAGCTCGGCCATCGCCTCGTCGACAGAGACGTCGGGAAGCTCCGCCAAGTCGTCGTACCGAGGGTCCCCGTCGGACGCGGGCGTCGACCGAGCCGGCGGGGGACCTAGATAGGCCTGCTGGGCAGGTCCCCGGCGACGGCGCGCCACCGTGACGTACGCGAGCACCCCGCCGGCCACGACGCAGGCGGGGATCACGCTGACGACGGGTGCCACGAGGACGGCGAGAGAGCCGATGACGGCCGCGCCGAGGAGAGCGGCGGCGGCGGTCTGCCACGGTGGGAAGCCTCGGACCCATCGGGCGAGCACCGCGACGACCGCGCCGAGCACGAGCAAGGCGGCCATGTCGCGCGCGGTGGAGCGCTGGTCGGGACGCGCGTAGGCGAGCCATTGCAGGGGCAGCGATGCCAGCCACGCGACGTAGACGAGCGCCGTCGCTGCCCAGTCGGGCCGGCTCAACGCGAGCGCGACAACAATGCAGGCGACGACCACGAGGGCAAGCGTCGGCAGCACCGGCCAGCCGGCGGTCGCCGCGAGTACGCCCACCGCGACGAGCAGGACGAGCCCGAACCCGCCCCGCACGCGCGGTGACGTACGCAGGTAGGTCGCGCGCGCACGGCTAAGGGCGCCGGCGAACGACCGGCCCAGCTCCCGCGAGCGTGCTCCGTTGGACATTGGGTCCGGCATGGGGTCCCGGCTCTCCTGCCCCGCGACTCGTAGCAGTGTGTCTCGACCTGTATAGCGCAGGAGTGTGACGAAATGACAGCCCAGCGTGACCGTTGGGTGTGGGACAGGATTGTTGGAGATGATCTTTCTCGGTCCTGCTGCCTTTGGGTCTGAGTCTTGCTGTCTGTCAGATGGCGGCGCGCAGCCCGGCCGGTGAGGTCGTGCTGGCTGGCCAGAGCTC
>JBOHCT010000017.1:0-36389 GCA_050699055.1 Streptosporangiaceae bacterium | reverse complement strand
GCTGAGCGAGCATGGCGAGGCGGCGGAGGGAGTCGCAGTGGGCCTGCGTCGACCGACGACAACGAGGTCAGGCGAAGCTCAGGGGCCCGCGAGCCCAGCGGCCCTATCCGCGCGGCCACTTAGGTGAGAGCGTCCCGCCTTCCGGCGTTCGTCGTCCTGGTGGCGGTCCTGGCGGCTATCGCGGCGACGATGGCGCTGACCGTGCCCTGGCACCCGCTGCCCGGGGTGACCGGCGCTCTCGAGCCCTCTCCCCGTCCGGACTTCACGGGGTCGCAAATCGCGAATGCCGCCGCGTTCAGCCGCGCGTACGATCCCTCCTCGTACGCGTCGATGGCGGCGTCGCTGCTGGTCATCCTGGTCCTTGCGCTGACCCCGCTGGGTGCGCGGTTGGTGCGCTGGGTGGCGCGTCCGTTCGGTGGAGGCTGGGGGTGGCAGGTCATCCTGGGGGTCGTCGGCCTGAGGCTGGCGACGCGGTTGGCCGGACTTCCCTTCGACGCTTGGGGGGAAAGCGTCTTGCGACGGTACGACCTCTCCACCCAGTCGTGGCCGGGGTGGGGGACTGACGTCGCCAAGTCCTTCGGGATCAACACGGGGATCACTGTCATCGTGGCGCTCGTGCTCTACCTCCTCATCAGGAAACTGCCGCGAGGGTGGTGGCTGCCGGCCGCGGTCGGGGGGTTCGCTCTCGTCGTGGTGCTGTCGTTCGTGTACCCGGTCGTGGTGGAGCCGGTGTTCGCCAACTTCCGGCCGATGCGGCAGGGGCAGCTGCGCTCGCAGTTGCTGCACCTCGCGGCGGAGGACGACGTCCCGGTGAGTCAGGTGCTCGTCGCGGACGCGTCGGCCCGCACGACCAGCCTTAACGCGTACGTGTCGGGGTTCGGCGCCACCAGACGCATCGTTATCTACGACACGCTGCTGCACGACGCGACCCCGGCGGAGGTCCGTCTCGTGGTAGCCCATGAGCTCGGGCACGCGGCCGAGCACGACGTGTTGTACGGCACCATCCTCGGCGCCCTGGGGGTGAGCGCGGGGGGATGCGTGCTCTACCTGCTCAGCTCCTGGGGCCTGCTGCTTCGCAGGGCCGGTACCAGGTCGGCCCGCGACCCGGGGACGCTCGCGCTGCTGCTCGCGATCGTGGCCGTGTTCTCCGTCGTGAGCGTCCCCGTGCAGAATCTGGTGAGTCGGCACATCGAGGCGCGGGCCGACGTCCATGCCCTCGACCTCACCCACGACCCGGAGGCGTTCATCCACATGCAGCGGGCGCTCGCCGTGCACAACCTCTCCGACCTGCGGCCAGAGACGGTCAAGTACACGATGTTCTCGACCCACCCGACGGCGCCCGAGCGCATCGCGTTGGCCCGAGCGTGGGCGCGCCTTCACCGCCATGCGGTCCCGCCGCCGCTCGCTCCCTCGCGCTGATGGCCTGTCCGCCTACGCTCGTGGTCACGAACGACTTCCCGCCGCGGCCGGGCGGGATTCAGGCGTTCGTGCACGCACTGGTCAGCCGCCAGCCGCAGGGGTCGGTCGTGGTGTACGCGCCGTCCTGGCAGGGCGCGGAGCGGTTCGACGCCGGTCTAGACTTCCCGGTCGTCCGTCACCCGACGTCGCTCATGCTCCCCGTGCCCGCGGTGGCCCGTCGCGCCCGGGCGGTGGCCCGCGCCGAGGGATGCGGTTCGGTGCTCCTCGGCGCGGCGTTTCCGCTCGGGTTGCTCGCGTCCGGACTGCGAACCCGTGGGGGCGTCGAGCGCGTCGTCGGGTTGACCCATGGCCACGAGGCGGGCTGGGCGGGCGTGCCCGGTGCCCGGCGGATGCTGCGTCGTATCGGCGACGACATCGACGTGCTGACCCACATCGGTGCGTTCACCGCGGGTCGGCTGGCGGGCGCGATCTCCCCCGAGGCCGCCCGACGGATGGTTCGCCTTCCGCCGGGGGTCGACGAGACCGTGTTCCGGCCCGGCGCCGGTGGAGAGGACGTGCGGAAGCGCTACGGCCTCTCCGGACGCCCTGTGGTCGTGTGTGTGTCCCGGCTGGTGGCCCGCAAGGGCCAGGACATGCTCATTCGCGCGTGGCCCCGAGTCCTGCGGGCCGTACCCGACGCGGCGCTGCTGATCGTCGGGGACGGCCCAGCGATGGGCAGGCTCGGCCGGCTCGCGGACAGGCTCGGGGTACGGCCCGCCGTCCGCTTCACCGGTCAGGTCGCGTGGGGCGACCTGGCGGCCCACTACGCCGCCGGCGACGTCTTCGCCATGCCCTGTCGCACCCGTCTGGCCGGGCTCGACGTCGAGGGCCTCGGCATGGTGTATCTCGAGGCCGCGGCCACCGGCCTGCCGGTCGTGGCCGGGGCCTCGGGCGGCGCTCCCGAGGCCGTGGTCGACGGTGAGACTGGCTACATCGTGGACGGCATCGCGCCGGAGGGGGTGGCGGAGACCGTCGTGGGCCTGCTGCGGGACCCGGAACTGCGGCTCGTCATGGGCCGGCGGGGACGCGCATGGGTCGAGCGTGCGTGGCGCTGGGACGTCCTCGCCACGCGGCTGCGCGCACTCCTCGATGGCTCCGCGTGATCGGCCTCGGACCAGTGTGGGATCGCGTCGGGAAGGGAGCAGGCTCCCAAGCGGAGCGTCCGCGGGCCGAGGAGCCAGGCGCCGCCAGAGGCGGCCGATCGCCCGCAGGGTCATCGGGGGCGGCGGGGCGCAGCCATGGGGGCGGAATACTGCGGAGTCTCGGGAGCACGTGAACCGAAGCCAGGAGGCCCGTTAGGGCCGACGCCCGCGAGGTTCACATAAGGAGTAGACGGCCTCGACCTCATCGGCGTAGTCACGCAGGACGACGTGCCGTTTCACCTTGAGTGTCGGGGTCAGGTGACCGCTCTCCTCGGTGAAGTCGCCGGCCAGTATCCGGAAGCGCCGGATGGACTCGGCCCGCGACACGGCCTTGTTGGCGTCGTCGACCGCGTCCTGGATCTCGCTCACGATGTCTGGGTCGTCCCGCAGCCGAGCGGGGTCTTCCTGCTTGCCGTGTTGCTTCTGCCACCCCGCGAGCGCCTCGGCGTCCAGGGTAACGAGGGCGGCGACGTACGGCCGCTGGTCGCCGACCACGAGGCACTGGCTCACCAGCGGATGGGCGCGAACCCCGTCCTCGAGTACGGCCGGGGCGACGTTCTTGCCCGACGCCGTCACGATCAGCTCCTTCTTCCGGCCGGTGATCCGCAGGAAGCCCTCCCCGTCCAACTCGCCGATGTCGCCGGTACGCAGCCAGCCGTCCGGGTCGAGGATCTCCGCGGTCGCTTGCGGGTTCCGCCAGTACCCGCGGAAGACCTGTTCACCCTTGACGAGGATCTCGCCGTCGTCGGCGATGCGGATCGTGGTCCCCGGGAACGGCCGCCCGACGGTACCGATCTTGAGCGCGCCAGGGACGTTCACATTCGTGGCCGGCGAGGTCTCCGTCAGGCCGTACCCCTCGAGGACAGTGACGCCGATCCCGCGGAAGAAGTGGCCGAGCCTGACGCCGAGTGGTGCCCCGCCGGAGACCGCGTACTGGACGTTACCCCCGAGCGCGGCGCGGAGCTTGCCGTACACGAGCCTGTCGAAGAGGGCGTGCCGAGCGCGCAGGACGACGCCGGGCCCCCCGGCGTCGAGTGCCCGGCTGTAGGCGACCGCCGTGTCGGCCGCCATCCGGAAGATGCGGCCCCTTCCCTCCGTCGTGGCCTTCTGCTCCGCGCTGTTGTAGACCTTCTCGAACACCCGCGGGACCGAGAGGATGAAGCGCGGCTTGAACGCCTCGAGGTCCGGCAGCAGGTCCTTGATGTTCGCGCTGTGCCCGAGGCGCACGCCGGCCTCGAGGCTGCCGATCTGAATCATGCGGGCGAAGCTGTGGGCGAGCGGCAGAAACAACAGCGTCGATGCGTCTTCGAGGTCGAAGAGGCTATCGAGACCCCCCGCATCCGAGGCGCGAGCGTCGAACAGCAGGTTGCGGTGGGTGAGCTCGCATCCCTTGGGGCGGCCGGTCGTCCCCGAGGTGTAGACGATGGTCGCGAGGCTGTCGGCGCCCACCGCGTGCCGCCTCTCGTCCACGGCCTCGTCGGGCAGACCGGCGCCGGCGGCCGAGACCTCGTCGACCGCCCCTCCCTCGATGCGCCACACGCTCTTGAGGGTGGGGAGTTGGTCGGAGACCTCACGAAGGGTCTCCTCATGGTCCGCCGTCTCGACGAAGACGGCCTTGGCCTCGGAGTCACCGAGAATCCACGCGACCTGTTCCGCCGAGGAGGTGTCGTAGATCGGCACCGTGACCGCTCCGCCGGCCCAGATGGCGTAGTCGCAGAGTGTCCATTCGTATCGGGTGCGAGACATGAGGCCGATACGGTCACCAGGTTCGATGCCCGAGGCGATCAGACCCTTGGCCAGGCCGACGACATCGTTACGGAACTGGCTCGAGGTGACATCGCGCCATGCTCCGTCGACCTTTCTGCTCAGAAGGACTGCGGACGGCCGGTCGGCGGCACCCTCGAATATGGTGTCGGTGAGCGTCGCGGTATCGGGGATCTCGACCGCGGGCGGCACGCTGAACTCGCGCACAGTAACTCCTTGGCGGGGACTCCTCGGCGGGCACGGTTCCGTTGTTGTCGGGACGCTATCGCGTTCGCCCTACTGCTCGGTAGGCATCTTACGTACTTTCCTGGCATTCTGGGGCGCGTGCCCCTGGTGGACCTGGCCGACGACACCTTCATCGTCGCGGAGCCGGGCGCGGTCGCGGCCCGCCTCCGCGATCTGGCGCGCTGGCGTGAGGGGGGACCCGAGCTCAGCCTGTCCGTCTACGAAGACAGGGGAGCCGCGGGTCTGCGCTGGACCGTCTCGGGGGCTCTGGTCGGGACCGGCGAGGTCTGGCTCGAGGCATTCTCCGACGGGGTCATCGTCCACTTCTACCTACGGGCGGACCCCACGCGCCGAGGCAGCGGCCTCGAGCCGCTACGGCCGTCGTCGCGCACCGCGCGCCGCCGCGCGAGACGGCTGGTACGCCGGTACACCACCCGCTGGAAGCGCCGGATCAACGCGCTCAAGGACGAGTTGGAGACGGATCGCCCGCCGGGACTTTCCCGTCGGGCGATGGTGGGTACGACACTGAAAGAGCCAACCCGCACCGGGCCGACATCCCCCCGGGGACGACCCGCGCAGTCCACTGACCGTACGACGACGGAAGGTGACGTCATGAGCCTTTCTGGTAAGCGTGTCCTCGTTCTCGCGGCCAACTACTTCGAGGACACGGAGATGCTGTACCCGATCCATCGGCTGCGCGAGGAGGACGCCGAGGTCGTCATCGCCGGGCTCGATGATCAGCCGGTCCACGGCAAGAAGGGGCACGGCCCACTTGCGGTTGATACGACAGTCGACCAGGTGAGCGCCGATTCCTTCGACGCGATCGTCGTCCCAGGCGGCTATCAGCCGGACGTCCTGCGGCGCTCCGCGAAGGTCCTCGACCTGCTCCGCGCGTTCGACGCCGCCGACAAGCCCGTGGCACTCATCTGTCACGCGGGGTGGGTCGCGATCTCGGCGGACATCGTGAAGGGACGCAGGGCGACGTCGTTCGCCGCCATCCGCGACGACATGGTCAACGCGGGCGCGGACTTCATCGACAGGGAGGTGGTCGTCGACCGCAACCTCATCACCTCTCGCAGCCCCGCTGACCTCGGGCCCTGGATGAAGGCCCTGATCGCGGCTCTCTCGGCGGCCTGACCGGGCTCCTCCCTCGGTAGCGGCTGACGGGCCGCTCCCTCCGCGGTGATCACGTTCTGGCGGCGGCGTCACCTGCCGGGCGCGACGGGACGGGATGCGGGCGCATAGGGAGAACTGACCGCGTCTCGTACGGTTGAGGGCGTGCGGGTCCATGTGGTGAGCGACGTCCACGGGCGGGTCGACGTGCTCGCGCGCGCGGGCGACAGCGCCGACGCGTTCGTGTGCCTCGGCGACCTGGTTCTTTTCGTCGACTACGCCGACCATGCCAAGGGGATCGTCGCCGACCTGTTCGGGCCGGACAACGCGGCTCACTTCATCGAGCTGCGGGCTTCGAAACGCTTCCGCGACGCGGGTGCCTTCCTCGGTGGCCTGTGGGACGACCTCGACGGCGACCCGGGCGACCACGTCGCCGAGGCGGTTCGGCGGCAGTACGACGAGCTGCTCTCCGCCATGCCGACGCCGGCCTACCTCACTTACGGCAACGTCGATCTGCCGCGCCTCCTGCCCGACTACCTCCGCGACGGTCAGCGGCTGCTCGACGGTGAGGTCATCGAGATCGGCGGGCGCACGTTCGGGTTCGTCGGCGGTGGTCTGCGCTCGCCGTACCGCACGCCGTGCGAGCTCGACGACGCGACATACGCCGCCAAGATCGCGGCGGTGGGTGCGGTCGACGTGCTCTGCTGCCATATCCCGCCGGCCCTGCCCGACCTCACCTACGATGTCGTCGCCCGGAGGTTCGAGCGGGGCAGTGAGGCCCTGCTCGACGCCATCCGTAGGACCCAGCCGTCGTATGCCTTGTTCGGCCATGTACACCAGCCGCTGGTGCGCCGCACCCGCGTCGGGCGCACCGAGTGCGTCAACGTCGGGCACTTCAGAGGCACCGGGACGCCGTACGTCCTCGAGTGGTGAGCGGTACCCTCCCCCGAGGCGGCGCAGTTCACGGGCACTACCGCAACTTCGCGCCAGCAGGGCACTCAGAGGGCACCGACAGGGGCCGTTCGCAGGGGAGGACCATGGCCGACCAGACCAGCTCGCGGATTACCATCGCCGCCCGGAAGTCCGCGATCATGGACGTCATCGCGGACTTCGCGGCCTATCCGGAGTGGGCGGGTGCGGTGCGCGAGGCGACCGTGCTCGACACCGGGTCCGACGGCCGGGCCTCGACGGTTCGCTTCGTCCTGGACGCGGGTGTGCTCAAGGACAAGTACGCCCTCGGCTACGAGTGGGACGATGACGACGCCTGCCGCTGGCATCTGGTCGAGGAGGGTTCCGTCCTGCGTGGCATGACGGGCGCGTACGTCCTCACCGAGGGCGGCGACGGCACGGAGGTGCGTTACGACCTGAGAGTCGACGTGAAGATCCCGATGATCGGGATGTTTCGCCGCAAGGCGGAGAAGGTGATCATCGATACCGCGCTGGGCGAGCTCAAGCAGCGCGTGGAGCGCTAGGCGACCATGCGCGTCCTCCTTTTCACTGGCAAGGGCGGCGTAGGAAAGACGACCGCCGCCGCGGGGACGGCGGTCTTCGCCGCACGCCGCGGGCTCAAGACCCTCGTCGTCTCGACCGATACCGCCCACTCCCTGGCCGACGCGCTGGATGGTGCGGTCGGCGTCGAGCCGACCGAGCTGGCTCCTGGGCTCTTCGCCGAGCAGATCGACGTGCAGCGTGCGTTCGAGCGCTCGTGGCGGGAGATCCAGGACTACCTCCTGTCCGTGCTCGACGCGGCGGGGGTCGACCCGGTCGAGGCCGAGGAGCTCACGGTTCTGCCCGGGGCGGAGGAGGTCCTCGCGCTGCTCGAGGTGCGCGCACAGGTCGGGTCGGGTCGGTTCGACCTGGTTGCCGTCGACTGCGCGCCGACCGCCGAGACCCTGCGCCTGCTGGCGCTGCCCGAGGCACTGGGCTGGTACGTCGCCCGGGTGATGCCGATCGAGCGGCGGGTCGTCGGCACGCTGCGACCGGTGCTCGACGCGGTCACCGGCGTGCCGATGCCCAGGGGACGGGTGTACGACGCCCTCGAACGGCTGCACACCGACCTCGCGCAGGTGCGGTCCGTGCTGACCGACAGGTCTACGTCCGTGCGCCTCCTCCTCACCCCCGAGGCCGTGGTGGTCGCGGAGGCGCGCCGCACGCTCACGTCGCTCTCGCTGTACGGGTACACGGTCGACGCGGTCATCGCCAACCGCGTGTTTCCCGCCGAGGGTGCCGACACCTGGCGCGCTGGCTGGGTCGCCGCACAGCGCGCCCGGCTGGCCGAGGTCGACGAGTCGTTCGCCCCGCTGTCCGTGTACCGTTCGCCGTACCGGGCAACCGAGCCCATTGGCCTGACCGAGCTGCTCGCGTTCGCGGAGGAGACCTACGCAGGCGTGACAGATCCCTTCGCGGTCCCCGCCGTCGAGGAGCCGGTGGCGGTGGAGCACGCCGACGGCGACTACGTCCTCTCTCTCGCGCTGCCGTTCGCCGGGCACGACGGGCTCGACCTCGCCCGGCGTGGCGACGAGCTCGTGATCACCGTCGGCGCGCGCCGACGAGTGCTCGCCCTGCCGAACGCCTTGCGCAGGCGTTCCGTCGGGGAAGCGGCCCTCAAGGACGGCAGGCTACGCGTACGCTTCACCTCGCGACCAGGGCATCGGCCGGGGAGTTGACCAGGAGTGATGTCATGAACGAACGGCACGGTTCACTTGCGGGCGAGACCGCGCGGTTGATCGAGACCGTGCAGACGCTGCTGCGGTACTCATCCGCGTCCTCCTCGGGGCACGGCGACGTGTGGAGCGAGGCCACGAACACCAGCGCCCCTGGCGTCGCGACGGGTGATCCGGAATGTCGGCTGTGCCCGTTCTGCCAGCTCCTCGGATTCGGCCGCCACGCCCGTCCCACGGTCTTCAACCATCTCGTGGCCGCGGGCGACGAGGTGCTCGCCGCCGTACGTGAGGCCTTCGACGCTCACGAACAGGCCTGGACAGGGCCGCGGTCCACGGGAATCGAGCACATCGACGTGAGCTAGAGCTTGTTCGCGAACCTCGCGGACGTCGGCCCTACCAGGCCTCCTTGGTCGTGCCGGAGGCGCGCACAATGACGTCGCGGTTCACGTGGAGGTCGGCGCGAAGAGGAGGGGATCCATGGGGCTGACGATCGGGGTGGACGTCGGGGGAACCAAAGTCGCCGCCGGCGTCGTCGACGAGGGTGGGGGGATCGTCGAGAAGCTCCGGCGGCCGACCCCGTCGACGAACCCCGAGGAGACCGCTGAGGCCATCGCCACAGTGGTCGAGGCGCTCAAAGCGCGATACGACGTCGAGGCCGTCGGGCTCGGAGCCGCCGGTTTCGTCGACGTCACCCGCTCCACCGTGCTGTTCGCACCGAACCTCGCCTGGCGCGACGAGCCGCTCAAGGAGAAGGTCGAGGGGCGCGTCGACCTGCCCGTCGTCGTGGAGAACGACGCCAACGCGATGGCGTGGGGCGAGTCGGAGTTCGGAGCCGGCAAGGGGACGGACTTCCTCGTCTGCATCACACTGGGCACCGGCATCGGGGGCGGCATCATCATCGACGGCGAGCTGTACCGGGGACGGTGGGGGCTCGGTGCCGAGATGGGGCACTGCCGTGTCGTCCCCGAGGGCCGGCGCTGCGGCTGCGGCAACCGCGGCTGCTGGGAGCAGTACGCCAGCGGTCGTGCGCTCGTCGCCGAGGCCCGGGACCTCGCGCGGCAGTCGCCGGCCCTCGGCGGGCGCCTGCTCGAGCTGGGGGGCGGTACACCCGCGGGGATCAATGGCGAGACGGTCACCAAGGCGGCCAAGGAGGGCGACGCCGCGGCGCTCGACTGTCTTCGTGTCGTGGGCGGCTGGCTCGGCCAGGGCCTCGCCGACATCGCCGCCGTTCTCGACCCCGGCTGCTTCATCGTCGGAGGCGGGGTCTCCGACGCGGGCGACCTGTTGCTCGATCCGACGCGTGAGGCACTCGCGAAAGCGTTGACCGGCCGCGGGCACCGTCCGGTCGCCGACGTGCGGGTCGCGCAGCTGGGGCCCGACGCAGGGCTCGTCGGTGCCGCCGACCTCGCGCGCCGTCGGTAACCCCGGATGGTCGCGTTCCGGTTGCTCAGCTACAACGTACGTAGCCTCGCCGACGACCGTCGGGCCCTCGCCCGGGTCGTCCGCCGGTGTGCCCCCGACGTCGCCTGTATCCAGGAGTCGCCCCGCTTGTTCCGCTGGCGCTCCCGGTGCGCGGCCCTCTCGAGCGACACCGGGCTGTGGATCATCGGCGGCGGCTGGCCGACCGGTCTGCTGATCCTGGGCAGCCTCCGTACGCGCGTCCTGCACGTAGAGAGCGGGTGGCTTTCCGTGGTGCCCCGACGTCTGCAGCGGGGCCTCACGCTCGCCGTGTTGGAGATCGGCGGCGCGCGGTTGGTGGTGGGGGACATCCACCTCGACCTGTACACCGAGGGCCGGACCCGCCACGCGAGTGAGATCCTTCGCGTGCTTTCGCGGGTCCGCGGCGCTTACGACGCCCCCGCCGTGCTGGCGGGAGACGTCAACGAAGAGACCGGGGGTCCGGCGTGGGGCCTGTTCACGGCACGCTTCCGCGACGCGTACGTCGCGGCCCCACACGGGGGCGAGCTCACGTTTCCCGCCCGTGCCCCGCGCCGTCGCATCGACGCGATTTTCACGGATCCGGCGATCGAGGTCAGGGGCTGCGGGGTACCCGATGCGCCAGGAATCCCGCGGGCGAGCGACCACCGCCCAGTCGTCGCTGACCTCACGCTGCACGTCTAACACGTGTTTGCGAACCGCCCGGGGGCTGGGCAGGCTCCCGTGCGGAGCGTCCGAGGGTCACCGGGGGTGGCGGGGTGTGTCGACGCCGCGAGGTTCACAGACAAGCTCAGAGGACCGCGCCGTCGTCGGGCCCCGAGTCGCGCGGCGGCCCGTCGCCCATCCTGACGACCAGCGTCACGAAGCCCGCGACGAACGCGGCGACGGCGAGGAACGCCGCCCAGCCAGGGACAGGCCAGCCGAGCAGGGTCGCGACGAGCAGGTAGGTGGGTCCGCAGAAAAGGGACAGCCAGGAGAGCGCGGTCGTGGGTTCAGGACGGGGGACGGGAGGAGGGGGAGGGGGGACGAAGTGGTCCTCGTCGTCAGCCGTGTCGCGGGGTCGCGCGCCCAGATCCTCCGGCGACTGATTCCTCGTCTCGATCGCATCGACGTTCTCGACGACCGGCCATGGCGGCACCTGATCGGTCGGCTCGAAGTCGAACGACGCGACGATCTCCCGCCACGCGCTCTCCTCGTCCCTCGGATCGGCCTTCGTCCGCGCGGCCCCCTCGCGTTCCCCCTCCTGGTCGGGCATGTGGCTGCGGAGTATCTCGTCGGCGAGGTCCCTGGTGTTCGCGTCGACGTAGAGCCGATCGAGAGGGCGGGCGGGCATGCGGCCCTCGAGGCAATCCCCCACATACCCCTGCGCCGTCACGGCGTAGGCTGCCACCCCCGCGTCGCGGAGCAGCCGCAGCATCGCGTCGGCGCGTGGCGGATCGAGGTCGGCGAGCGGGAGATAGGCGTCCGCCGGCAGCCCGTTGCCACGCCTGGGCACCGTCGTCAACCCCCTTCTTCGTCATGGGTCGCCTTCGCGGACGCGTGAGCGCCTACGAAGCGCAGGCTCTCGGCGAAGATGAAGGAAGCGTCATTGTCGAGAGGAGCCACGTGATAGCTGTTCTCGCACCTGTGTTCGATGAGCTCGGTGGACGATACCCCTCTCGTGAGATCGGCGCGGCTGCCGGGCCCCACGACGTGGTCGTCGGCACTGGTGAAAAGCAGGATCGGCTGGGTGACCCGGGACAGCTCGGCACGGGTGAGCCGCCACAGCGTGGGCAGGCTGGCCGCCGCCCGGAGCGGCACTCTGTCGTATGCGAGCTCGCGCACGCCTTCCTTCTTGATGTCGCCCGCGACGCCGGGGAACGAGCGTACGGCGAGGCGCAACAGGGGCAGGAGGGGGAAGAGCGGGTTGTCGGGGCGCAGCGAGGGGTTGACGAGGACGAGGCCGGCGACCTCGTCGCCGCGCTGCTCGGCGAGCCGGAGCGCCATGCAGCCGCCCAACGAGAGCCCCATGCAGAACACGTGGTCACAGCGCGACGCGAGATCGTCGAAGGCGCGGTCGAGGTCGGCGTACCAATCCTCCCACCGGGTACGCGCCATTTCCTGCCAGATGGTGCCGTGGCCGGGCAGCCGGGGAAGCGACACGCTGAGACCGGCGTCCGCGAGGTGCTCGGCCCACGGACGTAGCGACTGCGGCGTGCTCGTGAACCCGTGGCACAACAGTGCCCCCACTGGGCCGCCCTCGTGGGTGTAGGGCTCAGCGCCGGGTATGAGCGGCATGGTGGTCCTCTCCGGTCGCATGGTCGCACGACCCACCGACGAACGCGATAGGAGGGAGGCCCGCGTTGCCGATGTCGCTCTCGGGGGCCTATCGTTCCGCCAGGCACTCCGTGATTGTTTTGTGAACCTCGCGGGCGTCGGTCCTACCGGGCCTCCTTGCTTCGGTTCACGTGCTCTCGAGCCGCGCTGCGGCCCCGCGGGCGAGTGGCCGCCTCCGGCGGGTCGCGCTCCCCGGCCCTCGAGCGCTCCACTCGAGAGCGCGCAACCACCCGAGGCGCCACAAGCCGTTCCTCAGTGGGGAGGTGGGGAGGGTGTTCTACTGGCTGTTCAAGAGGATCCTGCTCGGCCCGTTCCTTCGGATGTTCCGCCCGTGGGCCGACGGGCTCGAGAACGTCCCGCGCGAGGGTCCGGCGATCCTCGCCAGCAACCACCTGTCCTTCTCCGACTCCTTCTTCATGCCCGTTCTCGTGCCGCGCAGGGTCACGTTCTTCGCCAAGCAGGAGTACTTCACGGGAAGCGGCCTGAAGGGGCTCGCCACCAGGGCGTTCTTCTCGAGCATCGGGCAGGTGCCGCTCGACCGCTCCGGAGGGGCGGCGAGCGGCGCGGCGCTACGGACCGGCCTGCGCATCCTCCGGAGGGGCGACCTGCTCGGCATCTACCCCGAGGGCACCCGTTCTCCAGATGGTCGCCTCTACCGCGGCAAAACCGGGATCGCGCGCCTCGCGGTCGAGGCACGGGTTCCCGTGGTGCCGTGCGCGATGATCGACACCAGGAGGCTGCAACCGCCTGGCCGACTGCTGCCGAAGCTGGGCATCCGTCCCGGCGTCCGCTTCGGCAAGCCGCTCGACTTCTCCCGGTACGAGGGCATGGAGACGGACCGGCTCGTGCTGCGGGCGGTGACCGACGAGATCGTGTATGCCCTCATGAAGCTGTCCGACCAGGAGTACGTCGACGTCTACGCCGCGACCGCCAAGGCCCGACTCGCCAAAGGCCGCAGGGCGGAGCGGACGGCGCAGCCCGATGATCACAGGCCGAGCGAACCCGTCGACGCCTCCTGAGCGCTTACTCCGCGGCCGTCGCCCAGGGGAGAGTGCCGGCGGCGGCCGGGCGCCACGGCGGAGATGACCGCGACATCTCACGGGTGCGTACCCGCGCCGACTAGGCTGGCGCCGACGGTGTGAGAACGAAGAGAGGCCCCAGGAGAGGCAGAGCGTCATGCGCGTTGGAGTGCTGACCGGAGGTGGCGACTGCCCCGGTCTCAACGCCGTGATCCGCGCGATCGTGCGCAAGGGTGTCCAGGTCTACGGATACGAGTTCGTCGGCTTCCGCGACGGCTGGCGTGGTCCGCTCGAGGGCGACACCATGCAGCTCGACGTGTCCGCGGTCCGCGGCATTCTGCCCCGCGGGGGCACGATTCTCGGTTCGTCGCGGACGAACCCACTCAAGGTCGACGGCGGTGCGGAGCGTGTCAAGGACAATCTCGCGGGGCTCGGCGTCGACGCGCTGGTCGCCGTCGGTGGCGAGGACACGCTCGGCGTCGCACGCCGGCTGCACGACGAGGGCGTGCGTGTCGTCGGCGTGCCCAAGACGATCGACAACGACCTGAACGCGACTGACTACACGTTCGGCTTCGACACCGCGGTCAACATCGCGATGGAGGCCATCGACCGCCTTCACACGACGGCCGAGAGCCACCACCGGGCGTTGATCGTCGAGGTCATGGGCCGTCACGCCGGGTGGATCGCGCTGCACGCCGGGCTCGCAGGCGGGGCCAACGTCATCCTCATCCCCGAGCAGCGCTTCGACATCGACGAGGTGTGCTCTTACATCGAACGGCGCTTCAAGACCCGCTACGCGCCGATCGTCGTGGTGGCCGAGGGCGCCACGCCGGCCGAGGGCACGATGGAGGTCCAGACGGGACAACTGGACGCGTTCGGCCACGTCCGCCTTGGCGGCATTGGACAGCGGCTCGCCGACGAGATCGAGAAGCGGACGGGCAAGGAGGCCCGCTGCACGGTTCTCGGCCACATTCAGCGGGGCGGCACCCCCACCGCGTTCGACCGCGTGCTGGCCACCCGGTTCGGCCTGCACGCCATCGACGCCGTGCATGACGGGGAGTACGGCACGATGGTCGCGCTGCGGGGTACGGACGTGGTGCGGGCGACGCTCACGGAGGCCGTCGAGGAGCTCAAGACGGTACCGCCCGAGCGTTATGCCGAGGCCGAAGTCTTCTTCGGGTGAGCGGGGGTCTTCTTCGGGTGAGCGCGCGGTCGCTGCAGGAGGTCCGGGAAAACTGGCGTGCGCATCCCGCGTCGCAGCTACCGGCGTGGCCCGATTCGACCGCACTCCGCCGTGTGGCCGGCGAGCTGGCCTCCCTTCCTCCGCTCGTGGTGGCGAGCGAATGCGACGGGCTGCGCGCGCACCTGGCGTCCGTCGCCAGGGGCGAGGCTTTCCTGCTTCAGGGCGGTGACTGCGCCGAGACCTTCGCGGGGCTCTCCCATGAGCGGATCCGTGACAAGGTCAAGATCCTGCTGCAGATGTCCATCGTCCTGACGTACGGCGCGAGCGTGCCCGTTGTGAAGGTCGGCCGGATGGCCGGGCAGTACGCCAAGCCACGTAGCAGACAGACGGAGGATGTCCCGGGGCCGGGCGGGTCGACCGTCGAGCTCCCCGTCTACCGCGGCGACGCGGTCAACGCCGTCGAACGCACACCGGAGTCTCGCCGCCCGGATGCGGCGAGACTCTTGGGCGCCTACAACGCGGCCGCGCAGACGCTCAACCTCGCCCGCGCCTGTGCCACTGGCGGCCTTGCCGACCTCCGCCAGGTGCACAGGTGGTGCTTCGACTTCGTGCGCAGCAGCGCCATGGGGCTGCGCTATGAAGCGCTCGCGGAGGAGATTGATCGCGCGCTCGCGTTCATGCGTGCCTGCGGTGTCGACCTGGACCGCGACGGTGCCGCGCGCGGGGTCGAGTTCTACGCCAGCCACGAGGCGCTGCTGCTGGAGTACGAGAGTGCACTCACTCGTTGGGATACCGAGGGACGCGCGGCCTACGACCTGTCGGGGCACATGGTCTGGGTGGGCGAACGCACCCGCGCGCTCGACGGCGCTCACGTCGAGTTCGCCAGCGGCGTCGCCAACCCGATCGGGGTCAAGCTCGGCCCGACCACGCGGCCGGAGGACGCTATCGCCCTGGCCGACCGGCTGGACCCCGACTACGCGCCTGGGCGTCTGACATTCATCACCCGCATCGGCGCACAGCGTGTGTGGGACCTGCTACCGCCCATCGTGGAGAAGGTGGCCGCGAGCGGACACGAGGTCGTCTGGGTGTGCGACCCGATGCACGGCAACACGTTCGAGTCCGCGACGGGCTACAAGACCCGGCGGTTCGACGATGTCGCGCTCGAGGTGACCGGCTTCTTCAAGGTGCACCAGGCGCTCGGCACCGTTCCTGGCGGCATCCATATCGAGCTCACCGGCGACGATGTCACCGAGTGTCTCGGCGGCGCCGACGAGATCGGTGACGACGATCTCGCCGGACGCTACGAGACCGCCTGCGACCCAAGGCTGAACGCGAGGCAGTCGCTGGAGCTGGCCTTCCTCGCCGCCGAGATGCTCAAGAAGCGCCGCTCGCTCCGGTAGGGCCGCGCCTCTGCCCGCAGGCGTCTTCCGTGCTGGTCCCATCCACCCGGGCGTCTGAGCAAGCGGGTCGCCGGTGGCCCGGTCCCTCGTATGCCACCACCCCCTCCCGTCCGGCGTCTGAGCAAGCGTGCCGTGCGTGGCGCGATCGCTCAGACGCCGGGGTGGCGGGGGCAGGCCGCGCGTGGGTAGGAGTCAGGCGGGGGTCAGCTCGGACGGTTCGTCCTGTGGCGCCGGGGTGAGTACGCGGTCGACCAGCGGCGGCAGCTTACGTACGGCCGAGGCGAGCGCCCGCAGATCGCCGTCCACCAGCGCCTGGTCGCCGTCGCACAGCGCCGACTCCGGACGCGGATGGAGGTCGACCATGATCCCGTCGGCGCCTGCCGCGATCGCCGCTCGCGAGAGCGGCAGGACGAGGTCGCGCCGCCCGCACGCGTGTGATGGGTCGACGAGCACCGGCAGGTGGGCGAGGCGCTGGGCGACGGGTACGGCGCTGATGTCGAGCGTGTTGCGGGTCGCGCGCTCGAACGTACGGATCCCCCGCTCGCACAGCACGATGTCGAGGTTGCCGCGCTGGGCGATGTGCTCGGCGGCCATGAGCCATTCCTCGACCGTCGCGTGCATACCGCGCTTCAGCAGCACCGGCTTCTGGACGGAACCGGCGGCCTGGAGCAGGGTGTAGTTCTGCATGTTCCGGGTGCCGATCTGCAGCATGTCGGCGTGTTCCATGACGAGGTCGACGTCGTGGGCGTCCATGACCTCGGTGACGACCGGCATGCCCGTCTCCTCGCGGACCTCGGCGAGGATCTCCAGGCCGCGTCGCCCGAGTCCTTGGAAGGAGTAGGGGGAGGTGCGCGGCTTGAACGCGCCGCCGCGCAGCAGGGCCGCTCCGGCCGCCTTTGCCATGAGCGCGGCGTCGAGCGTCTGGTCGGGACTCTCGACCGTACACGGACCGGCGATGAGGACGAACCCGCCGGGGCCTATGGGTACGTCGCGGACGTAGACCGTGGACCGCTCGGGGTGGTTCTCGCGGCTGACGAGCTTGTAGGGCACGGAGATGCGGACGATGTCGCAGACGCCCGGCATGGCGCGCAGGTTGAGGGCGCCGAACTCCTCGACGTCCCCCACCAGGCCGACGATGGTGCGGCTCACACCGCGGCTGACGAACGCCTCGCCGCCCGCCTCGCGAACACGTGCGGCGACGGCGTCGACCTGTGCGGGGGTGGCGTCTGCGGCCATCACGACGACCATGGCGTGTCTCTCCTTGTCTGAGTGAGGA
Organism: Streptosporangiaceae bacterium; assembly: GCA_050699055.1. Classification (GTDB taxonomy): domain Bacteria; phylum Actinomycetota; class Actinomycetes; order Streptosporangiales; family JBOHCT01; genus JBOHCT01. Next base: position 19,393 of record JBOHCT010000017.1, on the reverse strand, counting down.
GCCCGAGTCGAGAACCCTGAGCAAGCAAAAAGCCCCGGGCGATCAGACCCGGGGCTCCTTCGAGCGGTTTGCCTACCTTGGCGCAACGCCTAGCGGGCGACCCGCCCGAGCGACCTCGGGCCGATAGCCATAAAAGAACCAGAAGACTTTGCGCATCGAGGCAAGCGTAGCGTACGTGCCGTGCTCTCCGGGGGCCGGGTGGACGGCAAAGGCGTCGCGGCGCCCGCTACGGGGGCTGGCGGAGCTTCTTGAGCAGCGCGATGTCCTGGCGATGGACGGCCGCCCTGCCCTTGCCCGGAGTCTCGACGACGAACGGCACGCCGCGTGCGAGCGGGTGGCGCAGCAGCTCGCCGAAGGCACTGGTTCCGATGTGGCCTTTGCCGATGTTCTCGTGTCGGTCCCGACGTGAGCCGCACGCGTCCTTGGAGTCGTTGGCGTGGACGAGCGCGACCCGGCGGCGGCCCGCGGCCTCGTCGAGCGCGTCGAGCAGCTCGTCGACCCCGCCCGGGGCCGTGATGTCGTGACCGGCGGCGTAGGCGTGGCAGGTGTCGAGGCACACCCGAAGACGCGGATGCCGGTCGAGCGCGTCGAGGTACGGTCCGAGGTCCTCGGCGGTCGCGCACAGCGCCTGGCCCTGCCCCGCCATCGGCTCGAGCAGGAGGTCGGGGCCGTGGTCGGGGATCTCGTCGAGGAGCGGGAGCAGGAGACCACGGACCTGGCGCAGCGCCAGCTCTCGGCGCTTCGTCGTGACGGCCGATCCGGTGTGGACAACCACACCCCGAGCGCCGATCGCCTGGGCACGCCGCAGGGCGTGGCGTACCGACGCCGCCGACGCCTCCCGCGTCGCGGGCGTGGGAGAGCCGAGGTTGACGAGGTACGGGGCGTGCACGAAGGCGGGAACGCCCGACTCGGCCACGTACGCGCGGAACGCCTCGTCCTCGGCGGGGCTACCCTCGTACGGCCGCCACTGGCGAGGGTTCGAGACGAACACCTGCACGGCCTCGGCGCCGATGTCCCGGGCGTAACGGACGCCGACCCTGGCGAGCCCGCCGGCGACGGGGATGTGCGCGCCAACGGGAGGAACCACGCCCTATATGACCCAGAGCTCGACGGTCGAGCCTCGCGGGACCTTCTGGCCTGCGGCCGGTTTCTGCATCACGACGCGGTGGCCGGAGGTGCCCGGCCAGTGGTGGCGCTTGACCTTGAAGCCTTGGTTCCGCAGGGCCCTGACCGCGTCTTTCTTCGACCAGCCGGCGACGTTGGGCACCGTCACCATGGGTGGGCCGCTGGACACGGTGAGCTGGATCGTCGCGCCGCTCTTGGCGCCGCTTCCGTGGGGCGTCTGCGCGATCACCGTGCCCGCTGCGCTGTCGCTGTGACGCCGCTCGATCGACCAAGCGAAGCCCTTGTCCCCCAGGACCGCCTTGGCCTCGGACAGCGGCTGGCCGCGTACATCGGGCACGTGGACGCCGGAGCTGACCACGAGCGTCACCGAGGAGTCGACCGTGAGCTCGTGGCCCGCCTTCGGCTTGGTGCGGATGACCTCGCCTTCCGGCACGGAGGACGAGTACGCGTGCTTGACCCCACCGGGAACGAGCCGGGCGTCCCGCAGCCGTCCCTTCGCCCTGCCGACCGGCTGCCCTGAGACGTCCGGGACGGGGACACGCTCCTTGCCTTTCGAGGGGATGAGGGTGATCGTGGAGCGCTTGAGGACGTCGTCGCCGGGCCCAGGCTCCGTGCCGATCACATGCCCCTTGGGCACGGTGTCGCTGAACTTGCGCGGAGCCACCTTGACAGAGAACCCCAGATGCTTGACCCGGGACGTGGCGGCCGCCAGCGTCCAGCCGGTGACGTCGGGCGTCGTGGTCCATCGGCCGAAGGCCAGCCAGTACCCGCCCCCCGCCGCGAGCATGGCGAGCACGAGTACCCCCGCCAGCGCGAAGAGCAGTGTACGCCGCTGCCTGTGCATGATCGCCGGTGCGCCGGAAGCCTCGTGCTCAAGCACCCCGGGGGAGCCGGTGGGGGGTTCCGCTCGCCCCTCGACGGCCGGCAGCTCCTCGCGCGACGTGACGAGCGTGCCGTCCAGCGAAGCTGCGGCGGTCGCGGTGTCGGGCTCGGGTACCGAACCCTCGAGCATCGAGGTGAGGGGTGGAGGCGGCGGGAGACCGGCCCGCACGGTGTGCACGTCCGCGAGCATCCGGCCCGCGTCCGCCGGCCTGCGCCGGCGGTCGCGGGCGGTCGCGATGGTGACCAGTGTGTCGACCGCGGCCGGAATTCCGGGCACCACGCTCGACGGTGCCGGAATGTCCTCGTTGACGTGCTTGTACGCGACAGAGAGCGGGGTCTCGCCACGGAACGGCTGCCTGCCGGTGAGCAGCTCGAAGAGCAGGACGCCCGCTGAGTACACGTCGGAGCGGGCGTCCGCGTCGCCGGTCTGCACCTGCTCCGGGGAGAGGTAGGCGACGGTACCGATGATCAGGCCCGACGTCTTCGTATGGTTGGAGGCGGCGACCGCTCGGGCAAGCCCGAAGTCCGCGACCTTGACCCGCCCGCCGTCCGCGAGAAGGACGTTCTCGGGCTTGACGTCGCGGTGAACGTACCCGGCCCGGTGCGCCGCGCCGAGCGCGGCCAGCACCGGCTCCATCATCTGAAGCGCGACCTCCGGCGACAGGCGGCCGCGCTCCCGTAGCAGGTCGCGGAGCGTGCGCCCGGGGAGATACTCCATGGTGATGAAGACGACGCCGCCGTCCTCACCCTGGTCGTAAACGCCGACGACATTGGGATGGGACAGGCCCGCGGCGGACTTGGCCTCACCGATGAACCGGCGGACGAAGGCCTCGTCCTCGGCCAGGCTCGGATGCATCGCCTTGAGCGCGACCGCCCTGTCGAGGCGCTGGTCGATGGCCCGGTAGACGGTCGCCATCCCACCCTTGGCGAGGCGGGACTCGACGCGGTAGCGACCCTCGAGCACCTGCCCGACAAGCGGATCCGAGACCGTCGTGTCCACGGGCCACGAGTGTACGGGTGACCCGGCCGCGATCAGGGGAAGACGGCACGGATCGCGGCGCGTCGCGTGCCGGGCCATCCCGTGCGTCGCCCCCGCCCCGCGCCGATCTTGAAGATATTGACCCCTCCCGGCCGGCCGAGACAGCAATAACTTCACGATCGGCGGTCGTTGGGGGTCAGGGGCGCGGGGCGGCGGAGCTCAAAAGGCGAGGTCCGGGCGACCCTCCGCGGACGTCGACGCCGTGGCGAAGGTGCGCCGTGGGATACGCCCCGCCCGGCTCGCCAGACGCCCCGCCTCGACGCCCTTGCGCATCGCCTCGCCCATGAGCGCGGGCGACCGCGCCCGCGTCACCGACGAGGAGAGCAGGACGGCATCGCACCCGAGCTCCATCGCGAGTGCGGCGTCGCTCGCGGTACCGATGCCGGCGTCGAGAACGACAGGGACGCTCGCGCCCTCGACGATCAGCCGGATGTTGTGCGGGTTGCGGATGCCGAGGCCGGAGCCGATAGGCGAGCCGAGCGGCATCACCGCGGCGCACCCGAGCTGTTCGAGCCGGCGCGCGAGTACGGGATCGTCGTTGGTGTACGGCAGGACCACGAAGCCGTCGTCGATGAGCTGCTCCGCCGCGGCGAGTAGCTCGACGGGGTCTGGGAGGAGGGTGTGCTCGTCGGCGATCACCTCGAGCTTCACCCAGTCGGTGTCGAGCGCCTCGCGCGCGAGTCGCGCGGTGAGGGCTGCCTCGCCCGCGGTGAAGCACCCCGCGGTGTTGGGCAGTACCCGGATGCCCCGCCGGCGCAGCAGATCGAACACCGAGCCCTTGACCTGTGGATCCACGCGCCGCATCGCGACCGTCGTGATCTCGGTGCCCGAGGCGATCAGTCCGTGCTCCAGCGCCTCGAGGCTGGGTGCTCCTCCGGTACCCGTGATCAGCCGCGACGAGAACTTCTCGCCCGCGAGGACGAAGGGATCCTCCATTTCTTGAACTCAGCCCCCTTGGACGGCGGTCAGCACCTCGAGCCGGTCGCCGTCGTCGAGTCGGGTGGTCTCCCAGTCTCCGCGCGCGATGACGTCGCCGTTGAGGGCGACCGCGACACCGCTGGGCGCGTCGATGACCGTCGCGACAACCCCTGCGATCGTCGCGTCCCCGCCGACCTCGCGTGGCTCGCCGTTGACCATGACAGTCATACGTGTGTGTCCTCGTGTTCGAAACGCTGCGCGGAGAACGGCCGCAGGACCGCGGGGACGGTGCCGTCGACGAGGAGCTCGCTGACGCTGTCCGCGGTCACCGGCGTGAGCAGCACACCGTTCCTGAAGTGCCCGGTCGCCGCGACCAGGCCGGGCAGGCTCGTCGGCCCGATGACCGGTGCGTTATCGGGGGAACCCGGGCGCAGCCCCGCATGGATCTCGGCGAGCTCGAGCTCGGTAACACCGGGAAGCAGCTCGTGCGCGTCGCGGAGCAGGTACCAGGCCCCTCCCGCGGTGACGCGGGTGTCGAACCCCATCTCCTCGACCGTCGAGCCGACGACGATCTCGCCGTCCAGGCGCGGTACGACGTAGATCGAGAAGCCTCTCACGATCCCTCGTACCGTGTGGGTGACGAACGTCTGGTCGGTGCGCAGCCGGAGGATCTGCCCCTTCACCGGCCGTACGGGTGGGGCGACGCCGGGTGGGATGCCGTCGAGGGCGTCCGACCAGCATCCGGCGGCGAGCACGGTCTGCGGCGCGCGCAGCCTGTGACCGCCGCGGAGGCGTACGCCAGCGGCCTCGTCGTGCTCCACGACAAGCCGCTCGACGCGCTCCCTGCGGATCTCGGCGCCCACCCGCTCCGCCGCCGCGAGCAGCGCTCGGCACAGCCGCCGCGGGTCGATCGAGCGGTCGTCCGCGGCATACAGCCCACCTCGTACGGACGGCGCGAGCATCGGCTCGAGAGCCCGGGTCTCGCGTCTGCCCAGCCGCTCGGCGTGCATGCCGAGGGAGTCCTGGTAGCGCTGCAGGTCGTCGAGGACCGCGACATCGTCGGCGTCGAAGGCGACGTCAAGGGTGCCCTCGGTGCGGAAGCCCGTGTCGACACCGCTGGCCTCCTCCAGCTCCTGAACGAACGAGGGGTAGCGCTCGACCGAGTCGAGGCCGAGCCTGAGCAGCGCCTCCTCGCCGTACGTCGCCTCCGTGACGGGCGCGAGCATGCCCGCCGCGGCGTACGACGCCTGGCTCCCGGGTTCGGGGTCGGCCACGACCACCGAACGCCCTCGCGCGGCCACTCGCCAGGCGATCGAAAGACCGATGACCCCACCGCCGACCACGACGACGTCGTGGTCGGACTCACCCTTCTGGCCGGCGCCAGCTCCGGCTCCGCCTTCGTGTCTCTCTGCCTGCCGGCTCCAGCTCCGGCTCCGCATACTTGGGCCCCTCCCTTCGCCGGTATGACCCGGATCAGGTCTAGGACCCGCCCGGCCCGCGGACGTGTCCTGGCGGTCGGGGGCTCACAGCCCCCCTCTCAGCCCGGTTCGACCGGACTCCCGCGTCTCTAGTGAGCTTAACGGGCAGGCCGTGCGCAGCATTCCGCGAGCTTGACGCTAGTGTCGCGTGTCGGAGGTCCTTTGCCAGTGGCGGCGGTCCAGGCGGATGGATCGCAAGGCGGAGGAAGGAGGCGCAGTGGGCCCTGCGTCGACTGACGACCCCGGGGTCCCCGCGGAAACGCGGCAGCGTTTTCGTGGGGATGGGGCGCGGCGAGGCGCCGCCTGGGCACCGCCAGGGTGAAGAAGACTTCCGACACGCGACAAGCCGTATCGCTGGGGGAGCCGACGCGGCGGTGTGGCCGTGGTACATCTCGTCACCTGGTGCTGGCGGGTCCTCCATGATCACGGCGGCTACGCCCTTAGGGTCTGGGCCTGTGGAGCGCGTTGTCATCGTCGGAGCCGGCCTGGCCGGGCTGCGCAGCGCCGAGGCGCTGCGGGAGCGGGGATACACGGGACAGGTGACACTGATCGGCGCCGAGCCGCACCTGCCGTACGAGCGGCCGCCGCTGTCGAAGGCCCTGCTGCGCGGCGAGGTCGACGACACGACGCTGGAGGCGGACTGGGACAGGCTCGGGGTCGAGCTTCGGCTGGAGGAGCGGGCGACCGCCCTGCGCAGCGGGACCGTCGATACCGACAGAGCGACGTACGCCTTCGACGGGCTCGTCATCGCCACGGGCGCCGAGCCCACTCGTCTTCCCGGCGACAGCCGGTCACGGCTGCTGCGTACCGTGGACGACGCCCGTGCCCTCCGAGGATCGCTGCGTCCAGGTACCCGGCTCGTGGTCGTCGGCGCCGGGTGGATCGGAGCGGAGGTGGCTACGGCGGCGGCCGCGGCCGGGTGCCGGGTGACCGTCGTCGAGGCAGGCGAGGCGCCGCTCGCGACCGCCGTCGGGGCGGGGATCGGCCGGCACACGGAGTCCTGGTACGCGGAAACCGGCGTCGCGCTGCGCCTCGGCGCCGCGGTGGCCTCGGTGGAGCGGGAGGGGGTCCAGCTCGCGGACGGTGAGCTGCTGCCCGCGGACGAGGTTCTCGTAGCTGTCGGCGTGCGTCCCGCCGTCGCCTGGCTCGCCGGCTCGGGCGTGACGATCGACGGGGCCGTCGTCGTGGACGAGTCGCTGCGTACGAGCATGGCGGGAATCGTCGCGGTCGGCGACTGCGCCGACTGGTGGTCGCCGAGGTTCGGCGCACGGGTCCACGTCGAGCACTGGGACGACGCCCTGCGCGCCCCGGACACGGCGGCCGCCGTCCTCCTCGGTGCGGAGCGAGCCTACGATCCCGTGCCGTACTTCTGGTCCGAGCAGCACGGCAGGATGCTCCAGTACGTCGGCTACCATCCGGTCGCCGACGAGCTGCTGTGGCGCGGCGACCCCCGCAGAGGTGACTGGGCCGCGTGCTGGCTGCGCGGCGAGCGGTTGGTGGCGTTGCTCAGCGTCGACCGGCCACGGGACATGGTGCAGGCCCGCAAGCTCATCGCGTCGGGGAGGCCGGTCGACCGTGACCGCCTCGCGGACCCCGCGGTGCGTGTCCGCGACTGCGCCACACAGGTCTGACCGTCGCTCCGCTGATCCGTCTCCGCGGTACGGAGTGGTGCTTTCCCGTCGTCTCCAACCTCGAACGCGGATGTTGGCGTGGGGGCGCGGCGAGCGCCGCGTGTCGCGGCCCGCGTGCCCGTGGAGGTGGCACTCTAGAGGGGTGGCACGAATCGACTCCCAGACCGACGCGCTCGTGGGCGACTGGCTCAACACCGCGGACGCCGCCGACCGGATGGGCGTCGGCACCGGCCAGATCAAGCGGATGCTGCGTGAGCACGCGATCGTCGGTGTCGAGCGACAGGACGAAGGGCTGCAGATACCGGCGGCGTTCGTCCTGGACGGCCAGATCCTGAAGGGCCTTTCCGGGACCCTCACCCTGCTGTCGGACGCGGGATACGACGAGGTCGAGTCGCTGCGGTGGCTGTTCACCCCCGACGACTCACTGCCCGGCCCCCCCGTGCGGGCGTTGGCCGAGAACCGCGGGAAGGAGGTGCGCCGCCGTGCCCAGGCCCTCGGCTTCTAGGGCTGTGACTTCTAGGGCTGGGGCGGACCGTGGCGCTCGGCTGGCTCGCCTCGCAGACGCACGGCTGTACCTCTGCACCGACGCGCGCGAGCACCAGGGCGATCTCGAGAAGTTCCTCGACTCGGCGCTCGCCGGGGGCGTCGACATCGTCCAGCTGCGCCAGAAAGACCTGGAGGCGCGTCAGGAGATCGAGTACCTCTCGGTCTTCCGTGCCGCCTGCGCGCGCCACGGCACGTTGCTCGCCGTCAATGACCGGGCCGACATCGCGCACGTCGTCCGGCCCGACATCCTGCACCTCGGCCAGGACGACCTGCCGGTTTCCCTCGCACGCGAGATCGTCGGCGACGACGTGCTGATCGGCAGGTCCACCCATGGCCGGGGGCAGGTTGACGCCGCCGCCGAGGAGCCTGGCGCCGACTACTTCTGCGTCGGCCCGGCCTGGACGACACCGACGAAGCCCGGGCGTCCCGCCGCGGGCCCGGAGCTGCTGTCGTACGCCGCGTCGCGAGGCCTCGGTCGGCCGTGGTTCGCGATCGGGGGGATCGGCCTCGGCAACATCGACGACGTGATCGCGCGCGGAGCGCGTCGCGCCGTTGTCGTACGCGCGATCACCGAGGCCGGCGACCCCCGGGCGGCAGCCACCGAGCTGGCACGTCGGCTCCGTTCGGCTCATTGATCTCCCGCTCGTACCGCACCGGCCGCCGCCGAACCTCGCCGGGGAAGCCGGTGTCTCAGCGGGATTGCCACTAGCCTGAGGCGCATGTCTGTTCCGTACCCGACGGTCGCGTCCGGGCTCAGTGGCCGCGCAGGTAGGGCGGTGGGTCAGGGAGCGGGTCAGCTGAGCGAGCATGGCGAGGCGGAGGAGGGAGTCGCAGTGGGCCTGCGTCGACCGACGACAACGAGGTCAGGCGAAGCTCAGGGGCCCGCGAGCCCAGCGGCCCTATTCGCGCGGCCACTCAAGCCCAGGATCAGCGAGCTGCTCGAACGAGGGGAGCGGTCGTTCTCGTTCGAGTTCTTCCCCCCCAAGACCGACGAAGGCGAGCGCAACCTCTGGCGGGCGATCCGCGAGCTGGAGCCCCTCCACCCAGCATTCGTATCGGTGACGTACGGGGCCGGCGGACACACACGCGACCGCACCGTACGTGTCACGGAGCGGATCGCCGCCGAGACGACCCTCACCCCCATGGGGCACCTCACCGCGGTCGACCACTCCGTGGCCGAGCTGCGGCGTGTCGTCGGGTCGTACGCGGCCGCCGGCGTCCGCAACGTGCTCGCGTTGCGCGGCGACCCGCCCGGTGAGCCGACGGGGGAGTGGACGCGACATCCCGGGGGGTTCTCCTACGCCGCCGAGCTCGTGCGGCTCGTGAAGAGCTCGGGCAACTTCTGCGTCGGTGTCGCCGCGTTCCCAGAGAAGCATCCGCGCTCGCCTGACGAGGAGACCGACGCGCGCTTCTTCATCGACAAGGTGCGGGCCGGCGCGGACTTCGCGATCACCCAGTTCTTCTTCTACGCCGAGGATTACCTCCGGCTGCGCGACAGGGTCACCGCGCTGGGCTGTGCGGCACCCGTGATCCCGGGGATCATGCCGGTGACCAACGTCCGGCAGATCGAGCGCTTCTCGCAGCTGTCGGGCGCGCAGTTCCCACCCGAGCTAGCCGAACGGCTGCATGCGGTCGAGGACGACCCCGCCGCCGTGCGGGCCATCGGTGTGGAGTACGCCAGCGAGCTGTCCGAGCGGCTGCTCGACGAAGGCGCTCCGGGGCTGCACTTCTACACGCTCAACCGATCGACGGCGACGAGGGAGATCTACGCCCGTCTCGGGTTGCGTCGTCCGCCTCGGGCAGGGGCAGCGGCGCGCCCATGACGGCGAAGACCTCCGCGCTGCCTGGGAAGCGGAACGCGGTGAGCAGGTCGACGTAGCCAAGCGAACGGTAGAGTCGGCGGGCGCGCGAGTCAGTGTCGAAGGTCGACAGTACGACCGTACGTTCGGCACGCTCGCCGCACAGCGTGGTGAGCAGGGCCCGCCCGATCCCGCCACCCTGCCGAGTCGGCATCACCTGCAGCTCCGCGACCTCGATCGACTCGTCGAGCCACGAGAGAGCCACGCCCTCGCCCGCCTTCTGTGTCAGCCCCCGGGCGACGGCGTCGTGCCACCACTGTCCAGGCTCGCCGTGGAACCCGTAGCAGAAGCCGGCGAGCTCCTCACCCGCGAGGGCCAGATACGCACGGAAGTTTGGGTAGCCGAGATGACGCTCCATGATCGGGCGGCGGCCGCGAGCCTGTTCACGGGAGGCTTTCATGGCTCCGGCGTATACCTCCACCGCCGCGTCGACCCAAGGGCCGAAACCGGCGGCGTCCACTCCGCGGAGCATCTCCCCTTCCACGTGCGCGAGCTTAGACCACCGGGCAGGGCGGCCGCCGGGCTCGGGTGCGATGACGCGCTTTACCCGGCAGACGCCCGCCGTCGGGCGCTCTCGTGCTCGCGGACGCCGTGTCGTGGCCCGCGGGCCACGCGTTGCCGCTACCGTTAAGGCCCCGCTCGAACATGGTTACTGAGCCGTGACTCGCAACCCGCAACATCATCGTCGTCCGGCACGTCTACGAATGGTGAGAACCCGGGAAGGATTCACTCATGAGACGCCTCGCCGGATGGATCGTGCTTGTACTCGCAGTGCTGCTCACTCAGGCGTGCCTCGGAGAGAGCGCCTCCAGCGAGCAAGCGGCGGGAAACAGGCCCGATCGCAGCCCGGTAGCGCAGGAGCGAACGGCGACCCCGTCACCACGGTCCTCTGTCCGGGCGGCCGCTGACGGGCCCGCCCACGCGGCTCCCTCGGCGGCGGCCGACGACGCCACACCCGCACAGCGCGACGCGACGAAGCGGACAAAGCAGACGAAGCGGCACGACGCGACGAAGCGCCCGAAGAAACCGAAGGTCCTGAGCGCAGGCGACGAGGGCCCCAAGGTGCGGGCCCTGCAACGGCGTCTCAAGACCATGCACTATGACCCCGGCGTCGTCGATGGAGTCTTCGGAGGGACGACCGAGCAGGCGGTGTGGGCCTTCCAGAGGGTCAACCGCCTGCGTGCCGACGGTGCGGTGGGTCCAAAGACCCGTGCGGCCCTCGCGGACCCGCGAGCGCCACGGTCGCTGGAGCCGGGCGGGCCGGCCGACCGTGTGGAGATCGACCTCACGCACCAGGTCCTGTACGTCTACAAGCACGATCAGTTGGCGCTGATCAGCCACATCTCCTCGGGGTCAGGGGAGTACTACTGCAGCGAGAACGGCTGCGCGCACGCGGTGACGCCGACCGGCGACTTCCATACGACATGGCGGGTCCACGGGTGGCGCACCTCCGATCTCGGGCGCCTCTACAACCCGGTGTACTTCGTCGGCGGCATCGCTGTGCATGGGGCGCCATACGTGCCGCCGGCCCCCGCGTCGCACGGCTGCGTCCGTATCCCGATGCACACGGGCACGATTTTCCCCGGCCTCGTGAGTCACGGCGAGGCCGTGTTCGTCCGCAGCCCATGAGGTGATGCTGACGGGCTGTCCGAGGACCATCTGTCCGCGCGCTCCGTGGTCGGCCAGGACCTCCGCACGCGCGGGTCCGCCGCGGGTTGACGGGACCGCCGGCATGGGTTTGGATAGATGACGTGGATCGAACATACGTTCGAGTCGACACATCCGTTCGGGAGATCTCGGCCCTCGTGCCCGAACGCGTGAGGCGCCCCGGGCGGGGTGAGGGGAAGCGCCTCGCCCGGAGCGGCCTCGTACTCGGGAACGAAGGGGGCTGTGCCCGAGAAGGACTTTGAGGGTCGTTCGCTTCTGGAGGGGGCCGTCCCCGCGCCGTCCCAGGAACCAGCGCCGTCCCAGGAAGGAGGCTCGGGAATGATGTGGCCTACAGTGTCGGTGCCCCACCCACGGCCGCGGGCCCGCCCCCCGGCCCTGGCACTGCTCCGGTCGGCCCGGCAGAGCCTCGCCGACGCCGACGAGGCAGCTACACCCGCCGCACGTTACGCGTCGGCCCACCTGGCCGCGTTGCGCGCCAGCGCTGCCGTGCTCGCCACGCGGGCCCGCCCCACTGACACGAGGCGCCGGAAGCGGCCGCGCAGCGTTTGGGCTCTACTTCCGGAGGTCGCGCCCGCGCTGGGAGAGTGGGCGGACTTCTTCGCGATGGGCGCAGACAAGCGTGCGGCCGCCGAAGCCGGGCTGCCGAGCGCGGTGTCGCGGCGCGAGGCCGACGACCTCGTTCGCGACGCGGAGACATACGTCTCGCTGGTCGAGAGCTCCCTGGCGATGCCGTACGCACCGAGGCTGCCAATGGAGGTGCCTCGCGCGAGTTGAGCGAAGCGACGCCGCCCGATGGCGAGTAACCGTCGGACCTGGGCGTCTGCGAGAGCCGGTGGGTCAGTGTCCGGTCTAGCAGAGATGGTGGATCACTGGGGTCTGCCGTCAGAGGGTCGACGACTCCACGGCCCGGCGGGCGTCCGGATCGAGGACCCCCCAGTCGATCAGCTCCTCGGTGAGGATCGTCGGAGACTTGTCGTAGATCACAGCAAGAGACCGCAGGTCCTCCTGACGGATGGACAGGACCTTGCCGTTGTAGTCGCCACGCTGGCTTTGGATCGTGGCGGCATAGCGCGCCAGCGGGCCGGCCTCGTCCCTCGGCAGCTGCTGAAGGCGCTCAAGATCGATGACGAGCCGCGGAGTCGGTAGGGCCGCGGGGGAGGATGCCCCACCGGGGAGCAGCTCAGCCACGGGCACACCGTAGAAGTCCGCGAGCTCGGCGAGCTTCTGGACGGTCACAGCGCGGTCTCCGCGCTCATACGACCCCACGACCACCGCCTTCCATCGGCCGCGGGACTTCTCCTCCACACCGTGGAGGGAGAGCCCCTGCTGGGTCCTGATCGCACGGAGCTTGGCGCCTAGCGCCTTCGCGTAGTCAGACGGCATCGGAATCGGCCCCCCGGCTCGATATGTAGGACGGACCAGAAGTCGGTCCCGACCACCCCTCCGACGGTTTCCTGAGCACCGGGGCATCCGCGATGACGGTGAGCGGGGCCAGTTGCCGCTGCCCCGGCGATCGTCGTCAGAGATGCTCCGGCACCCCTCGCTGTTCGGCCTTCGGAGGTGTCCCGGGATCCTCACCTGCTCCAGTTACGCACAGTGACCGTAAATCGCCCAGGCCCCCACGTCAAGTGGGTGGCCGAACTGTGCCGCCGGAAGGGCGCGCTACGGCGTCGATCCTGGCCGAACGTTGGTAGAGTGCTATTAACATCCGCCTGTGCTGGCCTGCAGTCGATGCTGAGGCCGCTGAGGACATGTGGTCCCGTACGTCCGGGCGGAGAACGACATCCTTTAACGGCCCGTCCCGAGAGGCGGGGAAGGAGGTCACTTGCGTGGCTGTCGTGCCCGCGCATGATCGAGCTGAGCCGGCGCCCCTGGGGGCCGGTGCGCGGGTCATTCTCGAGTCCCCCGACGTCAGACGGGCCCTGACGCGTATCGCGCACGAGATCATCGAGCGCACCAAGGGCGCCCACGACGTCGTCCTGCTCGGTATCCCCACTCGCGGGGTCCCGCTCGCTCACCGGCTGCGCGAGCGGATCGAGCAGGTCGAGGACGTCCGCATCCCGGTCGGCTCGCTCGACGTCACGATGTACCGCGATGACCTGCGCATGCGGCCCGCACGAGTCTTGGGACGCACCGACGTGCCTCCCGAGGGGGTCGATGGCAAGCGTGTGGTCCTCGTCGACGACGTGTTGTTCTCCGGCCGGACCATTCGGGCGGCGCTCGACGCGCTCGGTGACCTCGGTCGGCCGCGTGGTGTCCAGTTGGCCGTCCTCGTCGACCGTGGTCATCGCGAGCTGCCGATCCGAGCCGACTACGTCGGCAAGAACATCCCCACGTCCCTGCACGAGACCGTCCGCGTGCAGGTCGCGGAGGTCGACGGCCGCGACGCCGTCGTACTCGATGCCTCCGACGGTGGTCGCCACCGCCCGCGTACCGGCGCCCGTGAGCGTGCCGGCGAGGGAGGCTCAGAAGGAGGGGCTGGGGGAGGAGCCGCGTGAAGCGCCATCTCATCTCCGCCGGAGACCTCACCCGCGATGACGCCCTGCTCATCCTCGACACCGCGGAGGAGCTCGCCCGCGTGGCCGACCGTCCGATCAAGAAGCTGCCCACGCTGCGCGGCCGCACGGTCGTCAACCTCTTCTTCGAGGACTCGACGCGCACCCGCACGTCGTTCGAGCTCGCCGCCAAGCGCCTGTCCGCGGACGTCGTCAACTTCTCCGCCAAGGGTTCCAGCGTGTCCAAGGGCGAGGGCCTGAAGGACACCGCGCTCACGCTCGAGGCGATGGGGGCCGACGCGATCGTCATTCGCCACGGCGCGTCCGGCGCCCCGCACCGGCTGGCGGGGTGGGTGCGTGGCAGCGTCGTGAACGCGGGCGACGGCACCCATGAACACCCCACTCAGGCGCTACTGGACGCGTTCACCATGCGCCGCCATCTCGGGCCCCTCGACGGCGCGAGGGTGGCGATCGTCGGCGACGTCCTGCACAGCAGGGTGGCTCGGTCCAACGTGCTGCTGCTCCATACGCTCGGCGCAGAGGTGACGCTCGTGGCGCCTCCGACACTTCTTCCTCTCGCGATCGACACCTGGCCGTGCGCGGTGTCCTACGACCTCGACAGCGTGTTGCGTAAGAGCGACGTCGTGATGATGCTCCGGGTACAGCGCGAACGCATGCACGACGCGTACTTTCCGAGCGCGCGCGAGTACACGAGGCGCTACGGTCTCGGCGTCGAGCGGCTGGCCGCGCTCGACGACCACGCGATCGTCATGCACCCGGGCCCGATGAACCGCGGGATGGAGATCGCGGCGGAGGTCGCCGACTCCCCGCGCGCGACGATCGTCGAGCAGGTCGCCAACGGCCTGAGCGTCCGGATGGCGGTGCTCTACCTTCTCCTCGGCGGTGCGGAGCCGGCGATCGGTGGCCGAGATCGGCCAGGTGAGGAGGGCGCCGGCCGTCAGCCCGACGGGCCGGGGAGCGGCTCGCGGGCTGCCGCGGGACGAATGGGGGTCGACACGTGAGCGGACGGTGCTCGCCCGAGTGGATCCTGCGCGGGCCGCGCGTCGCCGGCGGCGAGCCCGCTGACATCCACGTACGCGACGGGGTCATCGCCGAGATCGGCGCCGGCCCGACCGCGGCGGGTGCGGGAATCGTCGACGCTGACGGCCTGGTGGCGCTGCCCGGGCTCGTCGACCTGCACACGCACCTGCGCGAGCCAGGGCGCGAGGACGCCGAGACCGTCGAGTCCGGCACGCGCGCCGCGGCGCTCGGCGGTTTCGCGGCCGTCCACGCGATGGCCAACACCGAACCGGTCGCGGACACCGCGGGGGTCGTGGAGCAGGTGTGGCGACTCGGCCGCGAGGCGGGTCACTGCGACGTACGCCCCGTCGGCGCCGTCACGGTCGGGCTCGAGGGGCGACGGCTCGCCGAGCTCGGCGCGATGGCCGACTCCGCCGCCCACGTGCGCGTCTTCTCCGACGACGGCAGGTGCGTCATCGATCCCGTACTGATGCGTCGGGCCCTGGAGTACGTCAAGGCCTTCGACGGCCTGATCGCCCAACACGCCGAGGAGGGACGACTGACAGAGGGCGCCCAGATGCACGAGGGGGACCTGTCGGGACACCTCGGGCTGCGAGGGTGGCCCGCCGTGGCGGAGGAGGCCGTCATCGCTCGCGATTGCCTGCTCGCGGCCCACGTCGGCTCGCGGCTGCACGTCTGTCACGTCTCCACCGCTGGCGCGGTCGAGATCGTCCGCTGGGCCAAGAGCAAGGGGTGGCGGGTGACCGCCGAGGTGACCCCCCACCACCTACTGCTGACCGACGAGACCGCGCGGACGTACGACCCGGTCTACAAGGTCAACCCTCCGCTGCGTACCCGCGCCGATGTCGAGGCGCTGCGCACTGCTCTCGCCGACGGCACGATCGACGCCGTCGCCACCGACCACGCCCCGCACGCCCTCGAGGACAAGGAGACCGAGTGGGCGGCCGCCGCCCCCGGGATGCTCGGCCTGGAGACCGCCTTGTCCGTCGTCCAGGAGGCGATGGTCGAGACAGGACGGCTGAGCTGGGAGGGCGTCGCTGATCGCATGTCCTACCGCCCCGCGCGTATCGCTGGCGTGCCCGGTCACGGCCAACCGCTGGAGCAGGGCGGGGCCGCCACCATGACCCTGGTCGACCCGGCGGGGCGCGCCGTCGTCGACCCGTCGGCGTCGGCCTCGAGGAGCCGTAACTCGCCCTTCGCCGGCATGCGGCTGCCAGGAACGATCGTCGCGACGTTCCTGCGGGGGCGTCCCACCGTCCTGGACGGGAAGATCACATGACCACGGCAGAAAGCGGAGAAAGCGACGCGAGCGGGGACGCCCGGATGTGCGGGGCCCGCGGCCCAGACCACATTCCCGCCGTGCGGGGGGGCACTGTGACCGAACCTGTGCCCGCGCTGCTCGTCCTCGAGGACGGGCGTGCCTTCGAAGGAGTCGGCTACGGGGCCCGTGGCGAGACGTTCGGCGAGATGGTCTTCAACACCGGCATGACCGGCTACCAGGAGACGCTCACCGACCCTTCGTACCACCGGCAGATCGTCGCGATGACCGCCCCGCACGTCGGCAACACCGGCGTCAACGACGACGACGAGGAGTCGCGGCGGATCTGGGTCGCCGGCTACGTCGTGCGCGAGCCGTCCCGCCTCGCGTCGAGCTGGCGGTCCGAAAGGAGGCTCGACGAGGAGCTGCGGCGCCGCGGGATTGTCGGGATGGCCATGCCCGGCACCCGCGCGCTCACCCGCCACCTCCGCGAGCGAGGGGCGATGCGCGGGGGGATCAGCACCTTGACCACCGACCCCGAGGCCTTGCTCGAGAGGGTCTTGGCCAGCCCGTCGATGGTGGGCGCGGACCTGGCGCGTGAGGTGTCCACGGCCGAGCCGTACGTCGTGCGCCCGGACGGGCGGCCGCGGTTCCGGGTCACCGCGGTCGACCTCGGGATCAAGGCGATGAGTCCGCGGCGGATGGCCGGGCGCGGCTGCGAGGTGCGTGTCGTGCCGGCCGCCAGCACGGCCGACGACGTCCTCGCCCACGGTCCCGACGGGGTGTTCTTCAGCAACGGGCCCGGCGACCCCGGCGTCGCCGACTACGCCGTCGCCACGATGCGCGGCGTGCTCGACGCGGGCGTCCCCGTGTTCGGCATCTGCTTCGGCAACCAGATCCTCGGCCGCGCCCTCGGGCTCGGCACGTACAAGCTGCCCTACGGCCACCGCGGCGTCAACCAACCGGTCCAGGACCGCCGTACCGGCCGGGTCCACATCACCAGCCACAACCACGGGTTCGCTGTCGACGCGCGGCTCGGGGGCACTTTCGAGACGCCGTACGGCCGGGCGGAGGTGAGCCACGTCGACCTGAACGACGGCGTCGTGGAGGGTCTCACCTGCCTGGACGCGCCCGCGTTCAGCGTGCAGTACCACCCCGAGGCGGCGCCGGGACCGCACGACGCGTCCGCGCTGTTCGACCGGTTCACTCGTCTGATGGAGGTGAGAGCCTGACATGTCGCGGCGCACCGACCTCGCCTCCGTCCTCGTCATCGGTTCCGGGCCGATCGTCATCGGCCAGGCGTGCGAGTTCGACTACTCCGGCACCCAGGCCTGCCGGGTGCTCAGGTCCGAAGGGCTGCGGGTGAGCCTGGTCAACTCCAACCCGGCCACGATCATGACCGACCCGGAGTTCGCCGACGCCACGTACGTCGAACCGATCACCCCAGAGGTCGTGGCCAAGGTCATCGAGCGCGAGCGCCCGGACGCGCTGCTCGCCACCCTCGGCGGCCAGACCGCGCTCAACACCGCCGTCGCGCTGTACGACTCCGGCGTGCTGGACCGCTACGGGGTCGAGCTCATCGGGGCCAAGATCGACGCGATCCGGGCAGGGGAGGACCGCGAGCGGTTCAAGGAGATCGTCGCCTCCATCGGCGCGGAGTCCGCGCGGAGCGCGATCTGCCATTCGCTCGACGACTGCCTCGGCGCCGTCCGGCGCCTGGGCTGCCCCGTGGTCGTGCGCCCGTCGTTCACCCTGGGCGGGGTGGGCTCCGGGATCGCCCGCGACGAGGGCGAGCTCAGACAGGTCGCGGGCGCCGGCCTCCAGGCGAGCCCGGTCACGGAGGTCCTGCTCGAGGAGTCCGTGCTCGGCTGGAAGGAGTACGAGCTCGAGCTGATGCGCGACCACCACGACAACGTGGTCGTCGTGTGCTCGATCGAGAACGTCGACCCGATGGGCGTGCACACCGGCGACTCGGTGACCGTCGCGCCCGCGATGACGCTCACCGACCGCGAGTACCAACACATGCGCGACGTCGCCATCGCGGCGATCCGCGCGGTGGGTGTCGACACCGGCGGCTGCAACATCCAGTTCGCCGTCCACCCGGACACCGGTCGCATGATCGTCATCGAGATGAACCCCCGGGTCTCCCGCTCGTCCGCGCTGGCGTCCAAGGCCACGGGCTTCCCGATCGCCAAGATCGCCGCCAAGCTCGCGGTCGGCCACACCCTCGACGAGATCCGCAATGACATCACGGCGGAGACGCCGGCGAGCTTCGAGCCGACCCTCGACTACGTGGTCGTGAAGGCGCCGCGGTTCGCGTTCGAGAAGTTCCCCGGCGCCGACGCGACGCTCACCACCCACATGAAGTCGGTGGGCGAGGCGATGGCGATCGGCAGGTCGTTCCCGGAGGCGCTGCAAAAGGCCCTGCGCTCGCTCGAGCGCCCCGACGCCTCGTTCACGTGGATGAGCGAGCCCGGCGACCGCACGGCGCTGGTCGAACGTTGCCGTACGCCCCACGATGGCCGGATGCGGACGATCCACCAGGCGCTCCGGGCCGGTGCCACCGTCGAGGAGCTGCACGCCGCGACGGCCATCGACCCGTGGTTCCTCGACCAGATCGCGCGGGTCGAGGAGACGGCCCCTATCCTCGCGGCCGGCGACCTCGACGCCGGCCTGCTGCGCGCGGCCAAGTCCCTCGGGTTCTCCGACGCCCAGGTCGCCGAGATCCGCGGCCGGGACGAGACGGTCGTCCGCGCGGTCCGGCAGGCGCTCGGGGTGCGTCCCGTGTACCTCACCGTCGACACCTGCGCCGCGGAGTTCGCCGCCCGGACGCCGTACCTGTACTCCTCTTACGACGAGGAGACAGAGGTGCCGGCCGGCGACAGGCCGAAGGTCGTCATCCTCGGCAGCGGGCCCAACCGCATCGGTCAGGGCATCGAGTTCGACTACGCCTGCGTGCACGCGTCGTTCGCGCTCCGCGAGGCGGGTTACGAGACCGTGATGGTCAACTGCAACCCGGAGACCGTCTCGACCGACTACGACACCAGCGACCGGCTGTACTTCGAGCCGCTCACCCTCGAGGACGTCCTGGAGATCGTGCACGCGGAGCGGGAGACCGGCGAGGTCGTCGGAGTGATCGTGCAGCTCGGCGGCCAGACCCCGCTGAAGCTCGCTCGTGGCCTCGAGGACGCTGGCGTTCCGATCGTGGGCACCACGCCGGCCAGCATCGACCTCGCCGAGGAGCGCGGCGCCTTCGGTCGGGTCCTCGACGACGCCGGCCTGCTCGCGCCGAAGCACCGCACGGCCACGTCGTACGAGGAAGCCCGGCAGGTGGCCGAGGACATCGGCTACCCGGTACTCGTGCGCCCCTCCTACGTGCTCGGCGGACGCGGCATGGAGATCGTCTACGACGAGTCCGTGCTCGCCTCTTACATCGAGCGCGCGACCCAGGCC
>JBOHCT010000016.1:0-36989 GCA_050699055.1 Streptosporangiaceae bacterium | reverse complement strand
CATGGCGGCAGCGGCCGCCTCAAGATCGGAGTTGGTCACACGACGATGATCGAGGGGCGGCCGCCCCCACCCCGCGCGACACGCCGCGGCAGCCGCCTTTTCAGGACATATCACCCCGCGTCGCCGCGCCCGACCGCGACGTCATGTCACGAAGTACGGCTGCCGTACTGGGGACCCGCTGCCGGCCCGTTTCGACGTTGGCGACGGTGCTTCGTCCGTAGCCGGTGATCGGGGCGAGCCGCTTTTGATTGAGACCAGCTGCACGCCGATAGGCGGCCAGACGCTTGCCGAGCGCGCGACGAGCGTCCGTGATGTCCTCTGGATCGATCACGCGAACCTCCGTCGCCGAGGCACCGGCACAAGGCGTTGTCAATGGATTGTCGCAAACCCGTGTCAAGGGTGCCCGACAGCGACGGCCGGGGGGTGCTATGTAGCCGGTCGTCGAAACGGAGAGACCACGATGGGCAGCCACCGAGACGTCGGTCCCGGAGCCTTCCGAGAGCGCGGCCAGGCCGTGATCCTCTCGGCTGGCTTGGGTACGCGCATCGCGATCGTTGCGCACGGGCGACCGAAGGCCCTTGTCACCGCGGCTTCGCGGCCGGCCCTGGTGACGCAGCTGCAGCAGCTGCATCGGTCGGGCGTCCGCCGGATCACCGTGGTCAACGCTCTCGGCGACGACCGCCAGCTCCGCCCACTCGTCGCCCAGGTCTTCTCCGGCGCCGAGTTGGATGTGCGGTTCGTCGTGCAGGACCGTCCGGTGGGCCCGCTGGATGCGCTGAGGCGTGCCGCTCCTCACCTGGTGGGGGACGATGTCTTGCTCCTGCTCGGCGACACTCTGGTCGACGACCTGTCGGCGTTGCCGCCGGACTCGGTGGGGTTGGGCCAGGTGGACGAGGTCCGTGAGTTCTGCATCGCCCGCGTCTACCGGACAGGGCGGATCGGTGGGTACGTCGACAAGCCGGATCGCGACAGCTCGTCGGATCACGCGGTCGTGGGGGCTTACCGGTTTGCTGACGCCGAGCTGCTGCGGGAGCTGCTGCAGGACGACGCGACCCCGGTCACCGGCGAGCTGAGCGATCTGCTGGAGCGCTACGGCCAGCAGCGTCCGCTGACCGGCGTGACCGTGGGCTGGCGGGATCTGGGCTCCTACGACCGCTACATCACCGCGAACCGGGCAGCGGTGCGAGGGCGGGCGAGCCACGCATTCGTCATCGCCGACGACGGTTCGGTGGTGAAGAGCGGCGAGCGCTCCCTGATGGCGACGCAGGCGGAGTGGTACCGAGCACTGCCCGAAACGGCGGTGGAACTGGCCCCTCGCCTGCTGGGTGTCGGAGACGGCTGGTACCGCGTCGAGTTGCTGGACTACCCAAACCTCGCACAGCTGCTGTTGTACGAGCTACTACCGCCGAGGACGTGGCAATTCCTGCTCACTCGGCTGTTGGAGATCACCGAGCGGCGGCTGTGGGCTCCGACACGCCGCCCCGATGCCGCGTTGCCCGTGTGGTGCGGGCGCAAGTACGTCACCAAGACCGAGCACCGCCTCGCCTCCTGGCCGAGGTGGGGTCGGCTCCGCGGGCAGCGGTTGACGGTCAACGGTGTCGAGTTGCCGTGCTTCGACGAACTCTGGCCGGCGGCCACGAAGGCGCTCCACGAACTGTCCGCCGCGGCGACGCACAGTTGCCTGATCCACGGCGACATGACGTTCTCCAACATCCTGCTGGCCCGTCGTTACGGGACGTTCAAGCTGCTCGACCCGGGGACCACGTTCAGCAACTCACCCGGCGGGGACGTGCGGTACGACCTGGCCAAGCTCCGTCAGTGCTACGCCGGCGGTTACGACGCGCTGAGCGAGGACCTGTTCAGCCTGGAAGAAAGCGGTCCGGGACGGTGGGAGCTGTGCGTGTTCCCTCGGACCAGCCCAATCGCCGAGATCGGCGACGAGATCCTCGCTGCCGCCGGACACAGCCTGGACGAGGTGCGGCTTCTCGAAGCCGTGCAGTTCCTGTCGATGGTGCCGCTGCACCACGACAGCGTGGAGCGGCAACTCGCCCTGTACGCCAGGGGCCTGCAGCTCTTGACCGCAGCAATGGAAGGCACATTCCATGCCCTCACCCCCGTGTGACAGCGCACGTCGCATCGCCGCCGGAGCGGTGGCCGCGCACCTGCTCTGGGAGATCGCCACGCTGGCGCGTACCCGCCGCGCCGCGCGGACCGCGTTGGCCCCGCCGCCAGCGCCGCCCCGGCTCGACGCGGACGAGTCCGCAGCGGTGCTGCATCTGTTGGTGCCGGCCCTGGCCGAGCAGCCGTACGTGCGACGAACGGTGGCGGCGTTCGCCGCGGTCCGGGACGCCTACCCCCACGCCCATGTCTGGTTTGTGACGACCACCCGCGAGCAGCGTCCCGCAACCGATGGGATGACGACACGGGACGCGCTGGAGCGCGCTTTGGCCGGGACGGACTCCGAGCGGATGGAGGTCCTACACGATCCCAGCCCGGCAGGCAACAAGGCCTCGCAGCTGAACTGGGCCGTCCACCGGCTCGACCGGAGGCCCGATCTTCTCGATGACCGGGCGTGGGTCGGTGTCTTCGATTTCGACTCGCAGCCCCATCCCGACACCGCGGCCTGGGTGGCGGCGCGAGCACGCCGGGGGCGACCCGAAGCTATCCAGGTCGTGCCCATCAACGTCACCACGTTGACCGGACCTCCGGCGAACGCCTTCGCCCGCGCGGTGATCCTCACCGAGGGGCTGCACCACGCCACCCGCAGCCTGGGAGTAGAGCGATGGAAGCTCGATCGGTCCGAGGCCGGCCGGCGGATGCCGCAGTACCTCGTAGGGGCGGGGATGTTCGTGCGCCGCGACGCACTCCGGACGGCGGGCGGGTTTCCGTTTGTTGACGACGTTCCGCTTGGATATCGCATGTTCCTGGACCGCGCCCGGTTCGCCACGGTACCGGTGCTGAACCGCGTCGACCTGCCGGACACCATCGCCGCGCATCTGGAGTCGCTAAAGCTCATCGCGCGTGGAGTGATCAGCTGGGTGCCCGTGCTGGGGGCCTCGCGTGCCAGCCGGACCGTACACGGATGGGATCGGTTTCGTCTGGCCGGGCTGGGGGTCGCCGACACCGCTGAGCTCACTACCTACCCGTGGCTCGCCGCGATCCTCACCCCGACGCTGCTGCGCCGAAGTTGGTCGGGCCGGATCCTGGCCGCGGCGTGGTGGGGGTTCCCGATCGCCCAGACGGCCGTGATGCGACACGTGCTGGCCGACGAACTAAGCTCCGACACCTGGCGAGTGCCGACGCCCGCACTCGCCGGAGTCAGCATCGCGCGTCGTTTCTGGCGCACGATCGGCGCGTGGCGCCTCGCCGTGGACGCGGCTCGCGCGCGACTTCGGGGCGGCGCGGTCAGCTTCTCCAAGCCGTCCCGCTCCGCCGGGACCGGCCCCGGAGGTGCCGATGGCCCGATGTGACCGGCCGTGGTGCCCCGGCCCAGCGCCGCGTCCGACCCCCCGAAAAGGAGCGGACGACGCCGGATACGAGAACACCGTCACCGCCGGCGACGCCGACACGCTCGTCAAGCAGCACCAGCGCCCCGCGCGGTTCCGCAGCGAGGCGCAAGCCTTGAGGCTGCTGGCATCCACGCGGCTCGCCCCTCAACTATGCGCGGTTTGCGAGCCGCACCGCACCCTGCGCATGACGCGCCTCGAGGGGCGCTCCCTGGCGGCCCCCCTGGTGGAGGGGTACGACAGCGAACACCTCGCGGCAGCGGTGGGCGCCCACCTCCGGCTGTTGCACCGCGTTACCGCCCCCGGCTTCGGTCCGCTGCACGCGTCCACGGCCTGCTCGTGGCCGTGCTTTCTCCGCCGGCACCTCACTACCCGGCTGGCCTCGTTGCCGCTTACCTCGGGGGATCTCGACCGGCTGTGGGCGTTCCTGGGCCCACACCTCGGCACGCTGCACATCGAGGGCCCGCGGCTGCTGCATCACGATCTCAAGCCCGCCAACATCCTCTTTGGAGCGAACGGGGTGATCGGCTTTTGCGATTTCGAGCAGGCTCGCGGGGGCGATCCTCTCAGCGACCTCGGAAAGCTGTGGTGGCGCACGTTCGCCGCTACCCGGAGCAGCGCCTGGCGGGCGTTCCTGACCGCCTATGGAAGCCCCGAGGGCGACCAGTACGACAGGGTGAGGTTCTACCTCGTCGTGCATTGCATCGGCGCGCTGGCCTACTGGCACGACTACGGCCGGTCGCGATACCTGAACCACGCTCGCTCCGCCGCAGCGCTGCTGTTCGCGAACGCCGGGGTTGGCTGCTCGCTTCGGACCCAGCGGAGAAGAATCGGATGAGCACGCCGCTTGCCGTCGTGGTGATGGGCGCCAGCAGCGGATTCGGGGCCGCGTTGGCCGAGGATCTCGCGGCGGGAGGGCATCGTGTTGTGGCTGGCGCGCGTCGCGCGCGTACGGGCTCATCGCTGCTCCGCTACGTACCGGCGGACGTCACCGACCCGGACGCGGTGGCGCGCTTCGCGGCCACCGCCGTCGGCGAGCTGGACTGTGTGACCGGTCTGGTGTACTGCGCGGCAGACCCCGCCGCTGTCGCCAAAGCGTGGCAGGTCGACACGGCTGAGTTCGCGCACGTGCTCGACGTGACGCTACTCGGGTTCGTTCGGCTCGTCGGGCACCTTGTTCCCGCGTTCGAACGTGCCGGGCAGGGCAGCATCGTCGCAGTCGGCTCACGGGCCGCTCGGGTCCCGGTAGATCTGCTCGCCGCCTACGGAGCGGCCAAGGCGGCCCTGGAGCAATACACCCGATGCCTGGCCGCCGAACTGTCCGGCACGGGCGTCCGCGCCAACGTCATCGGCATCGCGGCAGAGACTCCGCTCGCCGAGGCTCACCGCGCGGCGAAGCAATCGCTTCGTGGTCGGTCGAGCCCACACTCGCGGCTTCCGCCCGTGGCCGACAGCCTGCCGTTGGCCCGTTGGCTGCTGTCCCCTGAGGCCCGCCACATCACCGGGCAAGTCATCGAGGCTCGTCAGCCCTGACCGACCGAAGAAGGGAGCGCTCCTCCGTGACCGTCTCCATCGCCGCCATTGGGTTCGGCCGCCACTTCCGCCGCAGCCTGCTACCCAATCTCCTGGGCTGCGAGCGGTTCACGCTCGTCGCCGTCGCCGAACGCGACCCGCAGACACGAGCACAGGCCGCCGAGCGCCTCCCCGGGCTCCCGATCGTGGCCGACCCGCGGGAGGTGTTCGAGCAAGCGGTCGACGCCGTGCTCATCAGCACGGACCCTGCCGGACACATCGCGCTTACCCGCGCTGCGCTGCAGGCCGGCAAGCACGTGTTTGTCGAGAAGCCGTTGGGCACCGACCCGGGCGCGGTACGGCAGTTGGCGGCGCTCGCCCGCGAGCGGAAACGGGTCGTATCCGTTGGCACGATGTGGCGACACGCCCCGGCGCACTGGATTCTGGACGATTGGATCGCCAAGCGCGGCGCCGCGGTACGGCTGGCGGATATCGCGGTGACCTTTCCGGCCGTGTTCGCCCGTGGCGGCTGGAACCTCGACGCGGTGGAACTCGCCTTCTACGACATGTTCATCCACGCGCTCGACTGGGCGCGGCATCTCTTGGGGGGCGTGCACCATATCGACGCGGTGGGGCTTCCCGGGCTCCGCTCAGGGGAGGTGGCGGTCAGCACCCGGCTGACCGGCCTGGCCGGCCACGCGATGGCGACGGTGAACGCCGTCACCGGATCGCACGCCTACCAGGTGGCGGCGTGGGTGCATACCACCACCGGCGATCTCATCGAGGTGGATACCCAAGACCGGCTACGGATCACTGCCTCGCCGACCTGGTCAGGCACCGAGGGCTCGATCCGGGATCGTGCCACGCTGGGATGGGAGACCGGCCAGCTCTACCGTGGCTGGGCCCGCAAGGGGTACGCCGAAGAACTCACGGCATTCGCCGACTGCATCAGCGCCGGCTCGGTGACTGGGGACGAGTTGGGCGCGGCCGCGGACACGTTGGAGATCATCCGGTGCTGCCTATCCCAGCTGGCAACGGCCAAGGAGGAGGCCGGCGCGTGAGTTACTCCCTGTCTGCCCCTGCCCACTGGGCCGGGCTGGACGTCCTCTTCCTCGACTTCGACGGCGTGATCACCGACTCCGAGTATGTTCACTACGAGGTCTGGCGAGACGAGTTCCGCTCGCACGGCCTGCTGCTGTCCACCGATGCGTGGGCCGAACATTGGGCTGCCAACCGCGCCGAGCCTGGTGACATGACAGACAAGCCACCCGTGACCGTCCTGTTGGAACGTCGGCTCGGAGTGCCGCTTCGTGACGGCGGGGAGGTAACACGTCGGGTGCGGGCCCGGTATCGCCAGGCGACCGCGTCGCTGCCCGTACGGCCGGGCGTCGACGGTTGGCTCCGCGAAGCGGTCGCCCGCGGCGTGCGCTGTGTGGTCGTCACCGATAACGAGGCCGACAGGGTTCGGGACGCCCTGGCCCGTCTCAGTCTCGCTTCGCTCATCGAAACCGTGATCGGTCGAGAGCCCCACCGTGTCCGCAAACCGGCTGCCGACGGCTATCGCACAGCGCTCCGGTTGCTGAGCGTCGGGCCGGACCAAGCCGTGGCAGTCGAGGACTCTCCGCACGGTGTCGCAGCGGCTCGGGGGGCGAGGTTGCGGTGTCTCGCCGTCCCGCACAAGATCACATCACACCTG
Organism: Streptosporangiaceae bacterium; assembly: GCA_050699055.1. Lineage (GTDB taxonomy): Bacteria > Actinomycetota > Actinomycetes > Streptosporangiales > JBOHCT01 > JBOHCT01. The sequence goes on along the minus strand of JBOHCT010000016.1, from coordinate 30,275 downwards.
CTCACGCCGAAATCGGGTGTGGTCATCGTCGAGCCAGCGGCGGTAAACCTGGATCGCGCGCTGGCTCTTCTTGCCCGTCAGACGAGTGTGGTGAAGCCCGTTCGTGTCGACGAGTCCGGTGTCGCCAACCGGATATGGGGCTCACTCGCGGGCCTCGGGCTGGGCGACGCGATCGGCAAGTTGATCGACAAGCGCCCGGGGTATCAGCTGGAAAGGGAAAGCCTCGCCCTGCTCGTCGCCTTCGGCGCCGACGCCGATCCACCGGCGATCTTCACGGGACGGATCACCGACGACACGGTGCTCGCGTTGGCGCTCGCCACGACGGTCACGACGGTCGGCGCCGTGTCGCGCGACGCGCTGGAGAAGAAGCTGCGGATCATCAACCCGCAGGGCGGGCGGCAGATCTACCAGCTCAAGGCCGCCGCCGGGCCGCTCTACGTGGCCGCGGACGGAGCCACTAACGGATGCGTGCCACGCTCGGCGGCGATCGGCTATCTGTACCGCCCGGACGAGCTGGGCGACCTGTCGTACGACGTGCTCAAGACGGTGACGCTCACCCACGCCCATCCAGACGCGGTGATGGCGGCGCTCGCCTTCACGGTGGTCACCTGCTGCGCCGCCGCGGGTGAGAAGCCCGGCGATGCCCTGCGCGTCCTCAGTTCGGCGCTGGCCGGGCTGGAGCGGATCTCCGGGGCCGGTGCGGAGGTCGGGAAGGCGATCCTGCAGCACGCCGCCGCCGTCCAACGATTCGCCAGACCCGCCAAGTACGTGGACTACCTGGAAGACACCGTCGGGATGGCCGTTGCCGCGAGATCCTCCGCCGTGGCGGGCATCTGCCTCGGGCTCTCCGGACTCCCTCCCCGGCAGGTGTTGCCGATCCTGCTGCGCCGCCGAGCACGCTGGGACCTCGACTCGGTCGCGGCGATCTACGGCGCCCTGGCCGGCGCCTTTGCGCCCGAGGCCATCCCGGGCCGGTGGGTCGAGCGAGTCGAGCGCTACACCGGCCACTCCTTCACCCGGCTCGCCCACGACCTCCACAGCGTACGGATTCGGCGGCAGACGCGGTGAGCGCGGCTGCGCTGGAGTGGTCCACCGCTTGCTCTAGAGAGGCACTCGACGTCGGCCGCCACCGGGTGCTCGACACCGTGCTCGGACCGCTCCACGTCGCGTACGACCGGAGGCGACCTCCGTCACTGAGCTGGCCACCCAATCACACCCTCACCGGGTGTGCCCGTCCGCCGTTCGCCACCCTGGTGGTCACTTCGCATACGCCGCCTCATGAGGTGACCGAGCTCTTGCAGTCGCCGCATGTGCTGGTCAGCTCGCGACGCGGCAGGGGAGCGTTTCCCGTCCGCTGGCGGCCTGGGCATCCTTGGGTCGCTTCATACGAAGATGGCCCCTTCGTCATCCGTGACGGCAGCCGCGTCCTCGTGGCTGCGGCGACTGGCCAGGACGCAAGCACCTGGGCCAACAAGGTCCTGCGGGAGATGCTCATCCACGGTGGCCGCCGCCGCGGATTCCGCCTCTGCCACTGCGCGGTCCTCGGCACAGAGCATTCCGGGTTGTTGATCAGTGGACCAACCGCCGTCGGGAAGACCGACCTTGCGCTCAAACTTGCCAAACGCCTCTACGTCAACGTCGTGACCGTCGACCGCGGGGTCATCGGCCACCGCCACGGCGGGCTGGCCGTCGGTACCCTCCCGTTCGGACTCAACATTCATCGCGACACCCTCGCCGACCTCGGATGCCTCAACGAGGCACTCGTCCACCGCTACCGGCTCAGCAACAACAAGCACTACCTCGACGTCCTCGACGCGCAGCGCCACTGCCGCATCACGTTGGTCGCCTGGGCTCCTGTGACCGCCGCCGTCGAACTCCGGCGAGCTTCGAGCACCACCCAGTGGCAGCGCCTTGACCACGCCAGCGTCATCCGGACGATACGAGGCGCGGACAGCGCCGACACCGACCCCGGCTACCAGGTCGACTGGCTGGGAATGGGAAGCCACCAAGCGAGCAGGCCGCTCCATGCCACCGAAGTAGCCACGGGATGGGCGCTCGCTTACCGCCCTGATCAGCCGATACCAGATGCCTGGGTAGAGGAGGTCGCCGCGGCCCTCGACACTCCCCGCCGGAACAATGGACGTTCACAGTCACAGCAGAAAGGCAGCTCATGACGGTCAAACACAGCATCGAGTGCTGGGTGTTCGGCCCGGACCAACGAGTGCTGCTGCTCCAGGTCCCTGCCCAGCCCGGCAAACACGAGGCGTTCTGGCAGCCGATCACCGGTGGCATGGAGAACGCGGAGACAGCGCCCCAGGCCGCCCTCCGTGAGCTCAGCGAGGAAACGGGTCTTCAAGTGGCGGAAAGAGACCTGACCGAGGTCGCGACCGGCCTGGAGGTCGTGATCTCGCCGGAGCTGACGATCAGCAAGACCCTCTACGTCGCGCAGGCTCCACACGGCGAGGTGATCGTCAACCCGCACGAGCACCAGGCCCACCAGTGGCTACCGCCCACCGAAGTTGCCGGCGTCCTGTTCTGGGAAAGCAACCGCGAGACCTGGAAGCTGGTCGGCCGCCACCACCGGCTTGGTGTTCATGACAACGAAGCCTGATGTGCGCAGGGCGATCGAGACGGAGCTGGGCTGCGCGCTTACCCCAATCAACCACTCACCGGAGCTGCAGCACCACAACATGCACTACCGCGGCGTACTCCCGAGTGGAATCAGCGCTTTTGTCAAGGTGCTCGACGACCAGCCCGCCTACTACACCGCCGAGGTCCGTTCGGGACATCACCTCGCCCACACCGGCATCCCCACCCCACGACTGCTCGCCCATGGCGTCCTCGACGACAGACGCCGATGGCTGGCCTACCAGTGGCATGATCTGACACCGTTCACACCCGCACACGGGCGGGTAGAGGAGGCGGGGCAGCTACTCGGTGCCTTCCACGCCACCACCGTCGGGATCACCGATCCCCAGCTACGCAGGTACACCAACCTCCACGGCCTCATCACCGACAAGATCGCGCTCGTCGCGGAGTTCGACGCGCCGCTCGCAGAGCGTATTTACCGTCTCCACGCCGCCGTGGCCGATCGCCGCGGGCCCGACCTCGATGACCGGGTCTGCCTACTGCACGGCGACGTGGGCTGGCGCAATCTCTACGTCGACGCCCACGACCAGCAGCTTTGGTTGATCGACTTTGAACACGCTGCCATCGGTCGTCCACTGCTGGACTTCGCGAAGCTGTGGGACCGCGAACTCGACGACCCAGGGACACGAGACGCCTTCCTCAGCGGCTACGGTCGATACGCCCCGCCCGCTGGGCTACGACCCGAGTCGATCGACCTGGTACGGCTGTGGGCGGCGGCCGGCATCTTTCCGTATGCGCGTCCCAGAGGTGACCACGGCTTCGAACGCCACGCTCGGCGGATTCTCAACCGGCTGGAGAGCCGCAGATGAGCGGCACAACGTCGCGACCTCAGGGACTACCGCGAGGGGCCGTGCTAGCGCGCATCACTCCGAGGCAGCGCCCGGGACAGCGCGCGACGTCGTGGTCGGTGGCTGAACGTGCCACAGTCGGGGTGCCAACGCCGCAGGAGCGTTCAGGGAACAGCGGTTAACACGTGCGGCCCGAGGCGGGCGGCGAGCCCCGGCGGCACCAGCGTTGGAGCGCTCATAGCGCCTCCTCGACCGTCCTCTCCGCGTCCCGGACCCGCAGCTCTCCCGACATCAGCCTCGGCAACAACGTGTCCCGCAGCTCCGCGAGGGCGTGTGATTCCTCGAGCGCTGCATCGCCACGTCGTTCCAGCGCATCGAGCCGAAGGCGGAGCTGGGCTGCTCCAGTTCGTGAGGGCAAGCCCAATCGCAGGGCGCGGAGCTTGGTCCGCTTTAGTTCCGTCTGGCCGGTGCTGCCTTCGCCGAGGGACTCGATCTCGTGCTGAGCGTCGAGCACAGCGAAGCCAGCGACCACAGGATCGGCCATGTTCGCGTCGAAGCGAACTATGGTTATGTGCGAATCGACTGTGTAGGGTTCGTCGCGAGTCCAACGCGCTACCCGTCCGAGGGTACCGATCCCGGTTGAGTTGATCAGTACGTCGTTTACTCTGAGCAGCTTCGGTGAAGGAACATTATCGGAAAGCGTGCGGCGCGCCGCCGCGGTGCCCGCACGACCACCGCCGATGCATCTTTGGTTCAGCACTGGCAGCTCGGATTGGTCTTCGGAATAGCGGGGAGCCACACCGCGATTCAGGAACTCTGTGACATCGCCAAGCTCCAGCTCCTCTACGTCATCGTCGGAGGTGGCAGCGCGGAAGTGGGTCTGGCCGAGCTCCCGTGCAGTCGCGGCCAGTCGATCATTGACCGCGATCTTGTCGTCGAGCGCGCCGAGCGCCGCACCAATGGCCTTCTGTTCCGTGAGGTTCGGTGCGGTTAGGGTGTAGCCGAGGATGCGGCTAGGGCTCGTATGACGAACTGTACTACCCGTCGCTCCCGCCAATACGTGTGTGCGATAACGTGCTGTCCTGAAAGCATAGTAGAGAAATCCCTTATCGATCAGCTGTGGTGCGTTGATCTCGACTAGGCCAATTCGCTGATTGTGTAGATACCCAGGCTCATCAGGGATTATTGCGGGATACCCCAACGTGTCGCCTGATTTGCTTAGATCCGTCATCGTGACGACGAGATCTCCTGGGTTCAAACGAAAGCCGTCGGGAACTTCCCCGCGATAGTATTTTGGCTTTCCTGTCTTGAAGCCTCCGCCGATGGCAAAATTCCCTGGCGTCAGCACTCGCGGGCCGGGTCCGCTATCTGAAAAGTCTGTGCCTTTGAAGGCGTACCCGTGCTTGATACTTGCGACGTTGCCCAGGCGGAGACGCTTCCACTCAGACATCGAGGCGCTCCAGTTGTTCACGGACGATCTTCTCTTGGCGGGCCGACTCGTCGAAGTGGGCGTACAGCTCTTTGGTGAGTCGCGCGATCTTGTCCGCGATGGGCTCGTCGTCCTCGTCGTTGGCCTCGGCAGAGCCGACGTAGCGGCCTGGGGTGAGGACGTGGTCGTGCTTGCGGATCTCCTCGATAGTGGCCGAGTAGCAGAAGCCGGGGACGTTCTCATACTCGAGCCCCGCCTCGCGCGCGGACCCGGTACCGCGCCACGCGTGGTAGGTGCCGGCGACCTTGTCGATCTCCTCGGGAGTGAGCACGCGCTCGGTGCGGTTGGAGAGGGTCCCCATGCTCCGTGCGTCGATGAAGAGCACGTCGCCGCGGCGTTCGGCGAGATGTTTACCGCCCTGAGGGGTCTTGCTTCTCGTGAGGAACCACAGGCAGGCGGGGATCGCCGTGGTACGGAAGAGCTGCGGGGGCAAGGCGACCATGCAGGCGACCAGGTCCGCCTCGACCATCGCCGCCCGGATCTCTCCCTCTCCCGACTGCTTGGAAGACATCGAGCCGTTCGCCAGCACGACGCCCGCGCTGCCGCGCTCGGCGAGCTTGGAGACGATGTGCTGCAGCCAAGCGAAGTTGGCGTTGCCCGCCGGGGGAGTGCCGAACCGCCACCGCGGGTCGCCGGCCTTCCGCCACCAGTCCGAGTCGTTGAATGGCGGGTTGGCGAGGATGAAGTCGGCCTTGAGATCGGGGTGCCTGTCCTCGTAGAAGCTGTCGGCCCAACGCGTGCTGAGGTTGCCGCTGACGCCGTGGATCGCGAGGTTCATCTTCGCCAGCCGCCAGGTGCGCTCGTTGGACTCTTGGCCGTAGACGGCGATGTCGTCACGCCGACCGCGGTGGGCGAGCACGAACTTCTCCGCCTGCACGAACATGCCGCCCGAGCCGCAGCACGGGTCGTAGACGCGCCCCGAGTACGGCTCCAACACGGCGACGAGCAGCCTGACCACGCTCGCGGGTGTGTAGAACTCGCCGCCCCGCTTGCCTTCCGCGCGAGCGAACTTTTCCAGGAAGTACTCGTACACCTCGCCGAGCACGTCCCGCGCCGGCCTCTCGCCGTGCCCCGTGAACCGCGCGTCGCTGATGAGGTCCACCAGCTCGCCCAGGCGGCGCTGATCGACGTTGTCCCGGTTGAAGATCTTGGGAAGGACGCCGGTGAGCGACTCGTTCGACCTCATGATGGCGTCCATGGCGTTGTCGATGAGCTCACCGACGCCGCCGCTCTTCGCGCGAGACGCGAGTGTGGGCCACCGCGCGTCCTCTGGCACCCAGAAGACCCCCTCGCGTGTGTACTCATCCACGTCGTCGAGGAACTGGTCGAGCCGCGCCTCCGGGATACCGTCGGCGAGCACGTCACGACGGATCTGGTCCCGCCGCTCCTCGAAGGCGTCCGAGACGTACTTCAGGAAGACCAGGCCGAGCACGAAGTCCTTGTACTGCGCCGCGTCCATCGAGCCGCGGAGCTTGTCGGCGGCCTTCCACAACGTTCCGTGCAGGCCGCCCGCGGCGCGCATCCCGGGCAGCGGCGCCTGGTCCGTCTCGCTTTTCCTGGGTGGCATCTGTCTCCTCGTCGATCTCGTGGGTTAGGGGATGTCGCCAGCGAAGGCGAGGCTCCCGTCGGTGAGCCCAGCGGTGGTGACCTGGCGCAGCTCGTCGAACGCGTCGATCTCTTGTCGAGCTCGCTGGCGGTGCTCGTCCAGGGTCGCGAGCAGCTCGTCGAGCCGCCGCACCTCCGCGGGTCCGAGCAGCGCCACGTCGTAGTCTTCTATCCGACGCGCCGCTCGTACGGCACCCGCGGGACGCGTGCCGTGTCGACCGCCGGTGAGCAGCGCCGCGAGAACGCGGGGCGTGAACTGTCCGCGCTCGCTGTCAGGGATGCGCAGGGCACGCGCGGGGAACTCGACCACGGAGTAGCCGGCCTCGTCGATGATGGCTCCAAGCTCCGGAACCGTCGTCACGATCACGTCGCCCGGCTCGGTGAGCTCGGCCCTGTGGTAGCGCTCGGCCAGGACGCGGCGGTCGACCTTTCGCGAGCCGCGCCGCTGCCTGCCGAGCACCTCGGAGGAGCCCAACACCTGGTGATGCCCCCCCTCGCTGACGTCCGCCGGGTTGAGCCTCGTCCCCTTCAGCAGCCGTAGCCGTTGACGTCTGGCCAGCGCCCCGATCGTGGCGGTCGCGGGTGGGCCCTTCTGGCTCGCGGCCACTGCGCTGCGTGCGGGCTTTCGTACGGCCGAGGCGTGAGCGTCGATGCGGTCGAGGTCCGCCTCCAGCCGCGCGATCCTGCCGACCCGCTCGGTCGCGGTGATCTCCGCCTCGCGGGAGCCCAGCGGACGGTTGGCGAGCAATGGTTTAGCTGGATCGACGAGGTCGCTGACGGGCGCCTGAACGGCGAACGTCCGCGTGTGCCGGCGCGGATCGTAGCCGTCACGGCGCCACGTGACCACGTCCTCGACGACCGCGTCGACGACGTCGCGAGTGAGCGTCCTGTCGGAGACGTCGACCAACAGCACCCGCCCACGCCACCGCGACTCGTACGCGGGGCTCATCACCCACAGTGCTGTCTCGTAGCCCGGCCGGAACGGCACCAACCCGCCAGGCAGGCGGACGACCGCCTCGACCGCGTCGCTCGTCAGCAGCTTGGCGCGCGTGCGCTCCTCCGGCGAGTACGGCGGGAGCGGACCGACGAGGACGTCGGCCGGCCCAACCACGACGGCGACGGAGCCGCGGCCGAGCCGTACGGATATGTCATCGACCGCGTCAAGTATCTGGCCGGGCGAGCGGTCCTCCCGAGGGACGTAGGGGATCTGGGTGACGATCGCATCGGGGTCGCCAGCCTCGTCCGGAAGCACGTCACCCTCGCGGATGTCCATGTCCGTGCGCGGCACCCCATGGACGGCGAGACGGCGCCGAACGAGCCGTGCGAGGTGCCGGTCGTTTGTGGCGCCCGTGAACATCAGCTCGTAGTCGTCCCCGAGCAGGTGCGCGACCGCCGCGAGCAGGTCGCCCGGTCCTGTGACGGGGTCGGTGACGCACAGGGGATCGGCGTATCTGGCACGCTCCCGCGTCCCGGAGAGGCCGGCCACCAGGTGTGCGAGCTCCGGCGCCACCGCCTGGGCGTAGAGGTCCGTCGCGTTGAAGCGGGTGCGCACCCCCAAGACCCGCTCGAAGGCGCCACGGCACCCCCACGCGGCCTCGACGAGCTCGTCGACGGCCGACGCGAGCCAGCCCGCATCGCCGGGCAGCTGGTCGATCTCCGTCAGCAGGAGCTCATCGTCAGGATCGACGCGGGCAGCGCGGCCCTTCGCCGCGGCGATGACGTCGTCGGTCCCGTCCGCGAGAGGCTCGTCGTCGTCGAGGTAGCGCAGGCAGATGAGCGCGGTTACCACTGCTACCAGGTCGCCTGCGGGGAGAGTGCCACCGAGAGCAGTCAGCGTGTGGACGGCCAGGTCTGGCTCGATCTGCTCCCGATCCGCCCGACCGGTGGTGACAAGCCAGTCAGTGACCTGGCGCGCGTCGAACAGGGGACGAGAGGCGTCGCCACTGACGGGAGCGGGGAAGTCTGGATGCCGTCGCCGCCAGGTGGTGACGACGGGACGTCGCACGGCTGCGAGTTCTGCGATCTCCGGCATCGAGATCAGAAGACGCGGTGCGTGTGCCTCGGGAGGGGAGGCGAAGGAGGCTGCCGGGGTAGTCGTCACGACGTACCTCCCTCCGTCTCGACGAGCGAACGCTAAGACCGCGCGATCGGCCTCCTTTGACGGGAACGCTACACCTTGTTTCGTTCTAGCCAATCGCATCTATCGATATCCCTGGTTATCAATGTCCAAGCTGTGGTCGCCTCTGGTCAGCCCTTACGTTACGTAGCTGTCCGCAACGGAGGGAGATCACCATGGTGCGTCCAAGGACACGCATTGCCACCCTCTATCGCCTCCCGAGCGTCTCGCCTACCGCCGAGGCCATGTTCGAGGCGCTCGATGCCGAGAAGCTCGACGAGATTCGTGCCGACCCCCAGCCGACCGAGATCGCCACGGCACCCGCTCTGTGGGTCGGCGGCCAGTTCACGCGGGAAGTCGCGGGCTGGTGCGGCGACGCGTCGACCACGACGGGGATCGACGTTTCCTACGGCGACAGCCGCTCGGCCGGCCTCATCCTCGTCGCGGTCGACGGCACCACGTACGCGCTCGGTTACGGCGACGGACACCGGTTGATCCCTGACGAGCTCAAGGATCAGCGGTTCGGGCTCCGTTTCGCGGTGCGCTGCCTTGACCCCGAGCAGATCCAGGACCTGGTGCGGCGCATGCTCGCTTCGCGAGGACGAACGGACACCACGATGGCCCCGGCCGGGCTGCCGATCTGGACGCTTGACGTGGAACAACACGCCGACATCATCCGCAGGATCGGCGGTCGGCTCACCGACCTGGACCTCACGTACTCCTCCGAGGACGATCGTGCCGTCCCCGTCGATGGGGCGGCGGGGGTGCGCATGCGCTTGGGTGTCGAGCCGGATGAGCTCGTTCGCGACATCAGGACCATCGCGGGGGTGTGTGAGCGTGCGGCCCCACATCCGGATCTAGAGTTCGTCGAGTACATTCTGCCGGTCGGCGACGCCGAGTTGAGCGCCCGCCTCGATGCCGATCTGGACGCCGTGCTGGGAGATCCTGGGGTACCGGCCTGTCTAGCTCCGGTCGTGCCGACGTCGCTCGTCGGCGACTTCGGGGTGGCGCGTAGCTTCACCATCAGGATCGGTGGCGCCTCACCTCGGCGTGTCGACCCCCTCGAGCTGGCCGAGTTCCTGCATCGGACCCGTCGCCAGCGTCCAGGGATGCGGGTCCAGGCTCTACGCAACGGGCGGGTCGAGATGTACGCCAACGAGACAGAACGCGACCCGCTCGGCGGCGCGAGGGCGATCAAGTGGCTGGAGGCCAACCTGTCGCGGGGGTCCAGCCGGTTCTTCCTGCTCGACGGGGAGTGGTACGAGATCGGCGCCGAGTACGTGCGTGCCATGCGCGACGAGATCGTCGGGCTCTTTGGCGTTGGGCCCTCACTGGATCTTCCCACCTGGGACATGCGGCGCGATCGGTATGAGGAGGACTACAACGCCTTTGTGCCCGGGGCTCGCCCCGCTTTCGTCTGCCTGGACCGTAAGAAGGTTCGTAATCCGCTCGGCAGGACCAGTGGGGTCGAGATCTGCGATCTCCTGGGACCGGACGACGAGCTCATCCACGTCAAGCGGGCGGAGAGGTCGGCGCCGCTCAGCCACCTCTTCGCGCAGGGGTTGGTGTCGGCACAGACGCTGATCAACTCTTCGGATGCCCGTGCCCGCTTCGTCGACAGGGTGAGGGACGAAGGCAAGGGACGGGTCGTACCCCCGGACTTCGTCCCGAAGAAGGTGGTGTTCGCCATCCTTCTCAAGGGCGGCGAGCAGCTCACGCCGGACACGCTGTTCCCGTTCTCCCAGGCGACGCTGGCCCAAACGGCGAGGATCCTGCGGTCGTACCAGATCGCCGTCGAGGTGATGGGTATCCGCGCTTCTACCGAGTAGAGAGCGTCCTGCGGCCTTACCTCATACCTGTCCAGGAGGCCACGCCGAGTACGTGAAGTACTTGACGTACTTATCCTCCTAAGGGATACTCATGAACAGGGTTTGGAGGTGTCCCCATGGCCGCTGTGCACTACGAGAGTTACAGCGAGGCGCGGGTGCACCTGAAGGATCTGCTGGACGCGGCCGAGAGGGGCCGGGTGGCCACGGTTCGCCGAGACGACTCGAAGGCCGCGGTCGTCGCTGCGGAGCGGCTCCGGCATTTCCTGGCGTCGGTCAACCCGTCTCGCGCTCAGGTGGTTCCCGAGGCCGACGGATGGTCCATCTTCATTCCTAGGCTTCCGATTGGAGCCGACGGCGCGACGTTCGACGAGGCGGTCGCCGAGACCATCGACGCACTGCGTGAGTACGCGGACGACTGGCAGGAGTACCTGCTGGACGCTCCTAACCACCGGGACAACTGGGGCCTTGTCCAGCTCATCACCCTGAGCGACGACGACCAGCTTCGGGATTGGCTGGTCGGGTCGGGGCGATGAAGTGGCCGCAGCCCACGCGAGAAGATCACGATCGCTTCTGCCGCAGCGAGGGTTGGCGTAGGGTCCGGGACGCGCGCGGTCGGACCGGCACCCACCACATCACCTATGAGTTCGACCTTCCTGATGGGCGCATCCTGCGTACCAGGGTGTCCCACCCCGTGGACCGGAGCGACTATGGGCCCCGTCTGTGGAGGCACATTCTTCGCGACCAGCTTCAGGTGTCGGAGCCGGACTTCTGGGCCTGCGTGCGGGACGGGGTCAGGCCGGACCGGGGCATGCCGGCACCGCCCGAGGAGGCCCTGCCCGCCGAGTTGGTACACCTGCTCATCTCCCGCGTCGGCCTGTCCGAGGCGGACGTCGCGGCGGTGACCAAGGAGGAGGCGGTCGCCCGACTTGAGCGGTACTGGACAGAAGGCGTCTGACCGCCTGCGGCTTGGTTCAAAGACGTCTGTTGGTGCCTCCCGTCAGACTCGGCGCCTGCAGCGGTAGCCGCGCCCGCACCGAGGAGACGAGCGACGGGTACACGCGTTCCTCGCAGACGGGCAGCTCGTCGACTTCCGTTGCCGCACTCACCCGCAGCCCGTCGACCGCCGCCAACAGCCGGGGAGGGTCGGACAACGGGCCCTGGTACCGACACAACGTGGTGTGGACGAGATCGGCCGTGTTGCGAGTCTGCGGGGGTAGACGGACCTGTTGCTCGCCCGTAGGCGAGCCACCGGCTTCCCGTCCGCGGTCATGGGCTCCTGTCACGCCTTAGAACGGCGACATCCGGTCGAGAACCCTGGCGGCAAGATCAACGATGGCTGCGGCCTTCGTGAGATCCTCACGGATGTCATCCTCGGTAAGCGCAGGGGCGTCGGTGGGCGGATACTCCACTTCGTGCCGCTGGCGGCGCATCCGGTCGAACGCTCGTAGCGATCTACCCATTGGTGGGTCGAGCTGGGCGCGCGTCGCCTCGTAAACGGCCAGGTGTCCACCACGGGTCGTTGGTCGCAGCCCCTGGTTCTCCAGCGCGGCCGTCAGCGCCTTGCGCGCGGCGTCGTAGACCAGCGCGTAACCGCCTTCCGGGTCGGCCGCGCATACCTCGTCCGCGGACGTCAGATGCTTGCGGGCCTGCTCGATGAGGTGATCGGCGTGTCCGCGACTCGCTGGGACGCGTTGCAGCTCACCGTAGGCCAGCATGCGCTCGACGGTGGCACGGCCTTGGTTCCATCTCACGCGCTCACGTCCCTTCGATCAGACAGGCGCAGCTCGACCAGCGGGCGCTCGCGTAGGGAGGTGAGGAAGGGGTCGGCCGTGTCAGGCGTGGCCCATGCCTCGGGGAGGACGCGGCGGACGTTGACGGGGCGCGTGAGCCGTTCCTGCGCGACCTGTGCGACCTCGTCGAGGTCGTCGCGATCAGTGGTGCCGACCACGAGCACGTCCACGTCGTTCGGGAGCGGCCCGGGCTCACCGCGGTAGCGCGCGGCCCATGATCCGTAGATGAACGCGCGTGTGGCGCCGTCAAGGTCGCAGAGCAGATCGGTCAGTACCGGCAAGGGCCCGTACGTGACCGCGAGCAGGTCCGTCAAGGGGCGGGCGACGAGCGTGTCGGTGGCCGCCCGGAGCAGTCGCACGTTGCCGCGGCGCGAGTCGCGGACCCACCCCGCTGTTGTGAGCCGCGCCGCCTCGGTATGGACTGTCTTGACGCTTGTCCCGATCATCTCGGCTGCCGCGGTGAGGCTGTACTCCCGATCGGGGTGGAGGTACAGGAGCGCTAGCAGCTCGCCCTGGACCTGGGACCGCAGCAGCGGTAGCAGTGGAGGAGGCGGAGTTCTCATAACAGGTAAAGTACTTTACCACTTAGCTGAACGTCGCCCGGTGTCCAAGGTGGGTACGCGTGTTCATCGTCTCCGGTCGCGGGCCAAGAGGACCGCGACCGCGCCGAGGACGGCGAGGGCCGCGGCGACCAGCAGCGCCGCGTCGGTGCCTCCGTCCAGCCCGTGCCCCTGTCCGTTTCCCGGCCCCGCGGCGGCTACGGTGGCCACCATCACGGCGACGCCCAGCGATGAGCCGATGTAGCGTGCGGTGTTGTTCGCGCCCGAGCCCATCCCGCCCCGGTCGGCGGGGACGCTTCCCACGGCGAGCCGCGCGAGACCCGAGTTGAGCGCGCCGCTGCCGACGCCCGCGATGACGAGGCCGGGAATCATCCGCTGCCATGTTCCCGCCCCGACGAAGCCGAGCATCGTGAGCTCGCCTACGGCGCACAGCAGGAGGCCGAGCGCGAGCTGGTGGCGGCCCCGTACCCGGCTCGCGAGCCGCCGGGCCTGCAGCGCCACCGCGAACGACGTACCGGACCAGATGCTGAACACCCCCGCGGTCGCGAGCGGCGTCTGCCCGAGCGCGTGCTGCAGCACGGTCGGTAGGTAGCTCATCAGGCCGATGATCGACAGCCCGGTGAAGAGCGCGGCAGTCGTCGCGGCGACGAAGGCGGGCCGCCGGAACAGTTCGAGGTCGAGCATCGGCTCCCGTCCGCGTGCTTCGACGGCGACGAAGGCGGCGAGCGCCACAGCGGCCGCGGCGAACAGGGCGGCCACCTCCGGGCGCAGCCAGCCGGCACGGCCCTCGGTCACGGCGGCGAGCAGGCAGGTGAGACCCGTGCCGAGCGTGACCACGCCAGGAAGGTCCAGCCGCCTCGGTCGTGCGGCCCGGGACTCGCGCAGCGCGTACGGCGCGACCGCGGTGAGGAGGACGGCGCCGCCCGCGAACACCCAGTAAGGGGCCCGCCAGCTGACGCTTTCTGTGAGGGCGGCGGTGAGGATCGGGCCGAGCGCGATGCCCGCGCCGATCATCGCGCCCCACACGCCGGTCGCCCGTACACGGCCGGGGCCTGTGGGGTACGCGTGGCCGACGAGGCCGAGGCTGGCCGCCAGCAGGGCTGCGCTCGCGCCTCCCTGGACGATTCGCGCCGCGATGAAGACCAGGGCGTCGGTGGCGAGGGCGCACGTGACGGAGGCACCGGCCAGGACGACGAGGCCGGCCACGAAGACGCGCCTGCGCCCACGGTCGTCGGCGAGGCTGCCGGCGGCGAGCAGGAGCGCGGACAGCCCGAGGCTGATGCTGCTCAGGATCCACGTCTGCGCGGTCACCCCCGCGTGCACGCCGGCCGCCGTCTCCGGCAGCGTCACCAGCGGCGCCGTGTAGTTCATCAGCACGAGAAGCGTCGCGGCGCTCGCGACGATCAGGGTCGCGGCACCATCTTCCGGATCGGTCCGCGCGGTGGGTCGCGACCCGGATCGGGACGCGCCTGAGGTCCTCGCCGCCATGCCATCTCCTAGTTCGGTCACTGAACTTAGAAAGCCCATAACACCGTGAGTTCGGTGACCGAACCTTGTGGGTAGAGTCGTGGTATGGGGCTAGGCAAGGACTACGAGCGGCAGGACTGCTCGCTCGCCCGCGCGCTCGAGTTCGTCGGCGAGCGCTGGACGCTGCTCGTCGTGCGTGACGCCTTCTACGGCGTACGCCGCTACAGCGACTTCCTCGCCCATCTCGACATCCCGCGGGCGGTGCTCGCCGACCGGCTGCAGACGCTCGTCGACGCCGGGGTACTGGACAAGCGGCGCTACCAGCAGTCCCCGCCACGGGACGAGTACCTCCTGACCGGCAAGGGCCGGGAGCTGTGGCCGGCCCTCTACGCGCTGGCCCAGTGGGGGGAGCGGCACATGTCGGCCGCCGGGCCGCGCCGCGTCTTCCACCACGAGCCCTGCGGCACGCGCCTTGACGGCATGGCCTTCTGCCCGGTCTGCGGGGGCGCGGCGCCGCCCGAGGACGTCGAGATCCGCCCGGGCCCCGGGGCGGACCCGAGCCTGCGCGACGACCCGGTCAGCCGCGCCCTCCGCGAGCCACACCGACTGCTGCGGCCGTTGCTTGAGGCGCCGTCCGCGAGGCGAACTGGGTAACACCGGAGCCTCCGCGGGCCGGTGTGCCTCACGTTCGATGGCCGGTGGCGCTCTCATCGTTGGCCGGTGGCGTCAGGGCGGCCACCCTGGACCGGTGGGCGGCGCGCAGGGCAGCCGCCCGCCTGGCATCCGAACGTGGAGTCATACGCCGCCGTCGTGGCCGGGTTTCGGACTGGCGAGATCTGGTCGAGAACACCGTGGGCGCGATCGACGATCGCGGCTGCCTTCACGAGGTCCTCGCAGTACGTCATCTCCGGTGAGTCCGGGTCGGCGCAGGCATTCTCGTAACAGGTAACGCACTTTACTACTTGGGCGAGTCGCCGGAGCAGTGCACGCCGCAGTTCGACAGCACCGCTCAGGGCTGGTCCCCGTCGACGTG
The DNA here is from genome assembly GCA_050699055.1 of Streptosporangiaceae bacterium. GTDB lineage: Bacteria > Actinomycetota > Actinomycetes > Streptosporangiales > JBOHCT01 > JBOHCT01. The sequence goes on along the minus strand of JBOHCT010000016.1, from coordinate 14,949 downwards.
CCGGTCCTGCTGATGACGTGAGAGCGCACGGCCGTAGCGGCGCGTGAGCTCCGGCATGATCGTCTCGCCGGAGCCCGCGCGCGGCAGCCCGAACACATAGCCGGGGAAGTTGAGCTCTCTCTGGACGGCCCAGACGCGCTCGTGCTCCTGGGGCGGGAGGAGCTGAGCCGGGTCGCCGACGGCGATCCAGCCGATCGGGACCGTGGTGTCGGCCGGAAGGGAAGTACGCAGGTGGACGACGGCGTTGATGCGTACCTCCGCGCGGGTGCCGACGTGAGCGCCGTTGAAGATAGCGCAGCCGGTGGCGAGGAAGGCGCAGTCGTCGACGGCGCAGCCGACGAGATACGCCCTGGGGCCGACGAGGACGTGTCGCCCCACCCGTACAGGGTCGCGCGGGGTTCCTCGCAGGACGGCGTTCTCCATGACGACGCAGTGCTCGTCGAGGCCCACGGCTCCGCCCTCGGCGGTCAAGACGGCGCCGAACAGCACCTGGCAGTGCGGACCGACATGTACGTCTCCGCAGAGCGTGGCAGTCGGGGCTACGTAGGACGTGGGATGGATGGAGGGGGAGCGTCCGTGGTGTTCAAGGAGCATGCGGGCCATTCTGGTCCCCCTGCGCGGGGGTGCGGGCCTCGGTCCGGGGGAGCGGAAGACCGTCGAACCAGGCCAGCACGGCACGTTCGTAGCACAGGCCGAAGTCCAGCGTGGCCATCGCGTACGGGTCGGGTTCCCGGTCGGTGGCTTCCGCGGCCTTGCGCTGGGCTTCGTACGCGGCGAGCCGCCGCGCGTGCATGGCTCGGTGGTCGCCAAGGAAGGTCGCCAGCCGTTCGGGTTCCAGGTGGTGCCCGAAGGCGACGGTGAGCAGCAGCGGGAACCGGATCGTCTCCGGACCTGGCTCACGGCCGACCCACTCGGCGAAGGCGGCGCGGCCAGCGTCGGTGATGGCGTAGGGCCGGCGGTCGCGGCGGCCGCGCTCGCCGGCCTCGACGAGCCCGGCCTCGGCCATCGTCGCGAGCTCGCGGTAGACCTGGCTCTGGGTGAGCGACCAGAAGTCGCCGATCACCCGCTGCGCGGTGGCCACAAGGTCCCAGCCGGTCAGCGGTCCCTCGTGCAGGAACCCGAGCAGGGACGCCGCCGTGGCGTTGAGCGGGCGATCAGCCATCGGTACCCCTCCATTCCTGGCCGCTGCGGACATCCCATTGTGTCACGTCTTGACATTCCACTCTGTCATGTTGCAGACTAGTCCAAGACCTAACAATGTGGAAGGTCAGCGCAGGAATCGGGTGCGTCCGACCGGTCCGGCTGACCGCTGGGGGACAGACTCGTGTTGCATACAACGCTCATCGCACTGCACGCCCTCTCCGGAGTGATCGCTTTCCTTACCGGCTGTCTCGCGGTCCAGCGCCGGTCATACTTTCGCGTCTACTTCTGGTCGCTGGCTTCGCTCGTACTGTCGCTGGCCGCGGCCATCGCCGTGAGTTGGACCGGGCTCGGTACCCCGATGCGAGCCCTGTTCGTGGCCTTCGTCGCACTCGGTGGCTATATGGTCTGGCGGGCGGTGCAGGCCCGGCGCATCCTGCTGACGAGCCTCGCTCACCCGACCTCGCGCTACCTCGATCACCTCGGGTTCACCCTCGTCGCCCTGTTCGACGGGTTTGCCGTCATCGCCGTGTTCGACCTCGGCGCCCCGGGCTGGCTCGCCGCCGTCGTCGGCGTCGCCGTCGCGGGGGGAGGCCATGTGGCGATCAGGACGCTCAAGAGCAGGTTGGCACCCCGCCCGCCGGCCGAGGCGTCGGCCTCCGGCTACGTCAGACCGTGACACCATCACGCGTCCTGCCATCGCCTCGCCGGCAGTTTTCGTGAGCGCGATGACCTCGGCCGAGGTGCTTCGCGGAGGGCCGCGTGACGCCGCGGTTCACCGTGTGCGCGGCTGAACTGCTCCCGATACGCATGCATGTATAATGCTCCCATGGTGAGCATTCAGATCAGGGACGTTCCTGCGCAGGTGAGAGACACCCTGGGTGAGGTCGCGCGGTCACGAGGCCAGTCGATGCAGGTCTACCTGAGGAACCTCCTGGAGGAGGACGCTCGACGCGCCAACAATGTCGCGCTGCTCAAGCGCGTGAGAGCTGTCGGCGGCGGCCAGGTCTCGGAACCCGGGGAGACCGCGCGGGAACTCGGCGCGATTCGCGCGGAGCGGGATGCGCGGAACGCTGGAGACACGTGATCGTCGTCGACGCGTCGCTCATCGTGGACGCGCTTACGGACGACGGCCGGCTGGGGGACCTTGCCCAGGCGGCACTCGCGGCCGACCCCCATTGGGTGGCTCCGCAACATCTCCGTGTCGAGGTCACCTCGGCGATCAGGGGCCGGTGGCTGGCCGGGAAGCTGGCCGACGAGCGCGCGGATGAGGCGGTGCGGACGCTGAACCAGCTCGCCGTGGGCTACGCGTCCTGGGATGAGGTCGCCGAGCGGGTCTGGGAGCTGCGCCACAACCTCACGCCCTACGACGCCGCGTACGTCGCGCTGGCCGAGGCGCGCGGGTGCCGGGTGACGACGGCCGACCGGAAGCTGCTCAACTGCTCCGCGCGCCGTTGTGCTATCGACGTCGTGACGGACCTGGCTTAACTCACCGCCGGGTGTTCCCGGGCAGGGCGGGGCCCGCTCAGGTGAGAGGGAGTCGCTCCGCGGCTGGGGCTTCCTCCTTACTGAGACGACTCCTTATCCACAACCAAATGAGGTAGCGGGGCGACGACACGCGGGGAAGCGGAATAGCCGGCCGTCGTCGGGGCTTGGGGGAGGTGTACGACGGGGTGGCTTCAGACAGGGGTGCGATGCGGTTCGGCGTCAACATCGTCAACTTCGGCCCGGGTGCGACGCCCTCCTCATTGCGTGGCTCGGTTCAGGCGGCCGAGGACATGGGCTTCCACCTCGCGATGATCTCCGACCACGTGGCGGTCACGCCGGACGTGCAGGCGCGGTACCCGGCGCCCTTCTACGACCCGTTCACGACGCTCGCCTGGCTCGCGGGGGCGACGGACCGGATCGAGCTCGGCACGACGGTGACGATCCTGCCGTACCGCAACCCGCTGCTGACCGCGCGGATCGCGGCGAACATCGACAGGTTCACCGACGGCCGCCTCGTTCTCGGCGTCGGCGTGGGCTGGGCACGGCAGGAGTACGAGGCCCTGGGCGTGCCCTTCGGCCGCCGCGGGCCGATGACCGACGAGTACCTCGCCGCGATCAAGACACTCTGGACGAACGACGTGGCCTCGATGACGGGGGAGTTCGTCGCGTTCCGCGATGTGCACACCGAGCCGCGGCCGGCGCGCTCGCCGCATCCGCCGATCTGGGTCGGGGGCACGAGCAAGGCCGCGATCCGCCGAGCGGCCAGGTACGGCGACGTCTGGCACCCGCTCCGCGCCCGGATCGGGTGGATGCGGGACGAGGGGCTCCCGGCCCTACGCCGGACCGCCGAGGACATGGGCCGCGTCACACCGGACTTCTGCCCGCGGATCTCGCTGCGGATCACCGACACGCGGCTGGACGACGAGCGCCGGCTCCCGGGCGAGGGGACGCTCGACCAGATCCACCGCGATCTCGACGCTCTCGCGGCGCTGGGCGCGCGGTACGTGGTACTCGACGCCTACGACCCCGACCGACCCAGCCAGTTCGAGGACAGACGGCGGGCACTCGAGACCCTCGCCGAGCGGGTGCTCGACCTGAAGGCCGAGGCCCTGCGCTAACCTCGGCGAGGCCGTATGAGAGATGTCACGGCGAATGCGTGACGCGTGGCACTAACGCAGGGTGACCGCCGCCACCTAGCGTCGGCGACATGGACGACGCTGTCACGTTTACCGACGTATCGAAGAGCTTCGGCCGCGTCACGGCCGTTGACGACCTGACCCGGACCCTTTCCGTAGGCGAGAGCGTGGCGCTGCTCGGCCCCAACGGCGCGGGCAAGACGACCACGATCGGCCTCCTGCTCGGGCTGCTGCGGCCCGACGCGGGAGACGTTCGGGTGCTCGGCATGGCGCCGGACGAGGCCGTGGCGAGTGGGAGCATCGCCGCGATGCTCCAGGAGGGCGGCCTGATGCCCGACGTCAAGGTCGCCGAGCTGGTCGACCTCGTACGCGGCCTCTACCCCGATCCCCTCCCGATGGATCAGGCGCTGGAGACCGCGGGGCTGGGCGACCTCGGCGGCCGCCTCGTCAACAAGCTGTCCGGCGGGCAGACGCAGCGGCTGCGGTTCGCCCTGGCCCTCGTCGGCAACCCGCGGACCCTGGTCCTCGACGAGCCCACCGCCGGGCTGGACGTGGAGGCACGCCGCACGTTCTGGACGAGCATGCGCGCGTACGCCGCCTCCGGGCGCACCGTGCTCTTCGCCACGCACTACCTGGAGGAGGCGGACGAGAACGCGGACCGGATCCTCGTGATGTCCCGCGGTCGCGTCATCGCCGACGGCCCGGCCACCGAGATCAAGGCCACGGTCGGCGGGCGTACGGTGCGTTTCACCCTCGACGGCCAGTCGTCGGAAGGGCTCGACCGGCTTCCCGGCGTCAAGGGCATGGAGATCCGTGGCGACAGCGTGACGCTGTCCACCGCCGACGCCGACGAGACGGTGGCCGCGCTGTACACCAGTCGGGGGAAGGTACGCGACATCGAGGTGACCGGCGCCGACCTCGAGGACGCCTTCCTCGCCCTCACCGAGAACGACGCCCAGCTGACGCAGGCGCGGTGACCCGCCGGGCCGCACGAGACCGATCGCCACAGCGAAACGAACGGAGACCCATGCTGCCCTACCTGCGCCTCGAGGTGCTACGTGTGCTGCGCAACAAGACCTTCCTCATCTTGAATCTCGGCATGCCGATCGGCTTCTACCTCCTCTTCACCAGCCTGTTCGGCGGGACCACCGTGCGCGGCGTCGACCAGACCGTGCAGTTCATGGTGTCGATGGCGGCGTTCGGCGGGATGGGCGCGGCGCTTTGGGGGACCGGTCCCCGCATCGCCCAGGAACGCCAGCTCGGCTGGCTGCGCCAGCTCCGCGCGACCCCGCTGCCCGCACGCGAGGTCATCACCGCCAAGGTGCTCGCCGCGCTCGTCCTCGCGCTGCCCGCGTTGATCCTCGTCAGCATCGTCGGGGTGGTCGTCCACGGCGTCCACCTCGCGGCCTGGCAATGGGCCGCGATGCTGGCGCTCCTCTGGGTAGGGGCCCTGCCGTTCGCAGCGCTCGGCGTGCTGATCGGCTCTCTCACCAACACGGAGGCGTCACAGATCGCCACCAACGGCGTGTACCTGGTCCTGGCGGCGCTCGGTGGACTGTGGATGCCGGTAAAGATCCTGCCGAGCGTTCTCCAGCACGTCGCGCACGCCCTGCCGTCGAACCGCTACGGCGAGCTGGGCTGGCAGATCGTCGCCGGCCACGCGCCGACGCTGGCGTCCGGCCTCGTGCTCGCGGCGTGGACCGTGGGGGTCGGCGCGCTCGCCGCGTACGCGTACCGCCGAAGGGAGGCCGTTCGCTGACCCCCGGGCCGACTGAATGTCACATTGTGCACGCCATAGCGGCTACGGTGTCACATTCAGTCGGGCGGGGCCCGGCCGGGCAGGAGCTACCGTGAGCAAGGAGCGAGCGAGCAGGAGGACCGCCGTGAGTGAGCATGGATCCCCGGTGTGTGCGGGACACGTGGACGCCTCGGACCAGGGGCTCATGGGAGGCAAGCTGGCCGGCTTCTTCTGGATCTTCGTCTGGCTCGTCTTCCTCGGTTACCCGATCGCGGACATCGTCCGGCATTTCCACGGCGCGGCGGCCGCTCTCCCCGCTGTCGCGCTGGCAGGTTTCGTGGTGTTGTACGTCGCGGTGATGTGGTGGGATGGCTTCGTCGCGCCGCGCGACCCAGAGTGGTGGCGCGTGGGGTTGCTCGGTGTGCTCACCGCGCTGACGATTGTCCTCCCTCTCGCCTTCGGCGGGAACTGGCTCGGCCTCTTCATCTACGCCAGCGTGGCCGGGGCGACGATCCTCCCGAGACGTTATGCCGTGGCATGGTCCGGCTGTGCCACGGCATGCTGTCTCGCGGTGGGTTTCGGCCGCGGGCTCGGTCCTAGTGAGATCGGGCTTCTCAGCTTCCTCACGTTCATGGTCGGCCTGGGACAGGTCGGGATACGGCAGCTGCTGCGGCTCATCATCGAGCTACGGGCCGCCCGGGAGGAGCTGGCCAGGCTCGCGGTCAGCGAGGAGCGGCTGCGCTTCGCGCGCGACCTGCACGACCTGGTCGGCCACAGCCTGTCGCTCGTGGTGCTGAAGAGCGAGCTCGCCGGCCGGCTGATCGACGCCGATCCCGCGCGTGCGAGTACGCAGGTCGCGGACATCGAGTCGGTAGCGCGGCAGGCAATGGTGGAGGTCCGCCAGGCGGTGACCGGCTACCGGGAGCGCAGCCTCGCGGAGGAGCTGGATGGCGCCCGGGCAATGCTGCGGGCGGCCGCCATCGACGTCACCGTGCGTACGGATGGCACACCGCTGCCCGCCACGACGGAGACGCTGCTGGGCTGGGCGGTACGCGAGGGGACGACCAACGTCGTCCGGCACAGCCGGGCCGGCCGCTGCGACATTGAGCTCTGGGCCGACGGAAACACCATGACGCTGGAGGTACGCGACGACGGGCAGGGGCCTCCCGCCGGCGCCGACGCGCTCGCGACCGCCCGGGGGACGGGACTGCGCGGTGTGGCCGAGCGGGTGGAGCAGGCGGGCGGCACGCTGGAGACCGGTCCACGCGCCGGCGGCGGGTACCGTCTCACCGTCCGTGTCCCTCTCGACGCGAGCCTCGCCGAACGGGCTCCGGGCCGCGCCCTCGACGGCGAGCCCGGTCTGGTGGTAGAGCCTGCCCGATGATCCGTGTGCTGCTGGCCGAGGACCAGGGGATGGTCCTCGGGGCGCTGGCCGCGCTGCTGGACCTGGAGCCCGACATCGAGGTGGTCGCCCAGGTGACGGATGGGAGCGAGGTCGTGGACGCCGCCCGTACGGCAGCGGCCGACGTGGCCCTCCTGGACATCGAGATGCCAGGGATGGACGGCATCGCCGCGGCGGCCGCACTGCGCCGGGACGCGCCAGCGTGCGTACCCGTCATCCTCACGACGTTCGGCAGACCCGGCTACCTGCGTCGCGCCATGGACGCCGGCGCCAGGGGCTTCCTGGTCAAGGACGCGCCCGCGCAGCAACTGGCGGACGCGGTCAGGCGGGTCGCGGCCGGCGAGTCGGTGGTTGACCCGGACCTGGCGACGAGCGCGCTCGGCGTGGGCGCCAACCCGCTGTCCACCCGCGAGCGGGAGGTGCTCGCCGCCTCCGCGGACGGCGCGACGGTCGACGAGATCGCCGAGCGGCTCTTCCTCTCGGCGGGGACGGTCCGTAACTACCTGTCGGCAGCGATGCGGAAGCTGGACGCCCGCAACCGCGTGGAGGCCGCGCGCACGGCGGAGCGCCAGGGCTGGCTGTAACGGTTCGGATCATGTGAGGCACGGGGTTCCGGCTGGCGCACGTGATGGTGCCGCGCTACCCGGTGGGCAGGGAACGTGCCGCGCGGGTGAGGCTGTGCAGGGCAGCGGCGGCCAGCTCCAGCGAGGCCCGAGCGCGCTTGCTGTCGCCCCGCGTAAGGCCGGCCTGGGCGTCGAGCAGGTCGGTGCACGCCGCCGCCGCGAGCCCCGCCGCGGTCGTGACCGGGTCGTCGCTGGGGCTCGTCGCATCGATCGCGGTCAGCAGGCGGACGCCGCGGCGGGTGAGGACCTCAGGGGCCTGGTCGAGGTTCCAACCTCCGGCGGACATGGCCTGACGCTCGACAGCGGGCCACACGCTCCCCGGGTCTTCGGCCGCGGACGCGACGGTGTCGAGGAGAAGCCTTTCGGCGATACCCGCGAGCCTTGCGGTCACGGTAAGCCGATCAGGAGGGGAGTCGTTCGCCGTGTCGGTGCCCTGACTTTGGAGGGTCCGGACGATGGCGGCGAGCTGCGCGGTGTCGATCTGGTCGGCCATGGGTCCGACCGTATACGCGGCGAACGGCCGGTACGCGCTATAGGCGCCGACGCTAGGGCAGCCGTCAGCCGTGGTCGAGGCGGCCGGGCACCTGGAGGGTGACCTTGGGCCGCTCGGCATCGTGGAGCAGCCGCTTGAGCTGCCCCCGCATCACGCCAGCGGCCCCGACGCGCTGGCGCAGCGTCGCCTCGCCGAGCACGCCAGAGACGGGGCCGTAACGATGGCCCCCGAGCCGAGCCCCGGACGCTACGTGGCGGTGACGTGGACTGTGGGCCAGCCGGTCGCGCCGTCGGGGACCGTGGGCGACTCGAGGGGTGTCTGCGTGGCGCCCGTACGGTCGGTCGCGCGTGCCTGCAGGCGGTGCGTACCGGGCCTCGCGTCCCACTCGTACACCCACTGCCGCCAGGTGTCGATCGATGGGACGGCGGCGAGCCGCGCGTCGTGCCAGGGGCCGTCGTCGACCCGCACTTCGACCCGCTCGATGCCGCGGTGCTGGGCCCAGGCGACGCCGGCGACGGCGACCCGCCCCGCGCGGACATCCGACAGGGGTCTGTCGATGCGGGACATGGTGTGGATGGGTCCCTTGACCGCCCAGCCGCGCTGCGCCCAGTAGGCCCGCGCGTCGGCGAAGCGGGTCAGCTCGATGTCCACGACCCATTTCGTGGCGGACACGTACCCGTACAGGCCGGGGACGACCATGCGGGCGGGGAAGCCGTGCGCGACCGGCAGCGGCTGGCCGTTCATCCCGACCGCGAGCATCGCGTCGCGCCCGTCCATCACCACGGCCGTGGGGGTACCGCAGGTCCACCCGTTAGAGGAGCGAGAGAGTATCTGGTCCGCGTCGCGGTGGACGCCCGCCTCGCGCAGCAGGTCGGCGAGGGGGAAGCCGAGCCAGCGGGCGTTGCCGACGAGCCCGCCGTTCACCTCGTTCGACACGCACGTCAGCGTGATGTCCCGCTCGATCATCGGCCGGCGCAACAGCTCGTCGAAGGTCAGCTCGACCTCCCTGTCGACCATGCCGTGGATCCTGAGCGTCCACTTGCCTGGCGAGACGTGCGGCAGTACCAGCGCGGTGTCGACGCGGTAAAAGGACCGGTTCGGCGTGACGAACGAGGCGAGCCCGGGGACGTCCGGATGGACGCCGTGGGGGAGCGGCGGAGCGGGATGCGCCGGTTTGGGGAGGTGGACCGCCGACCGCCACGACGCGACGCGGCTCTGGTCGACCAGCACCCGTCCGACGCCGCCGCTCGCGAGGGCGAGGGCCCCGACCCCCATCCCAGCGAGAAGGAAGCTTCGCCGGTCGGTCCCCACGGCCGGCTCCATCGGGCGCCGCCCCGCCCCCGCCGTGCGCGGTGCTGTCCCCGTCCCGCGCGGTGCTGTCCCGCTCAGCAGGGCGAGGGCGATCATGCCGGCGGCCGCGCCCAGCGCGGACGGCAGTACGTCGGCGGTCCGCCCGTCGGGCCGGACAGCCGCCGCCGCGACCCCGATCGCCCCGAACAGCGCGACGCCGGCCACGCCGAGAGGAAGGCTCCGCCGGGCCGCGACCCCGATCGCGAACCCGAAGAGCGCGAGCAGCACGAGGATGCCGATGATGAGGGCGAGCTTGTCGGACGTGCCGAAGGTCGCGATCGCGAAGTCCTTGACCGGCGCGGGCACGTGGTCGATGACGACAGCGCCGACGGCGGAGACCGGGAACGCCTCCGGCCGGGTGAACGCCGTCGCCAGTTCGGCCACGCCCAGGGCGACGGCGGCGGAGAGCAGGCCGACCAGGCCCGGGACGAGGGCACGGCGGCTCATACCCGCATAACGCGCGGTGCGCGCTGTTGGTTCACCGGGTGTGGCCACAGGGGCTCAGCGGAGGTTCAGCGTAGGTAGGACGCGCCGTTGAGGTCGAGTACGGCTCCGCTGGCGAACTCCGCCTCGGGGGAGGCGAGGAAGAGCACGGCATGGGCTACCTCCTCCGGCCGCGCGATGCGGCCGAACGGGCTCTGCTGCAAGATCTCCTCGCCCCGCTCCCGCAGGGTGCCGTTCACCATCTCCGTCTCGACGTAACCGGGGGCGAGCGTCAGGACCCCGATGCCGTGGGGACCGAGCGCCTGGGCCATCGACTGGCCGAGCGCGTTGAGCCCGGCCTTGCTCGCGCCGTACGCGGGGTGACGTGGCTCGCCGCGGTACGCGCCGCGAGAGGAGACGTTGACGATCCGCCCGCCGCCGGCCGGGAGCATGTGGCGTGCCGCGCACCAGATCGCGTTGGCGGCGCCGATCAGGTTCACGTCGATCGTCTCCCGCCAGTGCTCCAGCCACTCTTCGTAGGAGCCCTCGTCGACGGGCTGCTCGAGATAGACCCCCGCGTTGTTCACCAGGATGTCGAGGCCGCCGAGCTTCTCCGCCGCCTCGTCGACCGCTCGGCGTACGGCCTCCGGGTCCGCGAAGTCGGCCTCGACCACGATGTGGCCCTCGCCGGGGAGCGCGGAGTACGTCGCCTCCGCGGCGTCGCGAGAGGACCCGAAGTGCACGGCGACGCGGTCGCCGGCCGCGGCGAACGCCCGGGCCACGACCCGGCCGATCCCGCGGGATGCACCGGTCACCAGTACCGCGCGACCCGCCATGTGAACTCACCTCCGGTCCGGCCTGTCTCGCAAGGCTATGACACGTCCTTGACCGGCCGCCCCGCCTTCCAGACGCCGACGATGTGGGTCGGGTCGGCCAGTACGTCGATGTTCGCCGTGGGATCGGCATCGAGGGTGAGGACGTCCGCGTCGTGCCCCTCCGCGAGCTGTCCGCTCCTCGGCGCCTGCGGCCCGAGCGTGAGCGGCCCGCTCGCCGTGGCCGCCTCGATCGCCTCCAGCGGGGTGAGTCCCGCCTGGACCAGGAGGGGCAGCTCGCGGCCGTTGCGTCCCCACGAGTTGGGCAGTTCCTGCCCGGACAAGGCGATATCTGTACCCGACGCGATCGTGACCCCGCGCTCGTGGGCCAATGCTACGGCCTTGGCGTGGCGGTCGGCGATGCCGCGCAGCTTGTCCATCGCGTAGGGAGGCGCCCCGCCGTCGGTGAGGATCTCCGCCACGATCGTGCGCGTGGGGACCAGCAACGCTCCGGTCTCGCGCATCGCGTCGCACACCTCGTCGTCGAGGTACGTGCCGTGCTCGATCGTGCGCACTCCCGCCTCGAGCGCGGCCATCATGCCGGGCTTGCCGTGGCAGTGCGCCGCGACGACACGGTCGGCCATCGTCGCGACCTCGACGATCGCCCGCAGCTCCGCGACGGTGAACTGCTGGTGGATGGGGTCGTCCACCTCGGACATCACCCCGCCGGACGCGCAGACCTTGATGACCCTCGCGTTCAGCCGCAGCTGCTCCCGGGCGGCGCGCATGCAGTCGGCGACGCCGTCGCACAGTCGTCCGTCCGCACCGGCCCGGCCGGTGTCGGCCATCCAGCGCAGCGGCAGCGAGTGCAGGTCGCCGTGGCCTCCGGTGGTACTGAGGATCGAGCCGGCGGCGTACACGTCCGGCCCGTCGAGCAGCCCCTCGTTCACCGCGCGGGCGAGGTACACGCCGAGGCCGCCGACCTCGCGTACGGACGTGACGCCGGCGTCGAGGGCCGCGCTGAGGTCCCGGGCGCCGCGGGCGGCCCGCACCGCGACAGGTTCGTGGGGAAGGCGGTCGAGGTCGAGGGTGCGCACGCCCATGAGGTGGCCGTGGCAGTCCCACAGGCCGGGCATGACGGCGGCGGTGCGGGTAACCGTGGCGGCCGGCGTCGCGGGTGCGCTCGCCGCCGGCCCCGCGTACGTGATCGTGGCGCCGTCCAGTACGACGACGCCGTCGTGGACCGGCTCCCCTCGGCCGGGCACGAGCAGAGGTGCCTCAATGCGTTCCATGCGAATCCTTCCCCGCGGGAATGATCGTTCTCCAGCATGCCGCACGGCGGATGTGGCGTGACGGGCGGCTGTCACCGCGCCGAGGTCGCGGCGCGGCTCGATCTCGCGGCGACGATCCGGCAAGCTCGGGGGCGACGGTTTGCGGAAGGAGTGAGACGTGGCAGAAGCATCCACGCGCGCCCCCGGTCGCGCACCTGGTCTCGACGGGCACGAGCTCGTCGACTGCACCCTGCTGGTCGCCGAGGACCTGCCGTGCTGGTGGTCGAGGCATATGCCTTACCAGCACAAGACATTCAACTACTTCGAGGACCGCGATGCCGCAGCGGCGCCGGTGCGGTCGCGGGGCGGTCCGTACCAGACGCGGTGGCTGTTGATCGACGAGCACACCGGCACGCACGTGGACGCTCCGGCTCACTTCCTACCCCCGCCAGGCTCGGGCCTCCCGAACGCCGGGCCGATGGGCGACGTCCACGCCGACGGCATCGGCCTCGACCAGCTCATGGGCGCCGCCGCGGTGATCGACGTACCCGCCGACCTGCCGGGTGGGACGCCGGGGGTGAGCCCGTGTATCGGGCCCCGGGTCGTGACCTCCTGGGAGGAGACCAACGGGCGGCTGCGTGAGGGCGAGATCGTGCTGTTCCGCACCGGCTGGGACGCCCGCTACCTGACCGGCGACGCGGGCAGCGGGTACGTCTACGACGTGCTCGTGACGAAGACCGCCGCGGGCTGGCCGGCGCCCGATGTCGACACGATGGAGCTGCTGCTCGAGCGCGGCGTGCGCTGCGTGGGCACCGACGCGCCGTCGATGGGCTCGTCACACGACGGCGGTCCGGTGCATGTCACTGGGCTCAGCGGGGGAGCTGTCTACATCGAGGCGCTCACCGGGCTCGACGCGCTGCCGGTGCGCGGGGCGTGGTTCTGCTTCGCGCCGCTCAAGCTGCGCCACGGCACGGGGGCGCCGGGCCGGGCCTTCGCCTTCGTCCCGCGAGAGAGGTGACCCTCATGCGCGCGACCATCTACGCCGACACCGACGCCGATGTGGGTCGTCTGGCGGACCGGATCGTCGCGGTGCTCGGCTACGGCAACCAGGGCGCCGCGCAGGCCCAGAACCTCCGCGACAGCGGGGTCAGCCGGGTCGTGGTCGGCAACCGCGACGACGAGTACCGGCCGCGTGCGGTCGCGGCCGGCTTCGACACCTTGTCGATCGCCGAGGCCGCGACCCGCGGCGACGTCGTGCTGCTGCTCGTCCCCGACGAGGCGCAGCCCGAGCTGTTCCGCGCCGAGATCGCGCCGGGCCTGCGCGCGGGCGACACGCTCGTCGTGGCCTCCGGCTACAACGTGGCCTTCGGGCTGCTCGACGTGCCCGACGGCGTCGACGTGGTGATGGTCGCGCCCCGCATGATCGGGGACGCGGTCCGCTCGCGGTACCTCTCGGGTGAGGGCTGTCCCTGCTTCGTCTCCGCCGAACGCGACGCGACCGGGCACGCGCTCGACGACGCGCTGGCGGTGGCCAAGGGGATCGGTGCCACGCGAGCCGGGGCGGTTGCCTCGTCCGTCCGCGAGGAGGCCGCGCTCGACCTGTTCAGCGAGCAGGCGGTCTGGCCGCTGCTGCTCGCCGCGTTCCGGGTCGGGTACGAGGTGCTGAGCGAGGCGGGCTTCAGCGACGACGCGATCCTGTCCGAGATGTACCTGTCGTACGAGCCGGCGGAGATCTTCACCAGGGTCGCCGAGATGGGGTTGTTCGGCCAGCTACCGCTGCACTCGCAGACCAGTCAGTACGGCCAGCTGCGCGGACTGGCCGGCCTCGACACGACCGAGCTGCGGAGCAGGTTCGCCCGCGTGCTGCACGACGACATCCTCTCCGGGGCGTTCGCCCGGGAGTGGTCGGGAGTCCGGGCCGAGGGGACGGGCCGGCTCGACGAGCTGCGCGCCCGAGCCCTCGTCCACCCGATGGCCGAAGCCGAGCGGGGCGTGCGCGCGTCTCGTCTCTCTCCCTGATCACTGCGTACGCCTCCACCACAGGGTGCCGCGTGGAGGTGTCCGTAGTCGGGTATGGCAGACCGTGAGCGAGCTGCCCGCACTCTTCGACCGGAGGGCGTGATGGGCCGTGGTAGCCAGGCAGGAGGACACCGTCCGTGTGCTGTTGGACCGCGCGGGGACGACGTTCGCGGAGGACGCCGGTATCCGGGTCGACAATAAACCGGCCCCTCTCTACCAGGTGCTCGTCCTGGCTCAGCTTCTCTCCGCCCGGATCTCCGGAAAGATCGCGATCGCCACGGCGCGGGAGCTGTTCCGAGCAGGCTTCACGACACCGCGGAGGATGGCCGACGCGGGGTGGCAAGAGCGGGTCGACGCGCTCGGGAGGGGCGGTTACCGCCGCTACGACGAGAGCACGTCGACGACGCTCGGCGAGTCGGCGACCATGATCCTCGATCGGTACCGCGGTGACCTGCGCCGGATGGCCGAGGAGGCGGACGACGACCCGCGCCGCATGCGCACCCTGGTCAAGGAGGTGAAGGGCATCGGCGACACCGGGGCCAGCATCTTCTTCCGCGAGGTGCAGGGCGCATGGCCCGCGCTGCGCCCGTCGATCGACAAGAAGGGGATCCAGGGAGCCGGCGCGCTCGGGCTTCCCGAGGACCCGCACAAGCTCGGCGAGCTCGTGGACGGCGCCGATCTGCCCCGGCTCGCCAGCGCGCTCGTGCGTGTCGCCCGCGACGCCGACCTCGCCGCGACCGTACGCGCGGCCGCCTGACCCGCCCGCGAGCGCCGGGGTGGCGACTTCGCGATCATGTTTACCTTGCTGGTGACCCCCAGGTCGGGGCAATTCCGGCGCGGTTTCGGCTATTTCAAAGGTAAACGTGATCAACTTCGGCGGAGGCGGGGCTGGGAGCGGTCAGCGTAGAGCCGGCGTACACGAACGGTCACGGGTGCACGACTGAATTGTGAGGTGTTTGGCTGTGTGCAGGTCGGGACGCTAATCCGAGTGATGTTGTGACTCAGATTATGGAGGTGTCCTCGTGCCTGACTTGCCCCCGGACCTGCCTGGCCT
>JBOHCT010000015.1:0-37815 GCA_050699055.1 Streptosporangiaceae bacterium | reverse complement strand
CTCCCACCTCACCCGCATCGACACCGACATCCAAGCCGCCGTCGGACTCCAAAAACTAAACGAGCACTTCTCCGAAGCCCCGCGCACCTGGGACCGCGTCAAGAAGGCAGTTTCCGAATGACTCCCCTATGTCGCGGGCCTGCGAGGGATGCTGGGCAGGGCAGAAGGCGAACCGCACACCGGCTCCCGTGCCGCCTTTGCCGGCGGACTCGTCACAGTCGCCGTCGGCGCTGCCGTTACATCATTCCTCGATGCTGTGCTGGCGCGTGGCGCCGCCGAGCTGTCCGACTCCATTATCCGCGCACTGTTCTTGGCCGACATCATGGGAATCGCCGGGATCATGCTCCCGATGGCGCTGCTGACATTCGCCTCCGCCGCGGTGATATGGAAGACCTCCGTCCTGTGGCGGTGGCTCGCGTTCATCGCAACCGGGGCCAGCCTTTTCCTTACGGCAGGAGCGGCATTCCCGCTGGAAGGCCCGGCGGGTACTCTGTTCGGCCTCCGGTTCGTGGGGCTGATCTTGTTCCTCGCGTTCGTGCTCCTCTCCTCGATCAACATGCTCACCCCGAGCGCGTCGAGACAGCACCAGCCGGCGCCCAGCTATCCGGCAGTACCAGACGACCAGCGGCTTGGCAGGATTGTCAAAGAGGTAGCACAGCAGCAACTGCCTCATGGTGAGGAGGTTTCCAAGGAACAGCGTAGGCGGCGGCGCCGGCAGTGACGGTACGCCGCCCTCACGCCGGGGTACCGGACCATGTTCGGTGCCGGAGCCCTACCCGCGCTCATCGCCCTGTGCCTCGTCCTGGCGCTAGTTGTCACCACTCGGCTGCCGAGACGCCGGGCGTCCAGGTCGGCTACGTAGGGCCGTGAGGGATCGACTGACCGTCTTCGGCCCCGACTGCGGCAACGACATTGGCCGTGTCTTCACCTGGGAAGATGGCGTTGGCCAGGTAGGCGTCGAGCCGACGCATGACGTGGGAGCGCCAGCCGCCGGCCATGCCACGCCGGGCGCGCTGCTGGACCTGGCTGTCCGGATCGAAGCCGTCGTGCTCCAAGAACAGCCGGGTGCCGCGGCCCTCCGGTTCCAGGCGCCAGGTCACGGTGGTGTCGAGCCCGGCCCCGCCGCGCCAGCCGATCCGCAGCATCCGTTCCCGCTCGAGCGCGAGTACCTCGCAGTGCACGACGCCGTCGAAGTCCGCCGAAGGAATCGGCTCGGCGCGGAAGGTGAAGCGGTGCCCCACGACGGGCTTGAAGTCGTTCGGCATCAGCCACCTGGCCAACAGGTCGGCCTCGGTCAGCGCCCGCCACACCTTCGCGGGCGGGTGGGGCAGGAACTCGTCCAGGCGGATCGTGCGCAGGTCGTCGGTCATGTCTTTTCCTCATCCAAGAGGCCGCGCAGGCTCGCCAGCCTCTCGCGCCAGAACCGCTCGTAGGGCGACAGCCACTCCTGCAGCTCCATCAGCGGACCTGCCTCGAGCTGGTAGTACCGCTCCCGTCCGCGCTTGCGCTCGGCGACCAGCCCGGCGTCCCGTAGCACCTTGAGGTGCTCCGAGACGCTCGGGCGGCGCATCGCGAAGTGCGACGCCAGGCCGTTCACCGTGTGCGGCCCGTCGAGCAGCAGGCGCAGCAGCTCCCTGCGTATCGGGCTGGCCAGCGCCCCGAAAACGTCGTCGACTGTCGCGGTCACGAGGAAGGCGGCGGACCAGCGAGGACGATCCCGTTGCCGTCGGGGTCGTCGAGGGTGACGTACCGTCCCCACGGAGCGTCCTGCGGATCGCTGACCGTGACGCCGGCCCGGCGCAGCCGCTCGCGGTCCCCGTCAACATCGGCTGTCTGCAGCACCAGACCCTTCGCGCTGCCGGGTGGCATTGTGGCGAACCACGTGACCAGGGTGACGCTGGTGGCCGCGCCCTTCGGGGCGACCTGGACCCAGCGGGAGTTCTCATCCATCGGGTTGTCCCTAACCAGCTCGAGGCCGAGGGTGTTTACGTAGAAGTCCCTCGCCCGGTCCTGGTCGGACACGGGGAGGGACACCAGCTGTATCTGCGTGATGTTCATGCCCGCAACGATACGTAGGGCTTCTCCTACGTGTCAACCGTAGGGAAATTCCTACTCACCCGGCTGGTCAAGGTGGTGGGCCGGTGGATGCCAGGGATCGATGACCTCGACGCCCGTGTCCTCGAAGTCCTTGACGTTGCGGCTCGCCAGAGTGGCGTGGTGAGCACGGCAGATCGCGGCGATCTGCGCGTCGGAGATCGTGATGGGGCGTCCGAGCCTCTCCCTGTCGCTGACCACGGCGGCGTACTGGACGGCGGCGAGCGTGTCGAATGGTTCGATGCGTTCGCGGAAGTCCTCGTGGAGCAGGGCGTGGACAGCGTCTGCCAGCTCTGTCTTCCTGCGCCCATCGGGCAGCCGGCCTACCCCGAAGAGCAGCTCGGCGGCGGTGATTGCCGTCGTAGCAACCTCGGTGGCGGGAAGGGAGTCCACCCAGCCCACCACGCCCGGGTCAGGAGCCTGACGGATCAGCTCCGACAGGACGTTCGTGTCGACGATGATCACGCGTCGAAGGCCGGCGCGCGAGGAGTCTCGCTGCGCCGCGGGAGTTCGAGGTCGTCCGCACCACCGATGGCCGCGAACCGGTCATGGATACGGCTGCCAAGACCGTAGCTCGGGGTCGGCGACGGCAGCAGGTCGTGCAGGATCGCGCGCACCTCGGCCTCCATCGAGCGTCCGTGTTGCGCGGCACGGACGCGCAGCCGGTCGCGCGTCTCGTCATCCAGCCCTCGTACCGTCAGCGTGGCCATCGGACTCCCTCCTGCCGCACTGACAGCAATGCTAGCGCGTCTTGTATCTCGCAGGAGAACGTGATCGCTTGGAGGCACAGCGGCTAGCGGGCAGTGCGCTGCGGTCCGTAAGAAGGTCACGGTCGGCGCGGGCGGACGCCGTGGGCGTCCATTACCGTCACGGCCGCGTCTCCTCGCGGAGGCGGGGGAGGACCTCCCGGGCGTAGAAGCCGAAGAACCCGTCCCGCTCCGGCCCGATCTGTTAGTTAGACGTACACCTCGTCGTACCCCGCGTCCCGGTACTGCCGGAGGGCGTGCAGGTGCCGCTCCACCTCGGGCCCGCAGGGCATGGCCTGTCGCGTGGCCTCCGCCGGAACCATCGTGCACACCTGCTCGATGTGGCGGCTCGTCGGCAGCACCTGCGCCAGCTCGCCGGGCAGCTGCTCGTTCGCCCACAGGCGATGGGCGATCGCCACGCCCTCCTCCTCGGTGCGCGCGTAGCAGGCCTTCAAGCCGCCCTGGACCGGCTTCCCCCCACCCCCGGCCGCACGGAACCGTTGAACGACTCCCGGGTCGGGCTTGACACAGACGAAGCCGTCGCCCACCCGCGCGGCCAGAGCGGTGGACTTCGGCCCGAACCCGGAGACGTAGATGGGGACAGGGCGGTCGGGCAATGTCCAGATTCGGGCGTTGTCGACCTGGTAGTGCTTGCCCTCATGGCTGCGCACGCCGCCTGTGTGGAGGAGTCGGATGACCTCGATGGCTTCTTCGAGCATCTCCAGGCGTACGGCCGCGCGGGGCCACGCGTCGCCGAGAATGTGCTCGTTCAGGGCCTCCCCGGAGCCGACCCCGAGGATGAATCGACCGTCCAGCATGACCGCGCTCGTCGCTGCGGCCTGCGCGATGATCGCCGGGTGGATACGTGTCGTCGGGAACGTCACCGCGGTCGTCATCGGCAGGCTCGTGACCTGTCGGAGCGCCCCGATGACCGACCAGACGAATGGGGAGTGCCCCTGCTCGGCGTTCCACGGGTACGGGTGGAAGTGGTCGGATATCCACAGGCCTTCGAAGCCCGCCTCCTCGGCCATGCGCGCCTGACGCAGCAGCTCCTCCGGCCCGTACTCCTCGCAGGCGAGGAAGTAGCCAATCTTCACAGAGCCCCCCAGTCCCCCTCGGCGACGCGAGCCGAAACCCGCCCTTCGCCGTACCCACAAAGCGCGCTCTCTCACAGCCAGGTAGTGTCGGCGGGCGGGGCGCAGGGGCCGCGACGCCGCGGAGACGGCCCGAGGCAGGCGCCCGATACAGAGGTACTGGGAGACCGATGACGACTCACGACCAGGCGGTCGACGTGCTTGTCCGCAGGCTCGATCCCGCGCTGCCCCTTCCGACGTACGCGCACGCCGGCGACGCGGGCGCCGACCTGGTCACGGCCGTCGACGTCGAGCTCGCGCCCGGGGAGCGGGCGACGGTGGGCACCGGGGTCGCGATCGCGCTGCCCGACGGGTACGCGGCTTTCGTGCACCCCCGGTCTGGGCTCGCCGCCACGTACGGCGTCACGCTCGTCAACGCGCCTGGCACCGTCGACGCCGGGTACCGGGGTGAGATCAAGGTGACGCTCATTAACACCGACAGCAAAGAGCCCATCCGCCTCCAGCGTGGCGACCGCATCGCGCAGCTCATCGTTCAGCGGGTGCAGCGGGCGCGCTTCCACGAGGCTGACACGCTGCCCGGTTCTGCCCGCGGCCAGGGTGGACACGGCTCTACCGGCGGGTACATCCCCAGGGAACACAGCCAGCTGATCGAGGAGGCTTGATCGTGTTTCGTCGCCGCAGGGGCGGCGCCCATGGATCGGCTACCGGACCGGTCGACAATGCCGACGGGGTCGCCGACGGGGTCGCCGACGGGGTCGCCGAGGAGGTTCCCGACGGCGCCGACGACCTCGTTGAGACCGGAACAGTCGACGAGGCCGCCGAGGAGCCTGGGGGCCACACACGAGGGCCATGGGACGCTACCGAACCGGCACCCGAGGTCCCGCGGGTCGATCTCGGCGCGCTTCGGCTCCCTGTTCTCGATGACGCCGAGGTCCAGCTGGCTGTCGCGGACGACCAGGTCGTCGCCGTGACAGTGATCCATCACGAAAGCGCCCTCCAGGTTCAGGCGTTCGCCGCGCCCAAGAGCAGGGGCATCTGGGATGAGGTGCGCTTGGAGATCACGCAAGGCCTGGATCTGTCCGGAGGGCAAGCCCGGGAGGCCCCCGGTCCGTACGGACCCGAGCTGCGTGCCAACATCCCCGTCGAAGACGATGACGCGGTCGGGGAAGGGGAACCCCAGCCGGCGAGGTTCGTCGGCGTGGACGGCCCCCGCTGGTTCGTCCGCGGCGTCTTCACCGGACCCGCCGGGTCGGACCCGGCTCGCGCGGATCCTCTCGACGGCGTGTTCCGCGACCTGATCGTGGTGAGGGGCGAGGCTCCCATGCCGCCCCGTGAGCCCCTGCCCCTTCAGCTTCCGCCCGAGCTCGCGGGTCAGCAGGACGAGGAGCAGGGCCCGGGCAGGCCGACCATCGAGATGCTGCGGCCAGGGCCTGAGGTCACGGAGACGCGATAGCGGCCTGGGGAATCGCGAGCACGTGAGCTGAAGCACGTACCAACGCGGCTCGCGGTGCTTCCTCGCGGGGCTAGGCTCGACCGTATGAACGAGGTCTCGTCCGGGCCCGAACGCCGCCGCCAAGGGGCCCTCCGGAAGCTGTTCAACGAGCTCACCTCAAGTAGGACCGAGCTCGAGGCGCAGGAGCTGCAGGAGGACGCCGAGGAGGCGGGCGCCACCCCCATCTCGAGGTGCGACGAGCGCGAGCGGGTCTCCGTCGTCGGCACCTTGCGTACGGTCACGCTGCGCCCGCGCGGCGGGGTGCCGGCCGTCGAGGCCGAGCTGTACGACGGGTCCGGCGTCATCGACATCGTCTGGCTGGGCCGACGACGCATCGCAGGCATCGAGGCGGGCCGCATGCTGTGTGCGCGCGGCATCGTCACCGTTCAGGACGGTCGCAAGGTGATGTTCAACCCCAGGTATGAGCTGTGGCCGTCGGTCAGCGGCGAGTGAGCGACGAAGCGGCCCCGACGCCGGGCCAGCACGTGACGTCGAACCAGCCGACGTCGCTGTACGCCGCACTCGGCGGCCGCCGTGGGGTGGCCGACACCGGTCTGCCCGGTGTCGTCTTCGCGGTGGTCTACACCGTGGTGGGTCTGACCCCCGCGCTCTGGGCGGCCGTCGGTGTGGGGGCGGTGCTGCTCGTCGTCCGGCTGGTCCGGCGCGAGACCCTGCAGTACGCCATCGCGGGCTTCGTGGGGGTCGCGCTCGCGGCGTTCGTCGCCCACGAGACCGGGCGGCCGGAGGACTTCTTCCTACCCAAGCTGCTCATCAACGCCGGCTACGCCGTGGGGTGGGCGGTCTCCATCGTCGTCAGGTGGCCGCTGCTCGGGGTGGTCGTCGGGCTGTTGATGGGGGAAGGCGTCGGCTGGCGTCGGGACCCTGCCCGCATGCGCGCGTTTACCTGGGCGAGCTGGCTGTGGGTCGGGATGTTCGCGGTAAGGCTGCTCGCGGAGGTGCCGCTGTACCTCGCCGGTCAAGTCGTCGCTCTCGGCGTCGTCCACCTGGTGCTCAGCTGGCCGCTCTGGGCACTGGTGGTCTGGCTGAGTTGGCTGCTCATCCGGCCGCCCAGGTCAGGCTCCCGCGACTGACTCTCCTCCCTCGTAGCCTCCTGCCTTGGCAGCTCCTGCCTCCGGTGCCCCAAGTAGCTCCGCGAGCTGCCCTTCCATGTCCTGGTTCGCGACGAACAACAGCTCGTCGCCGGCCTCGAGCGGCTGGTCGGGATCTGGTACGAGAACGCGGCCCTCACGCAGGATCGCGACGAGCGCGGTGTCGGTGGGCCAGGTGACCCCGCCGATGCGGTCCCCGACGAGAGGCGCCTCTCCGGACAGCGTGAGCTCGACGAGGTTGGCCTCACCCTGCCGGAATGTCATGAGGCGTACGAGGTCGCCCACCGAGACCGCCTCCTCCACGAGCGCGGACAGCAGACGGGGTGTCGAGACCGCGACGTCTATACCCCAGGACTCGTTGAACAGCCACTCGTTCTTCGGGTGGTTGATGCGCGCCACGACGCGCGGGACCCCGTACTCGGTCTTGGCGAGCAGCGAGAGGACGAGGTTCACCTTGTCGTCGCCGCTCGCCGCCACGACGACATCGCACTGCTCCAGGCCCGCCTCGTCAAGGGCCGAGATCTCACACGCGTCGGCGAGCAGCCACTCGGCTCGCGGCACGCTGTCGACTTTGATCGCGCTTGGGTTCTTGTCGATGAGAAGGATCTCGTGCCCGTGGCCCAGCAGCTCCTCGGCGATGGAGCGTCCGACGGCTCCCGCCCCGGCGATCGCGACCCTCATGCCTCGTCTCCTGTCGTCCTGCCCCAGAAAAGAGCGCGGATCCGCTCCACCTCGGCCGTCGGCATGACGACGTGGACCAGGTCGTCTTCTTGGAGGACGGTCTCGGCGTCAGGGACGACACCCTCGCCAAGCCGGGCGAGAAACGCGATACGGGCACCCGCGGCCTGCTCGATCGTGGCGATCTTCTCGCCGACCCACCGAGAGTCGACGCGGACCTCGGACAAGACGACCGATCCGCTTTCGTCCCGCCACAGCGGTTCCTGCGCCGCTTCCGGCAACAGCCGGCGCAGCATCTGGTCCGACGTCCACCGGACGGTCGCCACGGTGGGGATGCCGAAGCGCTGGTAGACCGCGGCGCGCCGTGGATCGTAGATGCGGGCGACGACACGCTCGACGCCGAACGTCTCTCGTGCCACCCGCGCGGAGATGATGTTCGAGTTGTCGCCACTGCTGACGGCGGCGAAGGCGCCCGCCTGCTCGACACCCGACTCGCGCATCACGTCGGGGTCGAAACCGAAGCCGGCCACCCGCCGACCGGCGAAGTGCGGCCCCAGCCGCCGGAAGGCCTCTGGGTCCTTGTCGATGATGGCGACCGATTGGCCCCTGTCCTCGAGGCTGCGGGCCAGCATCGTGCCGACGCGCCCACACCCCATGATCACGATGTGCACGGCCGTCCCTCCGGCACCCAGTGCCCCACCAAGTAGGTTTGCCAGGTCATTAGCCTCCCCTAAGGCCACGAACGCTACACGCCTCCCGCCCGTGCCCGGACCGCCAACCGTACGTCCGAGGCCGTATTCTCTCCAGGCGTGTCGAGGGTTACGGACCTGGGGAAGAGGCTGCTCGTCGGTAGGGCCCTGCGCAGCGCCCAGGCACACGAGCAGCTGCTGCCCAAACGGATCGCGCTGCCGGTGTTCGCGAGCGACGCGCTGTCGTCCGTCGCGTACGCGCCGGAGGAGATCTTTCTCATACTCTCGGTCGCCGGGGTGGCCACGTACAGTCTCGCCCCGTTCATCGCGGGAGCGGTCGCGGCGATCCTGCTCACCGTCGTCGCGTCGTATCGGCACAACGTCCGTGCGTACACCAGCGGGGGCGGGGACTATCAGGTCGCGACGACCAACCTCGGGGGCAACTTCGGCTTGGCCGTGGCCAGCGCGCTCATGGTCGACTACACGCTGACCGTCGCGGTCTCGATCTCGTCAGGCATCGCCTATGTGGCATCGGCCATACCTTCCCTGGCTCCGCATGTGGTGCTGGCGTCTCTGGTCGTCGTCGCCGTGCTGATGCTGATGAACCTGCGCGGCGTCCGCGAGTCGGGGACGGCGTTCGCGGTGCCGGCATACGCGTTCATGCTGGGTGTTTTCGGCATGTTGATCTACGGAGGGCTGCGGTTCGCTCTGGGTGCTGACCTCACCGCGCCGAGCGCGCGCTTCCGCATCGTTCCCGAGGAGTCTGGGCTCGCCGGGTTGGCGTTCCTCTTCCTCATCCTCCGCGCGTTCTCGTCCGGGTCGGCGGCGCTGACCGGTGTCGAGGCGATCAGCAACGGGGTGCCGGCGTTCCGGCGGCCCAAGGGGCCCAACGCCGCGCGGACCCTGCTGATGCTGGGCCTCATCGCGGTGTCGATGTTTCTCGGTATAACGGGCATGGCGCTCGCGACGGACGTGAAGATCGCCGGCCCGGGGCGTCTGCTGGGGACACCGCCCGGCTACCACCATCCGCCGATCATCGCGCAGGTCGGCGAGGCGGTCTTCAGCAACTTCCATCCGGGCTTCTACTACCTTGCCGCGGTGACCGGCCTGATCCTCCTGTTCGCGGCGAACACGGCGTTCAACGGGTTCCCCGTCTTGAGCTCGATCCTCGCGCAGGACCGCTACATGCCGCGCCAGCTCCACACCCGTGGCGACCGCCTGGCGTACAGCAACGGGATCTTCCTGCTGGCGGCGTTCGCGGGGCTGTTGATCTACGCGTTCGACGCCTCGGTCACTCGGCTCATCCAGCTGTACATCATCGGCGTGTTCGTGTCGTTCACGGTCAGCCAGACCGGCATGGTGCGGCACTGGACCCGCCTGCTCCGGGAGGAGACAGACCCCACGGCGCGCCGGCGTATGCTGCGGTCGCGAGGCATCAACACCTTCGGCGCCTGCCTCACCGGCATCGTCCTGGTGGTCATCCTGATCACGAAGTTCCGCGCCGGCGCGTGGATCGTCTGCGTGGCGATGCCGCTCATCTTCCTGCTCATGAAGGCCATCCGCCGCCACTACGACTCCGTCGCGCGAGAGGTGACCCCCGGCGACGAGGACGTCACGCTGCCCGGCCGCAACCACGCCATCGTGCTCGTCTCCCAGGTCCATAAGCCCACCCTGCGGGCGCTCGCGTACGCGCGTGCCACGAGGCCGTCGACGCTCGAGGCGGTGAGCGTCGCGGTCGACGCGGGTGAGGCGCAGAAGCTGCAGGACGAGTGGGACCGCCTGGGTCTCGCGACGCCGCTCAAGATCCTCGACTCGCCGTTCCGCGAGATCACCCGACCCATCCTCGACTACGTGAAGGGGGTCCGGCGGCGCAGTCCTCGTGACGTCGTCACGGTGTTCATCCCCGAGTACGTCGTCGGGCACTGGTGGGAGCAGCTGCTGCACAACCAGAGCGCCCTCCGGCTCAAGGGGCGCCTGCTCTTCCAGCCGGGCGTGATGGTGACGAGCGTGCCGTGGCAGCTCGCCTCCTCCCGCCACCGGCGACTGTCCGACTACGCTCCCTTCGCTCCGGGCGCGGTGCGCCGCCCGGGGCAGATTCGTCCCAAGCAGGCCCGCCCCAAGCAGGCGAGACGCAAACCGTCGGGCCCCGGCTCATCCGGCCGGCCGCCGCGTACGCCTCCGGGTGAGGGCTGATGATCGGGACGACGCTTGACCTTTCCGTCGGTCCTCCCACCCATGGCGGCTCCTGCGTCGCCCGCCACGAGGGTCAGGTGGTGTTCGTGCGCCACGCGCTGCCCGGCGAGCGCGTACGAGCCGTTGTGACGGAGCAGCGGCGCCACCACCTGCGTGCCGACGCGGTGGAGGTGCTCGTCCCTTCCCCGCAGCGGGTCGACCCGCCGTGTCCGTACGCGGGGCCGGGACGCTGCGGCGGCTGCGACTGGCAGCACGCGCGACTGCCGGCGCAGCGCGAGCTCAAGGCCGCGGTGGTCGAGGAGCAGCTGCGCCGCCTCGCGGGCATCGAACACGCCGTAGTCGTCGACCCGGTACCAGGCGATCGGGAGGGGCTCGCCTGGCGCACCCGCGTGCGGTTCAGCGTACGAGGGGACGGCGTCGTCGGCCTGCGCCGCCACCGTTCGCACGACGTCCATCCGATCGACGCCTGTCTCATCGCCCATCCTTCTGTCGAGGACATCGGGGTGGAACGTCGTCGCTGGCAGGGCGCCGCGAGCGTGGAGGCGGTCGCCGGGGCGGGCGACGACCGCGCCGTCATGGTGACCCCCGGCCAGCGCCGCGATGTGTCGGTTCCCCCACTCGACGCGCAGGCCTCGGTGCTGCGCGTCACGCGCGGGGGGCCCTCGCGGCCCGTCCGCGGCCGGGCACGCCTCCGTGAGTTCGCCCTCGGGCGCACGTGGCGGGTCAGCGGACCCGGCTTCTGGCAGGTTCACCCGGGGGCAGCCGACGCCCTCGCGGAGGCCGTGATCGACGGGCTGGAGCCGTGCGCGGGGGAGAGGGCGGTGGATCTGTACTGCGGTGCCGGCCTGTTCGCCGGTGCGCTCGCGACGCGGGTAGGGCCAGGTGGGCGCGTCACCGGGGTCGAGGCGAACCGGGTCGCCGTCGCCGACGCGCGGTACAACCTCCGTGATCTCCGCCAGGTGCGGGTCGAACACGGGCGCGTCGTCGACGTACTGGGCGTCGGTGGGCCTGCCCGCGCCGACCTCGTGGTCCTCGATCCGCCGCGTACGGGCGCGGGGCGTGCGGTCGTCGAGCGGATCAGTGGGCTCGCCCCTCGGCGCGTCGCCTATGTCGCGTGCGACCCGGCGACGCTCGCGCGCGACCTCGCCTCCTTCGGCGCCCGGGGCTGGTGCCTGGCGGGCCTTCGGGCCTTCGACATCTTCCCGATGACCCACCACGTCGAGGTGGTCGCGACCCTGACCAGGGGGCCCGAGTAGAGGTCTTACCCCGCGCCGTGCGGGCGGGCGTGCCGCCGCCGCGGTTGGAGCGTGCCGCGGACCCTCGGGCTGATCAAGTGGGAGCAGACGGTCTTCCTCGGCAATCCGGAGTACGGGGTGAACATGGTGGCGATGGACTTCGTGAAGGCGCCGACGAAGGCGCGTGACCATGGACGATCCCGCGAGCCACGGATCGGGTATGCTTCCGCGATTTCGCGGGCACGATGACCCTGTCGGCGTTCCAGAAGACAGACGTTCCAGGAGGCAGCGATGAGGAAACGGCTAGCGATGACGATGACGGTCGGCCTGCTCGGGGTGGGGGGAGCGCTGTACCTGCAGCGGCAGGAGTTGCAGCGCTATCTGAACATCAAGCGCATGGGGGAGAACCCAGACCTGGTCGGGAAGTCCATCACACCCCAGGGGAACATGGCGGCGCTCGGAAGGACCGCCGAGGAGCGCCGCGAGGAGCACGAGAAGGCTGGTCTCGGCACCGGTCAGCCCCTCGACCCAAGGATGCCGAATCTACGTCCCGGCGACCAGGCAGGTTGAGCGCCCCTCGTCTCTCCGTTGGCTCTCCGTGTGCGCGTGGTCGCCTCGTCGGGCGCCTGCGGCGGCGGGCATCTCAGGTGTCAGGGGGGCGGTCGCGCGGACCCCTTCTGCGCCAGAGCCGGAGCTTCGGCGGGGGAAAGTTGAAAAGGATGCCAATCGCGCCGACCAGCATCAGCACCCAGCCAAGGATCTGCAGATGGATTCTGTCCCCAGGGACCTGAACCGGGAAGGCTGCTGTAGCACCGCTCCGGCGATGAAGGAGAGGAAGAAGTAGGAAACGCCAGCTCTCATTGTGCGCGTTCCTCTCAGCGTGCCCAGGCGCAGCCTGTCCCGCTTTCACTTTCCTGGTGGCCAGGCATGTCTGCCTCCTTCTGCGGTGCGGCTCATGGGGTTATACTCGATCGGCCGCGCGACGCACCCGGTGGATCACGGGTTTCGCGGGCACGCACCCGCACTTCCGAGGGCCGGTGACGTCACGCGCCAGGTCGTGCAGTCCCGGTCGGGAGGGTGACGCGGATCTTGGACTGCCGGTGCGGTAGGCACTCCCAGTCGTTCATGAGGCGTGCCTCGAGACCGTGGCCCTCCGCGAGGCGTATGAGCGTGTCCGTACGGTAGTAGAAGTCCTCGCGCAGGACGTGATGCTCCTCGCCGTCGGTCCGGTCGAAGGTGAAGTCGAAGAAGCCATCCGCCTCCATCACCCTGCCGATGCGGGCGAGACACTCGTCGATGACCTCGACGGGGGAGTGGGAGAAGACGCTGTGTGCGTGTACGACCGTGAAGTATCCCGCCGGCAGGAAGCTCAGCGTAAGATCGCGTACCGGCGTGAGGTGGGGAAGCTTGTCCTGCAACCCGAAGCGCGCGATGGTCTCCTGTGCGGAGGTCAGGATGTCGGGCGATATGTCGACGCCGTAGAAGTGACCGGCGTCGAGGTACTCGATCAGGCGCCAGCCAGCGCGGAGGTTGCCGCAGCCGATCTCGAGCACCCGGTCGCCGGGCTTCAGCCCGTGGTCGACAAGGTAGTCGAACTGCATCTTGCCGAGCGCGAGCCAGCGCTCGTGGGAGGCGCTACCGACGGCCGCCTCGGGGCTGCGTGCCGCGTCCGACCGCATCACCGCGCGGTAGTAGCTCACGTGGTCGCGCGCGTGCAGGCGCAGCCAGATGTCCCTTGTCAGCCGGGCGAGGTACGGGCGGACCCGATCCGGATGACGCAACGCGTGTCGCAGCCTGTAGGTCAGCTTCGACCTGTCTGTCACGCGAACACAACGTAGTGTGCGGGGTCGCGTACGGCAACGCGGGGGGCCAGGGAGGATAGAGCGCATGGAGCTACGGATTTTCACCGAACCACAGCAGGGGGCGACGTACGACACGCTGCTCGGCGTGGCCAAGGCCGCGGAGAGCCTCGGCTTCGGCGCCTTCTTCCGGTCCGACCATTACCTCAAGATGGGTGGCGTCAGCGGCCTCCCAGGCCCGACCGACGCCTGGACGACCCTGGCCGGCCTCGCGCGCGAGACCGACCGCATCAGGCTGGGCACGCTCATGAGCGCCGCGACGTTCCGGCTTCCCGGGCCGCTGGCGATTCAGGTGGCGCAGGTCGACCAGATGAGCGGAGGTCGCGTGGAGCTCGGACTCGGCACGGGCTGGTACCACGACGAGCACACCGCCTACGGGGTCCCGTTCCCGCAGAGCGTGGGGCAGCGGTTCGACCGCTTCGAGGAGCAGCTTCAGATCATCACCGGATTGTGGCGTACGGCGGAGGGCGAGACGTTCTGCTTCGACGGCAAGCACTACGCGCTCGATCACTCACCTGCGCTGCCGAAGCCGGTCCAGACACCGCATCCACCCTTGCTGGTCGGCGGGGGTGGGGCAAGGCGGACACCGCGGCTGGCCGCGCGGTTCGCCGACGAGTTCAACATCGCGTTCCACTCCCTCCAGGACAGCCGGGCCCAGTTCGGCCGGGTGCGGGAGGCGTGTACGGCGTCGGGGCGGGACCCGGACCAGCTCACGTACTCGGCGGCTCAGGTGCTGTGCTGCGGGCGCGACGAGGCGGAGATCGCCCGCCGTGCTCGGGCGATCGGCCGCGAGGCATCGGAGCTTCGTGAGAACGGCCTGGCCGGCACCCCCGCGGAGGTCGCCGACAAGCTGGGCCGTTTCGCCGAGGCGGGGACCCAGCGGGTCTACCTCCAGGTGCTGGACCTCTCCGATCTGGAGCATCTCGACCTCGTCGCCCGGGAGGTCATGCCTCAGGTCGGCTGAGTGCCATCGACGGCCATCATCGTCGCCTGCATCACGGCCACCAGGCTGCCGGGCTTGCCGCCGGCGATCGCGGTCACCTCTCCGCGACAGATGGTCAGCGTCCGCCCAGACCGCACCACGATCCCGGTCGCGCGGAAACGTTCCGCCCGTCCCGGCGCCAGGAGATTGACCTTGAACTCTACGGTCAGCACCTCG
This sequence comes from Streptosporangiaceae bacterium, assembly GCA_050699055.1. Taxonomy (GTDB): domain Bacteria; phylum Actinomycetota; class Actinomycetes; order Streptosporangiales; family JBOHCT01; genus JBOHCT01. The sequence goes on along the minus strand of JBOHCT010000015.1, from coordinate 23,467 downwards.
CGCCCCGGCGGCATCGCGGATAGGGCGGCGTAGCCGCAGGCCGAGTCGACGACGCTCGTGAGCGCCCCGGCGTGGACGTACCCCTGCTGCTGGCACAGGTCGGCCCGGAACGGGAGGTCCAGCGTGACGCGCCCGCGGGCGAGATCGACGACCTCGACACCGAGCGTGCGCATGAGAGTCTGGCGACCGATGCTGTCCCGGATTCGCGCCCGTTCTTCGGGCGAGAGCGGGCTATCCGTAGGCCTGGCGTCCATGGCCCCAGCATGCCGTGCCGCACTTGGGCAGGCGATGGGGTCGGTTCACCGGTCCTGCCGTGTAGCCTCGCCACCGAGCGATACACGAAGCCTGAGGAGGATGAGGGCTGTGTCGATGGGGACTGAGTCGGCGGACAGCTTCGCCGCCCGCGACCTGCTGCGTGTCGGGGACGCGTCGTATGACATCTACCGGTTGGACGCGGTCGAAGGGTCCGCGGACCTGCCGTACAGCCTGAAGGTCCTGCTCGAGAACCTGCTGCGCACTGAGGACGACACCCGGGTGTCGCCGGACGACGTCCGCGCGCTCGCGGGCTGGGACCCGGCGACCCAGCCGAGCAAGGAGATCCAGTTCACGCCCGCTCGGGTGTTGATGCAGGACTTCACGGGAGTACCGGCCGTCGTCGACCTCGCGGCGATGCGCGAGGCGATGCGTGATCTCGAGGGCGACCCGGCGCGGATCAACCCGCTCGCCCCGGCGGAGTTGGTCATCGACCATTCCGTCATCGCCGACTTCTTCGGCATGCCGGGCGCTATCGAGCGCAACATGGAGCTGGAGTTCCAGCGCAACGCCGAGCGCTACCAGTTCCTCAAGTGGGGCCAGCGCGCCTTCGACAGCTTCCGCGTGGTGCCCCCCGACACCGGCATCGTCCACCAGGTCAACATCGAGTACCTCGCTCGTGTCGTCTTCGGCCGGGACAGGGTCGCGTATCCGGACACCCTCGTCGGAACCGACTCACACACCACAATGGTGAACGGGCTCGGCGTTCTCGGCTGGGGAGTCGGCGGCATCGAAGCGGAGGCCGCCATGCTCGGGCAGCCGATCACGATGCTGATCCCAAGGGTCGTCGGGTTCAAGCTGACCGGTGCGCTGCCGGACGGCGCCACCGCCACCGACCTCGTACTCACGATCACCGAGATGCTGCGGCGTCACGGCGTCGTCGGGAAGTTCGTGGAGTTCTACGGTCCCGGTGTGGCGGGCATCCCGCTCGCCAACCGTGCGACGATCGGCAACATGAGTCCGGAGTACGGCTCGACCTGCGCGATCTTCCCGGTCGACCAGGAGACGCTCACGTACCTGCGGCTAACCGGACGCTCCGCGGACCAGATCGCCCTCGTCGAGGCGTACGCCAAGGAGCAGGGTCTGTGGCACGACCCCGCGCACAGCCCGCGGTACTCCGAGACCCTCGAGCTCGAGTTGTCGACCGTCGAGCCGAGCCTCGCGGGCCCGAAGCGACCACAGGACCGGGTGCCCCTCAAGGCGTCGAAGGAGCGGTTCCGCGCCACGCTCCGCGAGTACGCCCCCGAGGGGTCCCGCCCGACCCCGGTCATCCTGGACGACGGCACCCGGACGCGGGTCGACCACGGCGCGGTCGTCATCGCCGCGATCACCAGCTGCACCAACACCTCCAACCCGCAGGTGATGATCGGTGCCGCGCTGCTCGCGAAGAAGGCCGTCGAGCGGGGCCTGTCGCGCAAGCCGTGGGTGAAGACCTCGCTCGCGCCCGGTTCGAAGGTCGTCATGGACTACTACGAGCGGGCGGGCCTCACGCCGTACCTGGAGAAGCTGGGCTTCCACCTCGTCGGCTATGGCTGCACCACCTGCATCGGCAACTCAGGGCCGCTGCCCGAGCCGGTGAGTGCGGCCGTGAACGACACCGACCTCGCCGTCTGCTCGGTGCTGTCGGGCAACAGAAACTTCGAGGGGCGCATCAACCCCGACTGCAAGCTGAACTACCTCGCGTCTCCGCCGCTCGTCGTGGCGTACGCGCTGGCGGGGACGATGGACATCGACCTGACGACGGAGCCGCTCGGGACCGGCGGCGACGGCGAGCCCGTCTACCTCTCCGACGTCTGGCCGTCCGGTCAGGAGGTCAACGACGTCATCGCCGAGGCGGTGCAGTCGGAGATGTTCGCGCGCGACTACGCCGAAGTGTACTCCGGCGACGACCGCTGGCGGTCGCTGTCGGTCTCCGAGGGGGGGCTCTTCGAGTGGGCGGATGACTCCACGTACGTACGCAGGCCCCCGTACTTCGACGGCATGGGGGCCGAGCCAGAGCCGGTCCGCGACATCCGCGGCGCCCGCTGCCTCGCGCTGCTCGGCGACTCGGTGACGACCGACCACATCTCGCCCGCGGGCGCCATCAAGCCGGACAGCCCGGCCGGCCGCTACCTCCTGGACCACGGGGTCGCCCGTGCGGACTTCAACTCCTACGGGTCGCGGCGTGGCAACCACGAGGTGATGATCCGGGGCACCTTCGCCAACATCCGGCTGCGCAACCAGCTCGCGCCAGGCACCGAGGGCGGCGTGACCGTGCACCTGCCGGATGGCGAGCAGATGACGATCTACGACGCGGCGACGCGGTACGCGGAGGAGAACCTCCCGCTTGTCATCGTGGCCGGCAAGGAGTACGGGTCAGGGTCCTCGCGCGACTGGGCTGCCAAGGGCACGCTCCTGTTGGGCGTGCGCGCGGTGCTCGCCGAGTCGTTCGAGCGAATCCACAGGTCCAACCTCATTGGCATGGGTGTGCTGCCGCTGCAGTTCCGCGACGGCGAGTCGGCCGCGGCGCTCGGGCTCACCGGGCGTGAGACGTTCGACATCGTCGGGGTCGAGGGCGCAACGGAGATCCCGCGGGAGATCACGGTCCGGGCCGACGGCAGCGAGTTCAACGCGGTCGTCCGCATCGACACGCCGGTCGAGGGGGAGTACTACCGCCACGGCGGGATCATGCAGTATGTCCTCCGCCAGCTGCTGCGCTCCTGACGGCGACCGCGCCCGTCGGCAACCTCGTGCACGACGCGCACCTGGCCGCGTTGGCCATCCAGCACGGCCTGATCGTCGCGTCCACCGACGGCGACTTCGCGCGCTTTCCCGGCGTCCGCTGGGAAAACCCGCTCAAGTAGATGGTCGGATGCGACATGCCGCCGCTTCTGTCGTGGTCATGTCGGGCGGTCCCGGGGGTGCCACGGCGCTGGCCGGGCCGTCCGGCGTCTCGCTGTGACACACTGAGGGCACTCCTGAAGGGAGGTGACCGGCGGTGAGTGCGGAGCCGCTGGAGGACCGGCCGATCGAGGACCACGATCCCGAGACGTGATCCTCGCGAGGGAACGGTTTCGCGGATCGTCCCTGTGGCTAGACTGCCGGAAGCTTTCTCCGTATTCGAGGTGATGTCTGGTGACCCTGCTCGACTCGATACAGGGACCCGAGGACCTCAAACGCGTCGATCCCGCGCAGCTGCCTCAGCTGGCCGCCGAGGTCCGGGACTTTCTCGTGACGTCCATCGCGCGGACCGGCGGTCACCTGGGGCCCAACCTGGGGGCGGTCGAGCTCACGATCGCGCTGCACCGTGTCTTCGACTCCCCCCGCGACCGGGTCCTGTTCGATACCGGCCACCAGGCGTACGTCCACAAGATCCTGACCGGCCGGCGCGACTTCTCCAGGCTGCGGCAGAAGGGCGGGCTGTCCGGATACCCCAGCAGGGCGGAGTCCGACCACGACATCATCGAGAACTCCCACGCGTCGACGTCGCTGGCCTACGCCGACGGGCTCGCCAAGGCCTACGGGCTGCGCGGGGAGTCCGACCGCGCGGTCGCGGCGGTTATCGGCGACGGAGCGCTCACCGGCGGCATGGCGTGGGAGGCGCTGAACAACATCGCGGCCGCCAAGGACCGGCCGCTCGTGATCGTGGTCAACGACAACGGCAGGTCGTACTCTCCGACGATCGGCGGCCTCGGCAACCATCTCGCCAACCTGCGTGTGACCCAGGGCTACGAGCAGGCGCTCGCGATGGTCAAGGACACGCTCGGCCGCACGCCGTTCGTCGGGCCCCCCTTGTACGACACCCTGCACGGGTTCAAGAAGGGCCTGAAGGACATCCTGACGCCGCAGGGAATGTTCGAGGACCTCGGCATCAAGTACCTCGGGCCGATCGACGGCCACGACGAGCAGGCCGTCGAGTGGGCGCTGCAGGTAGCCCGCGGTTTCGGCGGGCCGGTGATCGTCCACTGCATCACCCGCAAGGGATTCGGGTACGAGCCGGCCGAGAGCGACGACACCGACTGCCTGCACAGCCCGGGGGCGTTCGACCCCGAGACGGGCAAGCCGCTGAAGGCGTCGGGGACATCGTGGACGAAGGTCTTCAGCGAGGAGCTGATCTCCATCGCCGCGGAGCGCCCCGACGTCGTCGCGATCACCGCCGCTATGCTGCACCCCACCGGCCTCGCCGCGTTCAAGGAGGCCCACCCAGATCGGGTCTTCGACGTGGGCATCGCCGAGCAGCACGCCGTCACCTCCGCCGCGGGCCTGGCCACCGGAGGCATGCACCCGGTCGTCGCGGTCTACGCGACGTTCCTCAATCGCGCCTTCGACCAGGTGCTGATGGACGTCGGCCTGCACCGGCTGCCGGTGACCTTCGCGCTCGATCGTTCTGGGGTGACCGGCCCCGACGGGCCGAGCCACAACGGCATGTGGGACATGTCGGTCCTGCAGGTCGTCCCGGGGTTGCGCATCGCGGCACCGCGTGACGCCTCGACGTTGCGTGCCGAGCTCAGGGAGGCGGTGGCGTTCGACGACGGGCCGACCGTCGTGCGCTATCCCAAGGGCTCCGTCGGCGACGACCTTCCCGCTGTGGACCGGGTCGGCGTCATGGACGTGCTGGCCCGCGCCGACGGCGAGGACGTCCTGCTCGTCGCCGTGGGAACGATGGCCGAGGTGTGCCTCGAGGTGGCCGACCGTCTCACCGACCAGGGCATCGGGGTGACCGCGGTGGATCCACGCTGGGTCAAGCCGCTCGACCCGGCGCTCGCGGAACTCGGTGCCCGCCACCGTTTCGTCGCCGTCGTCGAGGACAACGTGCGGGTCAGCGGTGTCGGCGCGGCCGTGTCCCAGCTTCTCCGCGACGCGGATGTGGACGTGCCGGTTCGTAACTTCGGGCTGCCGCGCGAGTACCTTCCGCACGCCAAGCGTCCGGAGATCCTGGCCGACGCCGGCCTCACCGCGCAGGACCTCGCCCGCGAGATCGTCGAGTCCGTGGCCAAGCGGGCGCCCGTGCTCGAGATCGAGGAGCAGCCGACCGACTAGCCCGTGCGGGTGAGTCCTCGTCCATGGTCCGCACGCACAGTATCCTCCCTCTCCCGACCACTCACGGAGATCATGTTCGGCCATCGGGCGGCCGTGCCGTGATGCGTCCGCTTCCGGGGGCGTATCCTCGTCTCGTTCTCGCACGGCAGCGAAGTCCGGTCGGATCCCGGCGCTGTCCCGCAACTGTGATGCTCTTCCGGAGCTAGCCAGGTCGCCTGCCGTGCGGGGGTGAGTCTCGCTCTCGAGGAGGGGCGTCCGCCAGCCGGAGTTCCAGCTCCTGTCGGCGAGTTCTCGTCCTCGACCGACAGGAGGTGTTCCCGGGTTGTCCAGACGCGTCATCACCGCCGCCGCGCTGTGTCTCTTGGTTCCCTTGCTGGCCGCGGGCTGCGCGACCGGCGGATCCCGTACGGCCCCCGCCTCGCGCCAGAGCACCTCGGCCCAGGCCGGTACCGGGCCCTATCCCGTCGCGGTCCATGCCGCGAACGGCGACGTGAGCGTGCGGAAACGTCCGTCACGAATCGTGTCGCTGTCGCCGAGCCTGACCGAGATGCTCTACGCGATCGGAGCCGGCAAGCAGGTGGTCGCGGTCGACAACCAGTCCGATTACCCACGGTCCGCGCCGCGGACCAAGCTCTCCGGGTTCAAGCCCAACGTCGAGGCGATCGCGGGCTACGATCCCGACCTGGTCGTGCTCTCCTTTGACACGAACCACGTGCTGAGCGGCCTCGGCAAGCTGTCGATACCGGTTTACCAGGGCCCCGCCGCGAAGAAGTTGCAGGGCACGTACCGTCAGATCACCCAGCTGGGCCGCCTTACCGGTCACCTGGATCGCGCGCGGCACCTCGCCTTGCGCATGAAGCGGCACATCAAGAAGATCGCGGCGCGGGCACCGCACCACAAGCCCCCGCTGACCTACTACCACGAGCTCGACCCCAGCTTGCACGCGATGACCTCGAAGTCGTTCATCGGCCAGGTGTACCAACTCGCGGGGCTCAGGAACATCGCCGACCCCGCCGACAAGTCGGGACGGGGCTTCACGCAGCTGTCGGCGGAGTACGTGATAGAGAAGAATCCCGACCTGATCTTCCTGGCCGACTCCCAGTGCTGCGGACAGAGCACACGTACAGTGGCGAAGCGGCCCGGCTGGTCGCATGTCACGGCCGTGCGGCGCGGCAATGTGTTCGTGCTCGATCCGGACATATCGTCCCGGTGGGGTCCCCGGGTGGTCGATTTCCTGCGTGCCGTCGTCCGGGCGGTGAACCACGCGGAGACGGGCTGACCGGCATGCGAGGACGCGGGCGGACCGCGTGGCTGTGCGCCGGTGCCGGGGCCGTGGTGCTCGCCGGGCTCGCGGGTGTCACGCTCGGGGCGGTGTCGCTGCCGCCTCTCGGTGTCGCGGAGGCGCTCGCCGACCACCTCCCGGGCGTCCATGACCTCTCGCGCCTCGATCCCCGCGAGGCCGCGATCGTGTGGGAGATCCGGCTGCCGCGCGTCGTGCTCGGGTTGCTGGTCGGGGGCACGCTCTCCCTGGCGGGCGGGTGCTATCAGGGGGTGTTTCGCAACCCGCTGGCCGACCCGTACCTGCTCGGTGTCGCCGCGGGCGCTGGGCTCGGCGCGACGGTCGGGATCGTGACCGGCGTACGCGGAATCGCTGCGCTCCCGGCGCCACTGCCGCTGTTCGCGTTCGCGGGCGCGGTCATCGCGGTCGCGCTCACGTACGCGGTCGGCACGACGGGCGCGTCGCGGCGTACCCCGGCCGGGCTCATCCTCGCGGGCGTCGCTGTCGCCAGCTTCCTCACCGCGCTCCAGACATATCTCCAGCAGCGGCACACCGACCAGATCGAGGCCGTGTTCACGTGGATTCTCGGCAGCCTCGCCACGGCGGGCTGGCGTGACGTGACCCTGCTCGCGCCGTACACCGCGGTGACTGCCGCGGTCGCGTTCGCGTACGGGCGCACGCTCGACGTGATGAGCGTCGGCGACGACGAGGCCACCAGCCTCGGACTGCACCCGCAGCGGGTACGGCTGATCCTCGTCGTGGTGGCGTCGCTCGGGACAGCGGCCGCTGTCGCGGTGAGCGGGTTGATCGGCTTCGTGGGGCTGATCGTCCCGCACGCCGCCCGGTTGGCCTGCGGGCCGAGCTACCGGATGATCCTGCCGATGTCGCTGCTTTTCGGTGGTGCGTTCCTGGCGCTCGCGGACCTGCTCGGGCGGGTGGCTCTCGCGCCGGCAGAGGTCCCCATCGGGGTGGTCACCGCGTTCTTCGGAGCGCCGTTCTTCGTCGCCATCCTCCGGACGAGCAGCAGGAGAACGGCGTGAACGTGTCCCCAGCGGCCGCCCTGACCGTACGCGACCTCGTCGTCGAGTTCGGGGGAGCACACGTGGTCGACGGTGTCGGCTTCGAGGTGTCACGCGGGACCTGGTTCACGCTCATCGGCCCGAACGGCTCGGGGAAGACGACGGTGATACGCGCGGTCGCCGGGCTCGTGAACGGGTCGGGGAGGATCGAGCTGAACGGCCGCAGTCTCCGCGCGACGCGGCGCAGGGAGCGGGCGAGACGGGTGGCTTACGTGCCGCAGAGTCCTGTGACGCCCGTCGGCATGACCGTACTCGACTACGTCATGCTCGGCCGCACACCGTACATCCCTCCGCTCGGTCGAGAGGCCCGTGCCGACTATGCGGTCGCTCGTGACGCGCTCACCCAGCTGGATCTCGCCGGTCACGCGGGACGCGCCCTCGAAACGCTGTCAGGCGGGGAGCGTCAGCGCACGTTGCTGGCTCGCGGGCTCGCACAGCGGGCGCCGCTGTTGCTTCTCGACGAGCCGACGGCCTCCCTCGACATCGGTCACCAACAGGAGGTGCTCGAGGTCGTCGACGAGCTCCGCCGCGCCCACGGCCTCACGGTCGTGTCGACGATGCATGATCTCGTGGTCGCGGGGGAGTACGCCGACGAGCTCGCGCTGTTGTACGGGGGGCGGATCGTCGCCCGGGGCGAACCGACGGACGTCCTCACCGAGGAGAACCTCGTGCGTTTCTATCGGGCGCGCGTCAGGGTGCTGCGCGAGGGCTCGGGCCCACTCGTCGTGCCGGTACGTGGCCGCGGCCTCTTACCGGGCGGTGCGATCGTCGCCGAGGAGGTCGGCCAGCGCCGGAATGCGGGAGAGGTACCCGTCGAGCATCCGTTCGGCCGCCCGGACCGAGGTGACAAGCGGATGCAGGACGAGAGCGCGCAGTGCCGCCTCGCGCGACCCCTCGCGTGCCGCCTCGATCGTGGCGCGCTCGACGGCCTTCACGCTCCTCATGAGGCCGGCGAACCGGTCGGCCGTCGGCCCAGTCGCCACGGGGTGGGCGCCGCCCGCGTCGACGAGGCAGGGCACCTCGACGACCGTGTCGGGGTCGAGGGCCGGCACCGCCCCCTTGTTGCGCACGTTCAGGATCAGCGTCGCTTGCTCGCCCCGGGAGATCGCACGCATCAGCGCGAGCGCGATCCCTTCGTACCCGCCCCCTTCGAGATCGCTGATGTCCCGGGCGCCGGCGTCGGAGGCGTCACGGCTTTCCGCCATGTACGTCGCCTCGCGCTCGCGGCGGGCGGCAGCCCATTCCCGGAGCGCTGTCCGCGGCCTTTCGGCGACCGCGGCGTAGAAGCGCGCCTGCTGGCCGCGGAGGAATGCCGCCCGCGTCGTGTCCCGCGACCGCATGGAGTCCAGCGCGTCGCGCGCGAAGTAGTAGTACGCGAGGTACTCGTTGGGGACCGCCCCGAGAGCGCGCAGCCAGCGCCCGCCGAACAGCCGCCCCTCCTCGAACGACGCCAGCGTCCGGTCGTCGGCGAGCAGGTCTGGGAGGACGTCGCGTCCACCGACCCGTACGCCCCGCAGCCAGCCGAGGTGGTTGAGCCCGACGTAGTCGTACCACGCACGTGCCGGATCGACGTCGAGCGCGCCGGCGACGCGGCGGCACAGGGCCGCGGGGGAGTCGCATACCCCGATGACCCGGTCGCCGAGCACCGCCGCCATCGCTTCGGTCACCATGCCAGCGGGGTTCGTGAAGTTGATCAGCCAGGCGTCGGGGGCGACCTCGGCCGCGCGCTCCGCGATCCGCAGGGCGACGGGCAGCGTGCGTAGACCGTACGACACTCCACCCGGCCCTGTCGTCTCCTGTCCGATGATTCCCTCGGCGAGCGGGACCTCCTCGTCGACCGCACGCTCCGCCAGGCCGCCGACACGGATCGCGGAGAAGACGAAATCGGCCCCACCCAGCGCGTCGTCGAGGTCGGTGGTGGCCCGCACGCGGGGTGCGTCCCCGCGCCCATCGGCCATCTGCTCGAGGACGTGACAGATCGCGACGAGCCGGGTGTCATCCACGTCGTACAGCACCACGTCATCGACCGCCTGGCCGTCGAGCACTGCACGATAGACCAGCGGCACCCGAAACCCGCCGCCTCCGAGGATCGCCAGCGTCTCCCCGCGGCGGCCTGTAGCCGGCACGACCCGGATCCTAGTACTCGACAACGCTCGATACTTGTCGTAGGGACGCGGTGCTCACGGTCGCCGCGCCGCATGCGGCTCCACGCACGAGAGGTTGGGGGTACGTCATGGCCGAGCCAGGCCGTCCAACGAACGTGCACGGCGCCGCGCCTCGCGACCGTGAGGGAGGCACGCTCGCGGGCGGTTCGCGGCGGGCGCTGCGATCGCCGGCCGACCCGGGTTTCGACGTGTTCTGCTCAGGCACGGTGTTTCTCGACATCATCTTCACCGGCCTCGAGACGCCGCCCGCCCTCGGTACGGAGGTGTGGACACAGGGCCTGGGCTCCAGCCCCGGCGGCGTAGCGAACCTCGCGGTCGCGCTCAGCAGGCTGGGGCTGCGTACATCGCTCGCGTCGGCCTTCGGGACCGACGTCTACGGCGACTTCTGCTGGGAGACGCTCGAGATGCAGGAGGGCATCGACCTGTCCGCTTCGCGGAGGTTCGCCGGGTGGCACTCTCCGCTGACGGTCTCCCTCGCCTACATGCGCGACCGCGCGATGATCACCCACGGGCACGCGCCGCCCGTGTCGCTCGGCGAGATGATCGGAGCCCCTCCCCCCACGCGCGCCTGTTTCGTGGAGTTCGGCCCCGAGCCGCAGGAATGGCTGGAACACGCGCGCGTCCAGTCGCCGGTCTTCGCGGACGTCGGCTGGGACCCCACCGAGCGGTGGGCACCCGAAGTCCTGCGCAGGCTGGGGTCGTGTTACGCCTTCCTGCCGAACGACGTCGAGGCGATGCGCTATACGCGTACGGACTCCTCGGATGCAGCCCTCGCCGCGCTTGCGGAGCATGTCCCCCTGGCCGTCGTCACGTGCGGCCGGCGGGGTTCGATGGCGGTCGACAACGAGGCTGGTGAGCGGGCATACGCCGAGGGCTTGCGGGTGCCGGCCCTGGACCCGACGGGCGCGGGCGATGTGTTCAGCGCCGGGTTCATCGTGGGCACGCTCGCCGGCTGGCCGCTCCTTCACCGCCTGCGCTTCGCGAACCTCACGGCCGCGCTTTCTGTCCAACACTTCGGGGGTTCCCTGTCCGCCCCGTGTTGGGCCGATGTGGTCGCGTGGTGGCAGGTGGCCAAGGCGACCGGTGCCGAAACCGCGTCGCGGTACGCGTTCCTCGACGATCTGCTGCCCCCCGCCGGGAGGAGTACGGCCCAGCGCGCTACCGCGACGATCGGGTTCAGGACGCGAGGATGAGCGCTCCGGCGATCGGTCAGGCGCGTGCGGGTGCCGGGGCCGGGGGCCTAGCGGGCCGCAGGAACAGGACCATGACCGGTAGGAGGTAGATCAGCCACGCGGCGAGCTCGACCCAGCTCGGGGAGGGGTTGAAGCTGAACACCCCGCCCAGCACCGTGCCGTACCAGCTGGTCGGGGGTATGGCGGAGCTGGCGTCGAAGGCGATCGCATGTTCTCCGGGGAGTAGGGCCGCCTCCTGCAGCTCGTGGAAGCCGTAGGCGAAGACACCGGCGGCGATGACGATGAGGATCGCCCCGGTCCAGGTGAAGAAGCGGGCGAGGTTGAGCCTGACCGAGCGGCGATAAAGAAGGTAAGCGAGCACGATGGCCGTGGTGATCCCGAGGAGAGCGCCGACGATCGGCAGCAGGCTGTCGCCGGATGCGCGGATGTTGGTCCACAGGAACAGCGCCGTCTCGAGGCCCTCGCGGCCGACGGACAGAAAGGCCACGGCGACCAGGGCGGCCACCGAGCCGACGGCGAGAGCGTCATCGAGCTTGCCTTCCAACTCGGTCTTCATGAACCGAGCGGTTCGGCGCATCCAGAAGATCATCCAGGTCACCAGCGCGACAGCGAAGATCGACATGAACCCGCCGAACGCCTCCTGAGCGGTGAAGGACAGCTGCGACGAGGTGAGCGCGAGCAGGCCGCCGAAGCCGAGGCTCAACAGCACCGCTGCGACGATCCCGACCCACAGAGGAACGAGCCCCCGACGATGGCCCGACTTCACGAGGTAGGCCACGAGGATCGTGACCACCAAGCTGGCCTCGAGACCCTCGCGCAGACCGATCAGGTAGTTGGCGAACACGTGACCGCCTCTCTCACCCGTACATAGCTTAGGCAAACCTAACTTGCCCCGCGAGTGTCCCTCGTCCGCGGGCGGAAGGCAAGTCCCTGTCCGTCTCAACCACCCAGCGGCGGCGATGTCGCGCCCGCACGTGCGGGGGACCGTGTGGATCCGACGCTCTCAGCCGGGATCAGAAACGCCGCGCAGCGCGTCGGCCAGCGGGGCAGCGGTCAGCCGTATCTGCCACTCTCGTGCCCCGGAGCGCCGAAGCTCATGTGCCATCGTGTGCTCGTCGCCCGCCGAGGGCGGCCACCAGGCGAGTCGGCGGACGATGTCGGGCTGAAGGAGGTTCTCTGCCGGAAGTTCGTGCTCCCCAGCCAGTTCGCCGACAGCGGCGCGCAGCGCAGCCAGTCGGTCGGCGGCCGCGGGATCCCGGTCACCCCACCTGTTGGACGACGGCGGGCCAACGCTTGGGAGCGACTGTGGCGGCAGATCAGCCTCACGCAAGGCGAGTCCTCGTTCTATCGCCGCGAGCCACGCCCGGAGATCGCGCTGGACGGCCCGTCCCGCGAAAGCCGGGAGCCTCGTCAGCTCCGCGCGCGTACGCGGCCGGTGGATGGCTGTCTCGACGATCGCCCGGTCGGACAACACTCTCGACGGAGCGAGGTCTCGACGGCGTGCGATCTCGTCGCGGGCCCCCCAGAGCGCACGCACGATCGCAAGCCCGCGACGCGTGCGCACCCGATGGATGCCGGAAGTACGTCGCCAGGGGTCGGGCCGCGGCTCGGGCGCCTGTGCGGTGGCGAGCGCGGCGAACTCCTCGCGTGCCCAGTCGAGCTTTCCTGCCGCGCGGAGTTCGCGCTCCAGGGCGTCGCGGAGGTTGACGAGCATCTCGACGTCGAGGGCGGCGTAACGCAGCCACTGGCGGGGGAGCGGGCGCTTCGACCAGTCGGCCGCGGAGTGCCGTTTCTCCAGTTTCAAGCCGAGTAGGCGCTCGACCATCGTCGCCAAGGCCACCCTTGGATACCCGAGGAGGCGGGCCGCCAGCTCGGTGTCGAATAGCTGGCGTGGCCGGAAGCCGAGCTCCGCGAGACACGGAAGGTCCTGACCGGCCGCGTGGAGCACGATCTCCGTGTCCGCGAGCGCGCGGGCGAGCGGGGTGAGGTCCGGGCAGGCGATCGGGTCGATGAGCGCCGTCCCCGCGCCGGACCGGCGCAGCTGTACCAGATAGGCGCGCTGAGTGTAGCGGTAGCCCGAGGCGCGCTCGGCATCGACGGCCACTGGCCCGCAACCAGCGGCGAAGTCGGAGATCGTCCGCTCGAGGGCGCCGTCGGAGTCGACGACGGCGGGGACCCCTTCCCTCGGCTCGAGAAGGGGCCTCGACTGTTCGTGGGTTCCCTGCGACACGCCTACCGTTCGATCCCGCGCCGGACCGTCCATACGCTCACCATTGTTGCCACCGCCGCAGCGAGGCGACGCCCGAGGGCAGGGGTGGCAGCCCGGCGACCGTGCACAACAAGACGCACCATGCCTGCAGGTGAGAGGCGAGGTCGGCGCCCAGTGGCGTCCAGGACGCGCGCATCTCGATCTCGGTCGAAGCGGGCAGATCCGCGATCGCGCCGAAGCTCTCGGAGGCCGAACGAGTGATGGTGCCCCCCGGCGCCGCGTACGAGGCGTCTTGTGCCTCCAACGCGTCCGTGAGCCACGACCATCCGACGCCGGCGAGGAGCGGGTCGGTGACCATGTCGGAATCGAGCTCGGCCCGAACGTAGGAGGCGATGCGGAAGGTGCCGTCCCAGCCCTGCTGACCCGCGGGGTCGTGCAGCATGATGAAGTGTCCGCAGGCGAGCTCCGCGCCGTCGAAAACGACACGGGCGGCGAGCGCGATCGCGTGGGGAGCCAGCTGCCTGGGCGCGGATCTCTCTTCGAGGGCCACCTCGGGTCGGATGCTCGCGGACCGCAGGCTGGCGAGGGCCCGCAGGAACACGTCGGGAGTGTGCGCTACCTCGCCTGGAGGGGTCATGGAGGGAAGCCTAGATCGGGAGCGGTCATGGACGGAAAGGGCGCGCCGAGCCACTGATTGTGACAAATTGATAAACTTGGGGTGTACGCACCACCTGAGCTCATGCCGCACGGCGTACGCCGGTCGAGGGTCTCGCCTCGATGACGAATCCCACGATGATCGCGTGGCCGCACTCGACGCACGCCCGCTCGGGGCAGTCGAGCCCGTGGCCGTCGGCGCAGGGCGGCTGCTCGAAGGTGCGTTCCTCGCGACACGTGGGACAGTGGCGCACGGTGACGAGCATCAAACGACCTCCCATCGAACGGGCACGGCACTGACGCTCGCACGCGAGGACGGCAAAGTCCCGGATCTCCCGCGGCGTGTCTCGAACCCGTCGTCCGCGTGACACCATCTTTGGGTGACCGAAGTCGAGCCGGTGTTTCTCCGGGCGTGTCGCCGTCAGCCAGTGCCCTACACCCCGGTCTGGTTCATGCGACAGGCTGGACGCTCGCTTCCCGAGTACCGGCGGGCACGCGGCGAGATTCCGATGCTCGACGCCTGCATGCATCCCGACCTGGTCGTCGAGCTCACCCTCCAGCCGCTGCGCCGGTACGCCGTGGACGCGGCCGTGCTGTTCAGCGACATCGTCCTGCCGCTGCGGGCGGTCGGGGTGAACATCGACATCCAGCCCGGACTCGGTCCGGTCGTCGCTGAGCCGGTGCGTACTGTCCGTGACCTTGCTCGCCTGGGCGATCTCGAGAGCGCCGACCTGGGGCACATCCAGACGGCCGTGCGTGCGTTGGTGGGCGAGCTACGGGGGACGCCACTCGTCGCCTTCGCCGGCGGACCGTTCACGCTCGCGTCGTACCTCGTCGACGGCGGGCCCACCAGGACACACCAGGCCGCCAAGGCCCTCATGTACGGCGACGAGTCGCTGTGGCGCGCGCTCCTCGACCGGCTGTCCGCGATCGCCACGGCCTCTCTTCGCGTCCAGGTCGAGGCCGGCGCCCGTGCCGTTCAGCTCTTCGACTCATGGGTCGGCGCGGTGTCGCCCGCCGACTACGAGCGGCTCGTACTGCCCTACACGCGGCGGATCTTCGCCGAGCTCGACGACCTGGACGTCCCACGCATCCATTTCGGCGTCGGCACCGGCGAGTTGCTGGGGTCGATGAGCGACGCGCACGTGGAGGTCGTCGGCGTCGACTGGCGGGTGCCGCTCGACGAGGCCGTCCGTCGCGTCGCGCCCGGCACCGCCCTGCAGGGAAACCTCGATCCGGCCGCGTTGTTCGCTCCCTGGCCCGCCGTGGCGGAGCGCGCGCGAGACGTGATCATGCGCGGTCGTACGGCCGAGGGGCATGTCTTCAACCTCGGCCACGGCGTCTTGCCGACGACCGACCCCGATGTCCTCTCCCGGCTCGCGGACTTCGTCCACGAGGAGTCTGCGCGAGCCGCCGAGTCGGGCACCTGAGCGGTCAGTGAGCGGCGCTCGCGGGCGGGTGGCGTCGTCGCAAGAACCGGTAGGCTCGCCAGCACCCGTAGACAACCGCGCCGAAGATCAAGAGGAACGGCGCCACGGCGCCGATGGCTGTCAGCAGCCACACGACGGTCGTGCGGAACGCGGCCCAGCCCGCGGAAAGCCCGGAGAGGAAACCCGCTCGCTCGACATGGGTCGACGGAGGCGGACCGTTCAGCCGCAGCGTGATGGTCGCGTAGCTGGTCTTGGCGTCAAGCGCTTTCTGGCGCGCCTCGAGAGCTTCGAGGTCGGCTTCCCGCTTGCTGATCTCCCGCTCCACCTTGAGCACCTGCCCGACGGTGTCGGCCCTGTCGAGCAGGGAGCGGAGACGGCTGAGGGTGGCGTGGGCCGACCGTACCCGGCTGTCGACGTCCGCGACCTTCTCGGTCACGTCGCGCGCCCGCCGCTGAAGCGACAGCTGGGTGCCGAGATCCGTGGACAACCGGTGGAGGACACCGGGGTAGCGGTCGGCGGGGATCTTGAGCGTGAGACGTGCGGTCGTTCCGTCCCGGTCGTCGGGATCCGTGGTCGTGTGCTCTTGGGCGATGTACCCGTCCGCGTCTGCCACGATCGACGTGGCCTCGCGCGTCGCCTTGTCCGTGTCGGCGACGCGTACGACGAGTGTGGCGGTGTGGATGACCGAGCGGTCCCGCGGCGCGAGTGTGAGGCTCGCTTGTCGACCGTGTGCCCCAGGTCGGGCCACGAGGCGGCCCGCGCCGCGCTCAGACGACGAGCTCGTGCCTCCCGCCGCCCCCTGTCCACCCCCGTCACCACGCGTTGTACAGCCGCCGGCGAGGACTCCTCCGGCGAGGAAGAGTGCCACGAGCGCCACCATGCGAGGCTTCATGACCATCGGATGCGTCGCAGAGGGACCCGGTTCCCATCCGCGCGTCGCGGATTGGTCACGATTTGGAACGAATGATGCACTAAGTGGCCGCGCCAATAGGGCCGCTGGGCTCGCGGGCCCCTGAGCGTCGCCTGGCCTCGTTGTCGTCGGTCGACGAAGGCCCACTGCGACTCCCTCCGCCGCCTCGCCATGCTCGCTCAGCTGGCCCGCTCCCCGATCCACCGCCCTATCTGCGCGGCCACTAAGCGTCTCGGTCGCTGAGCTAGCGATCTCGGCAGCCCAGCGTCGGGTTCAACGACATCGTCCCGGCCCGGCTGGGACGCTCGGGGACGACCTCAATCGGTCGGACAACGCGCCTCGTGTCCCGGCGATACGCTGTTGGCTGGCCATAATGCCGGCCACGAAGCGGCCTGGACGACACGGACGGGACACACGCGTGGCGCGCCGAGACCGCCGCGTCTGGACAGATTCGGGGCAAGCAGGACAACGCGAACGAACCGGTCGAAGCGGGAAGGGTTGCCCCATGGCGGTGTCCGAACAGTCGGCCCACGTAGCCGTCATCGGCGGCGGCATCTCCGGTCTCGCCGCCGCGCACGCCCTCCGGCAACACGCGGGCGACAGGCTGCGCGTCACCGTGTTCGAGGCCCATTCACGCATCGGGGGCAAGCTGCGGGTCTCGGAGATCGCGGGCGTTCCTGTGGACGAGGGCGCGGACGCAATCCTCACCCGGCGACCAGAGGCGGTCGAGCTGGCCCGTGCGGTCGGCCTCGGCGACGAACTGGTTCCAGCGGCGGACACGCGCGCCGCTGTCCGGACGCCCGGAGGTCCGCGCCCATTGCCCAGAGGCCAGGTCATGGGCGTCCCTGGTGATCTGGCCGCGCTCGCTCGGGCGGACGTGCTGTCGACGTTTGGTCTCGCCAGGGTGCCCGCCGACCTCGTCCTTCCCCGTACGCCCCTCGCCGGCGACGTCGCCGTGGGCCGCTACGTCGCGGCGCGGCTCGGCGGGGAGGTGGTCGGCCAGCTCGTCGAGCCTTTGCTCGGGGGCGTCTACGCGGGGCACGCCGACGAGCTCTCCCTCGATGCGACGATCCCCGCGCTCGCGGGTGCGGTGAGCCGTGAGCGCTCCCTGATCCTCGCGGCGCGGTGGGTCCTCGCCAAGGCCTCGACGGCGGGCGGCCAGCCCTTCACCACTCCGCGGGGCGGGCTGGGGCTGTTGCCCGACGCCGTCGCACAGGCGTCGGGCGCGACGGTGCGCACGTCCGCGACTGTCCGTGAGCTGCGGCGTACGCCCTCAGGCTGGCGGCTCACGGTCGGACCGACACGCGCACCGGACAGCGTCGAGGCCGACGCTGTCGTGCTCGCGCTACCGGCGCGGCCGGCGGGCAGGCTGCTGGCCGACGACGTACCCAGGGCCGCGGCCGAGCTCGCCTCCATCGACTACGCGAGCGTGGCGATCGTCACGCTCGCCTACGACCGTGCCGCCTTCCCCGCCCCGCTCGACGGCAGCGGCTACCTCGTGCCTCCGGCCTCAGGCCGCGACGTCAAGGCGGTGACGTTCTCGACGACCAAGTGGCCGCACCTCGCCGACACCGCCCCGGACACCGTCGTCGTGCGCTGCTCACTCGGCCGTTACGGCGAGGAGGGCACGCTGCAGAGGGACGATGAGGAGCTCGTAGCCGCCGCCATGGCCGAGCTGGCGGAGGCGACCGGGGTACGGGAGCTGCCGGTCGACACGCGGGTGAGCCGCTGGGGCGGGGGACTGCCGCAGTACACCGTCGGGCACCTCGACCGGGTCGCCAGGGCGCGCGCGGCGGTCGCCGACGTACCGGGCTTGGCGCTGTGCGGCGCGGCCTACGACGGGCTCGGCGTCCCCGCGTGTGTCTCCACCGCTCGCGAGGCGGCCGCCCGCGTGCTGGAACACGTGTCGTACGAGAGACAATGAGGTCATGCCCAAGGCGCGCGAGCTCAACGAGCTGATCCGTTACACCATGTGGTCGGTTTTCCGGTCCCGTGGGCTTCCCGACGCCGGGCGCGAGCAGGTGACCGACGAGGTCGTTGACCTGCTCGACCAGGCCAAGACCAAGGAGGTCGTGACGCGGGGCGTCTATGACGTGGCGGGTTTCCGAGCCGATGCCGACTACATGCTCTGGTGGGTCGCGCCGGGCGCCGACGACCTCCAGGAGACGTACGCGCGGTTCCGTCGTACCGCCCTCGGGCGGGCGAGCGAGCCGGTCTTCTCGTCGATGGCCCTCCACCGGCCCGCGGAGTTCAACAAGGGCCACGTCCCCGCGTTCCTCGCCGACGAGGAGCCGCGGAGGTACGCGTGTGTGTACCCGTACTGTCGCACCAACGACTGGTACCTCGTCGAGCCGGGGGAGCGCCGGTCAATGCTCGCCGAGCACGGCGTGATGGCCCGTGAGTACCCGGACGTGCGGTCCAACACTGTCGCGTGCTTCGCGCTGAACGACTACGAGTGGATGCTCTGCTTCGAGGCCGACGAGCTGTACCGTCTCGTCGATCTGATGCGCCACCTGCGGGGCGCGGAGGCCCGAAGGTACACCCGTATCGAAGTACCGTTCTTCACCGGTCCCCGCAAGCCGGTGCACGAGATCGTCGCCGCACTGCCCTAGCCGCAACTCGATCGCTGGGTCGACTCCGGCCACGATCCCGTCTTGTGGTCGTCGAAGCGAGTCTTCTGCGCGTTCCGACCACCAAGCGTGATCTTGTCGAGTTACTGCGCCTGCTCGAGGTGCAAGCACACGGAGTTGATACAGTACCGCTGGTCAGTCGGGGTCTGGTAGCCCTCGCCCTCGAACACGTGCCCCAGGTGGGAGCCGCAGGAGGCGCACCGCACCTCCGTACGCGCCATCCCCGACGAGCGGTCCTCGTGCAGCGTCACGGCATCGGTGTCCGTCGGTTCGTAGAAGCTCGGCCAGCCGCAGTGGGACTCGAACTTCGTCTTCGACCGGAACAGCTCGGCGCCGCACGCGCGGCAGCGGTAGACGCCCACGGTCTTCGTCTCGACGTACTCGCCGGACCACGATGGTTCGGTGGCGGCCTCACGCAGCACGCGGTACTCCTCCGGCGACAGCTCGTGGCGCCACTCCTCCTCGGACTTCCGTACACGTTCCATGCCCTCGACCGTACGTCACCCCGCGCCGCTCGCGCCCCGGAGATCCGCGCCAGTGGTTCAAGAGCAAAGGATCCTGCGTGTCTGGACCAGAGACGAGGACCTCGGCTCTCACGCCTTCCCTCTGGCGCGGGAAGGCTGCACCCGCGCCGGCTCGCCCGGCATCTTCGGGTAGTCGGGGGGATAGGGGAGGTCTCCCGCCGCGTGGTCGCGCTCGTCGCGAGCGGCCATCTCCAGTAGCCGTTCGAGGGAGTACGTCCGTTCCGCGAGGGCACCGTGAAGGTCGCCCACGTCGGCGAACCTCCCCGGCATCGTGACGACGTCGAAGTCCTGCGGCCGGACGTCCGGCAGCTCCTCCCAGCGCAGCGGGGCCGAGACCTGGGCCCGCTGGTTCGGCCGGACAGAGTAGGCCGACGCGATGGTGCGGTCGCGGGCCATCTGGTTGTAGTCGATGAACACCTTCGCCCCCCGCTCCTCCTTCCACCACGAGATGGTGACGAGATCGGGCAGCCGGCGCTCCATTTCCCTTCCCAGTGCGATGAGCGCCCGCCTGGCCTCGGTGAAGGTCCACCGCGGCTGGATGGGGACGTACACATGCACGCCTCTGCCGCCGGATGTCTTGGGGAAGCCCTCCATGTCGATCTCGTGCAGAAGCGCGCGAACCTCGCGGGCGACCCGGACCACCTCCGCGAAGTCGGTGCCCGGCTGCGGGTCGAGGTCGATGCGCAACTGGTCCGGATGATCGACATCGTCGCGTCGTACGGGCCACGGGTGAAAGGTGAGCGTCCCCAGGTTGGCCGCCCAGGCGACGACCGCGAGCTCGGTCGGACACACCTCGTCGGCGGTACGTCCGCTAGGGAAGGCGATACGCGCGGTCTCCACCCAGGACGGGGCACCCTTGGGCACCCGTTTCTGGTAGAAGGCATCGCCGCGGCTGTCCTGACGTGTCGACAGCCTCGCGCCCTGGAACACGCCGGCAGGCCATCGCTCCAAGGTGGTCGGTCGCTCACGGAGGGCGCCCAGTATCCCGTCGCCGACCGAGAGGAAATACCGGATGACGTCGAGCTTCGTGAGGCCGCGTCCGGGGAAGTAGACCTTCTCCGGGTTCGACACGCGGACCGTCCGCTGTCCCACCTCGACCTCGGCGTACGGCGACGACATGGGCCGTACGCTACCCGACCGCGGCCGTCTCCGGAGCCGACGGACGCACTAGCCTGCTGGTTAGGGAACATATCCAGGGACGCCCCTCGAGCCGAGCGAGGAGAGCACGTGAACGACCACACAGCACCCGGTCACCTGCATCTGGCCGACGCCGACCCGGCGGTCGCGGACCTCGTCGAGGCCGAGCGGCGGCGCCAGGACGATAAGCTCCGCCTCATCCCGTCGGAAAACTACGTCTCCACGGCGGTGCTCGAGGCGACCGGGTCGGTACTCACCAACAAGTACTCGGAGGGGTACGCCGGCCGCCGCTACTACGAGGGCCAGCAGGTCATCGACCAGGTCGAGACGCTGGCGATCGACCGTGCGAAGTCGCTCTTCGGGGTCGACCACGCCAACGTGCAGCCCTACTCCGGCTCGCCCGCGAACCTCGCCTGCTACCTCGCGTTTTGCCAGCCGGGCGACACCGTCATGGGCATGTCGCTGCCGATGGGCGGTCACCTGACCCACGGGTGGAACGTGTCGGTGACCGGCAAGTGGTTCCGCTCGGTCCAGTACGCCGTGCGCAAGGACACGGGCCGGATCGATTTCGACGAGGCACGCGACCTCGCCCGTCGGGAGCGGCCGAAGCTGATCTTCTGCGGTGGTACCGCGATCCCGCGGACGATCGAGTTCGATGCCTTCGCCGAGATCGCCCGAGAGGTCGACGCGATCCTCGTCGCCGACGTCGCGCACATCGCCGGGTTGATCGCCGGCGGTGCCCACCCCTCGCCAGTTGGACACGCGCCCGTCATCTCTACGACGACGCACAAGACGCTGCGGGGCCCGCGCGGAGCCATGCTGATGAGTACGACCGAACACGCCAAAGCGCTCGACAAGGCGGTCTTCCCTGGCTTGCAGGGCGGACCGCATAACCACACGACCGCGGCGATCGCCGTCGCCCTACGGGAGGCGGCCACACAGGAGTTCCGGCAGTACGCCCACCAGGTGGTGGAGAATGCCAAGGCACTCGCCGACGCACTGGCCGAACGCGGCTTCGACCTGGTCTCCGGCGGCACCGACAACCACCTGATCCTGATGGACCTCACACCGAAGGACCTGCCAGGCAAGAAGGCCGCGCAGGCACTCGACCGCGGCGGCATTGTGGTGAACTACAACACCGTGCCGTACGATCCGCGCAAGCCGTTCGACCCGTCGGGCGTCCGGCTCGGCACGCCTTCCGTCACCAGCCGCGGCATCCCGACCGCTGCGATGCCGACGGTGGCACAGTGGATCGACGACGTGGTCGCCGCCGCACGCAAGGACGACGAGGACACGGTCGAGCGGGTGGCCGGCGAGGTCCGGGAGCTGACCAAGGCCTACCCTGCCCCCGGCATCCCGACCTGGGACGGCTAGCGGACGCGTCGGCGGAACCGCTCGTACAGGTCCAGGAGAACGGCGAGGCAGACGATCGCGGCGACGATGGCGATGCCACCCCAGATCCATACGGTCATGGCCGCGTCGGCCGGATGAGGCCGCACCTGTAACCGGTCTCCTCTCTACGTCCCGCCTCGCCGCGCTGACCCGCCTCATCCCGGTGCGGCGAGTCGGCTTCGGACTCGTACGCGTCGGTGACAATGGGTCCTATGCGGCTCCCCATCATGCCACCGGTCGCGCCGATGCTCGCGAAGCCGGTCAAGCACATCCCTGAGGGTTCCCACGGCTTCGAACCGAAGTGGGACGGCTTCCGATCTATCGTCTTCCGCGACGGCGACGAGGTGGAGATCGGCAGCCGCAACGAGCGGCCAATGAACCGCTATTTTCCCGAGCTCGTCGACGCGGTCACGCGGCACCTGCCCGAGCGATGCGTGATCGACGGTGAGATCGTACTGGTCGCGGCGACCGGGGACCGTTTGGACTTCGACGCCCTGCAGCAGCGGATCCACCCGGCCGCGAGCCGCGTCACACTGCTCGCCGAACAGACTCCGGTCAGGTTCGTCGCGTTCGACCTGCTCGCGCTCGGCGACGCCGACTACACGAGCCGACCGTTCTCGCGGCGGCGAGCCGCCCTCGAGGAGGCGCTCGCGGCCGCGGCGCCGCCGATCCACCTCACGCCCGCGACCACCGACCCTACGGTGGCCGAGGAGTGGTTCCACCAGTTCGAAGGCGCGGGTCTCGACGGCGTGGTCGCCAAGCCACTCGACGGGACGTACCAGCCGGACAAGCGTGTGATGTTCAAGGTGAAGCACGAACGCACGGCCGACTGCGTCGTCGCCGGCTACCGGGTCCACAAGAGCGGGCCCGACCGGATCGGGTCCCTGCTGCTCGGGCTCTACAACGACGACGGCGAGCTCGCCAGTGTCGGCGTGATCGGCGCCTTCTCCGCCGCAAGGCGCGAGGAGCTGTTCGCCGAGCTCCAGCCGCTCGTCACCTCGTTCGATGACCATCCGTGGGCATGGGCCCGGCAGGAGGCCGGCGGGAGGACGCCGCGCAATGCCGAAGGCAGCCGTTGGAGTGCCGGGAAGGACCTGTCGTTCACACCGCTGCGGCCCGACCGTGTGGTCGAGGTGCGCTACGACCACATGGAAGGCGTCCGGTTCCGCCACACCGCCCAGTTCGTCCGATGGCGCCCAGACCGCGACCCCGCCTCGTGTACCTACGACCAGCTCGAAGAGCCTGTACGGTTCGACCTCGCCGATGTGCTCAGCCTGAAGGCCTGACCGGTCACTCGCTTTGCGGTCACCGCTTGAGGTAGCGGAGGAACAGGTGACCGTCGTCCTCCAGCGCGTGGCCGAGGCGCATGGCGGCGGCCGGGGGCACCGCTGGACCGTGCAGTATGCGTGCCGCGCCGCCGGCGACGAGCAGCGGGCTGATCGTGAGGCAGAGCTCGTCGAGCCGCCCGGCGGCGACGATCTCGGTGAGCAGCGTCGGTCCACCCTCGCAGAGCACGCGGCCGGCCCCGCGGTCG
>JBOHCT010000014.1:0-37965 GCA_050699055.1 Streptosporangiaceae bacterium | reverse complement strand
CAAGCCAGCGTCCGAGGCTGGCAGGACCGCCACGCCCCCGAACATCGCCAAGATCATCCTCAGACGCTCCCCTCACGAATGATCACCCCAAATCGCTGCCAGCACGAGTCGGTGGATCCGGGCTCAGTTGACCACCGCTGGCCATAGGCAAACGCGTTCATGGCGTTGAAATCGTTCATGAGAGGCTCCTCTCACCCGCGATGCGAGACCGCACGCCAACGCATGCCGGTAATCGGAATGGTCTCCGCCGATGCGTAGAGTCGACGCGGCTCCCGTCCTCGGGGGGGTGGACGCGGCGGATTACACCAGTCTGGCACGCGACCATGTGGATCGAAGGACCGACGCCCGGACGGCTGAGCATGGTCTTGTGTTCAGCTGATTTGAAGGGCCGACGGTCCGTGATCGGGTTGGAGGCGTGGACGCTGAGCCATCGTGCGGGCTGCTGGCGGTAGAGGGAGGCCGTGGGTCGTCGGCCCTGTTGGCCACCGCGGTCGCGCCAGTACAGCGGCCATGTCTTGTCGGCCTTCGTGTAGCGCAGCCACGCGATCGTCGGCAAGCGGGTCCACCCTGAGCCGCTGTCGCCGCGCCGGAGCGGAGCGATCGTCAGGTGGCGCAACACTGGTGCGACAGTTCGCGGCGGAAAGCCCCGGTCTTCTCACGCCGGCGTGGATGGGCGCGCCCGCACCTGGCCCGGTCCGGGCACTGAGAAGCGCTGTGGGCGCGGGCTGGGGGAGGCGCCCCGTCGTCTCCTCGTCGAGGCATGCACGTGACATCCCCCACCTCCCGGCCAGGGGACGCGCCGCGGTGATACTCACTGCCAGCCGGGGTGACCGCCATGCGTACGGCGACCCCAGTCGTCTACAACCCCACCGCCACCACCGGGGCGGGCACCTGAGGGACACACTCCACCGCACCATCACCCTGCGCGGTAGGCCTGCTGTTAAGGAAGCTGACACGCGACGCAATGTGGCTGGCGTAGCTACGTTGCTGATGCCGCCTGCTGGAGGTGGCGGTAGATGGTGGGGTGGGTGACGCCGAACTCGGCGGCGATCTGGGCGACGGTGTAGCGGCGTTTGCCGTCGTCGCAGGTCTCGTCGTACATCTGCCGGGCCAGCCTGGCCTGCCGGGGGCCGAGTTTGGGTTTCTGCCCGCCGGTGCGGCCGCGGGCGCGGGCGGCGGCGAGCCCGTCCATTGTCCGCTCGGACATCAGCGCGTGCTCAAACTCGGCGATCGCGCCGATGATCGAGAAGAACAGCCGTCCTACGGCGGTGGAGGTGTCGATGCCCTGGTCGAGCACCACCAGGTCCACCTGGCGGGCCTGCAGCAGCTTGGACAGCTCGATCAGGTGTTCTAGGGACCGGCCGAGCCGGTCGAGCTTGGTGATCACGATCTGATCACCGGCCCGGTTGGCCGACAGCAGGGCCTTGTCCAGTTCCGGTCGCCGTGCGAGCTTGCCGGAGGCCTTGTCGATAAATACCTCCTCACAGCCGGTCGCTGTCAGTGCGTCGTGCTGGGCTTCTGGGTGCTGGTCGCGGGTGGAGACTCGCCCGTAGCCGATCCGCATGCGCCGGACTGTATCGCGGACCTCCGACAGCGTGACGGTGCCGCGTACACGGCATGCGTTACAAACGCGACCTGCGGAAACGTCGAGGCCGCCGACCTGTCGCGCGAACGATCGATATCGAGACGGCTTCGCTCACTAGTCCCCGAGGACATCGTCCATCGGCTTGCGCACGATCTTGTGGAGCGGGCAGCCCTCGTGGATCACAACGATCACCTCGTCCTCGTGTCCGCGCTCCACGGCCAGGAATCCTGCCTCCATATTGCTCTCGAAGCGGCACAGACAGCCCTGGGCCTGGGCCTCCGGAGTGCCAGGCCGCACGACCGGCTTGCGAAACACGACAGTTACCCGCTGCGGCTCGTTCGGCGCGCCCATCCCATGGCTCACGACCGGCTTCCTCCTCACTCGACCAGGTCGGCTGGGCAGCCGTCGTCAGACGCTACGGCTTCCTCCCGCTTGGCGGGTAGCTGTGAGGTACGCGGCTAGTGCACGCCGCGCCAGCGTCGAGCGGGACACGCCCTCGGCCGCGCTTTGCTCGTCTAGCCGTTCGGCCAGCTCGACCGGTACACGGAATGAGACATGCGGCGAGTGCGTGCCCTGCGCGGACAGTGACGGTCGTCCTGGCGCCAGCTCGCGGTGCTCGTCCTGGTAGCGGTGGGCAGCCTCAAGTAGCTCGTCGGCCAGCGTCTGGTCGTAGGTCACCGGTGCCTCGGTGTCGTCGTAGTCGGCTTCCACCGCGCCGGTTGGCAACAGGACTTGGGTGGTTCCCTTGCGTGAGGTAGTCATGAACGCTCCTTCCAACGGTGCGGCATCACGTGGGTGACGATCAGCTGGTCCTCGTCGAGGGCAGCGATCACGTCGAGGACGTTGCCGTCTTGGTCGGCGCCGACCCAGAGCACGCCCGGCCTCCCCCGCCTGGTGGTGATCGGGTGGCCGATCGTGGTGGCCATCACATGGCGAGCTCGGCTGGGAGCGATGCGGTGTCTGGATCGGGCTGCCTGGGTGAACCGCAACCGCATACCCAATTGTGGCACACGGTTATGGTATACACAACCTTTGAGTTCGCTGGCCTCCTGACAGCATCGGGCAATGGATCCACTGCGGCGACGGGGGGCGGGCTGTGGTTGACCTTGGGGCCTCTGCCTGACAGCTCGATCGCGGCCCCCTCCAGCCCCCAGCCAGCGACCACCTCTGGCCCCTCGGTCGAAAACGGGGGGGTCGATTCTGCGACCCGCGGGCCGGAGCTCCCAACAGACAGGCACTCGTCAAGCGTCCTTGACGCTCGGACTGGCTAGCTGGGTACCTTTCTATCTGTCTGAGACCTCGACGCTGCGTCGGGCCGACAGGTACTCCCGCAGCGCCTCGTCGACGATGTCTTGGATATCCATCTCGGCGTCGGCTGCGTAGCGACGTACGGCGCGGCGTAGTTCTCGGTCCATCTTGCAGTTGAATCCCACGCGGTCATCCGACCGAGGTCCGCGCGTGTCGGTGGGTGGGGTTGTTGGCTCCTGGCTGGCGGCCAGCATCGTCGACTGGCCCACCAGCTTTGAAGTACGCCGTCGCCGTTCCGCGCTCATGCGGCACCATCCATGATCCGAGCGGCGATGCGGTGGTAGGACTCTGCCAGCACCCGAAGCCGTGCCTCCCGCGACTCGTCCAGCCCCACGCCGGCGTTGAGGTGGGTCTTGATCGCGGTCCATAGCGGGATTCGCTCCGGCCAGATCATCGCCTGTGGGAATCCCGCCCCGATCTCAGTGAGCAGCTCCCGTTCGTCGCGGGTGTTATGCCACCGGTTGACGATCACTCCCCCCCACGCCAGGCGAGGGTTGGTGTAGCGCTGGACGCCTTCGACGGTGGACCGCAGCTCCGCGAGCCCGTCTGCGGACCACTGGTCGGCCTCGGTTACGACAACGATGAGCTGGGCGGCCACCAAGGCGTTGACTGACAGCATCCCCAGGTTCGGCGGGGTGTCGATCAGCACCAGGTCATACTCACCGAGCACTGGCTCGAGGACCTCCGCGAGACGGTGAGACGGTCGTCAACGCCCACCCGAAGGTGTTGGAGAGCGCGGCGCACGCGGTCGCGTCGCCCCTCGGAGAGGACGAGGTCAAGATCACGATTGTGTCGCAGCCGGGTGAACGGCCGTCGCCCGAGGAGGTCCTCGACCACTGCAAGGGGAGGGTGGCGCATTACGCCGTCCCCCGTTATGTCGAGCTCGTCGAGTCCCTTCCCAAGACGGAGACCCAGCGGGTCCAGTACGCGGGTCTCACCTCACGCGGGGTCACGCCGGACACGTGGGACCGCGAGGAGCACGGCTACGTCGTGGAGCGGACGTGATGTGAATGCGTGATGTCTATATCGCTGGCGCGGCGATGACGCGTTTCGGGAAGTTCCCCGACTCCACCGTCCGGACCCTCGCCGAGGAGGCCACCCTCGGCGCCTTGCGCGACGCCGACGTCGCTCCGGACAAGGTCGACATGGTCTTCTTCTCCAACGCGGTGGCCGGCATCCTCACCGGGCAGGAGATGATCCGCGGCCAGTGGAGAAAGCGAAGGAGGTGCTGCGGATCCCCGACACCTGGGTGCCGGTGTGGCTGCAGCTCGTCGGCTACCCGGCGGAAGAACGCGAGGCCGGAGGACAACGCCCGCGCCGGCCGCTGTCCCAGTTCTACTTCGAGGGAAGCTGCGAGACTCCGTTCAAGGCGGATCCCAATGTCACCGAGCGGCTCGAGGCCGAGGGGATGATCCAGACTCCAGGTCCGCTGCCGTACCGGGAGGCAGAGGTACGCATGCTGTCTCGGATGTTCGGGCTACCGGAATGAGCATCCGGGAGCTCGCCGAGATCCCGGAGGTTCGCCGGTGGCTCGACAAGTCCGGCCACGCCTCCCTCCCGGAGACAGAACGTAAGGCTCTGCTCGATGAGCTGGAGGGTTTTTGCGCCTTCGCTGACAAGACACCCCCGGAGCTGGTCAACTCATGTTTTCGCACTACCAGGGAGGGGCTGACCAAGATCAGCATCAAGGGCAGACGTGCCATGCAGCAGGCGATCGAGGGGTATGTTTCGCAGCTCGGACTGTCGGGCCGCGAGGCCATCGTGGTCGGCAACCACATCCGCGGCTTCCTGGTCCACAACGGCGTGTTCATCCAGGGCCGCGCCGCCATCCGCTAGCCGAGGCCACCTTCGCGTCGGTACCGCACCTGCGACGCCCCGTGCCCAGGCACATGAGCGCTGGGTTGGCCCGAGCTGGTCGGCACCGCTCCGAGCTGCACGGAGCAAGGTCGACCGTGTGTGGGAGGCCGCCGATTCCGGTCTGCCTGTTGCGCCGATCTTGTCCCTCCCGCCGCAGGAGTCCCTCCAGTACTTCCAGAGATTGCCGAGACCTTCTACGGCTGACGCCCCGCGGGGCCGGCTGCGAGACCGCGGGCGAGGTCCAGCACTTCCCTGGCGAGCGCTGGCCGGGCAGCGGGCGGGACCAGCGTGTCCGTGACGTGCACGGTTACGCCCAGTCGAGTGATGTCGGCGTGTTCGGACGCGTCACTGATGTCGAGCACGAACCCGTCCAGGAGGCCCGCGTAGCAAGCGGCGACCGCACGGGGGCGGTGGGCTAGGCCCTGGGCTGCCATGAGCTTGGCCCGTACGGTGGCGCGTCGCCGCTCCGGCGGGCTGGCGGGTGGCCGGCCGCGGACGACCGGTGTCACCGCCACGGTGGGCTTCGTACGGGCCGCGAGGGTGTCGCGCACCCCTTCGAGGGCGAGGACCGGTCCGATGCTGCTCACCGGGTTGCTGGGGGGCGAAGAGGACGACGTCGGCGTCGCGCAGCGCGGGCAGGACCCCGGCGGCGGGGGATGCGCTGTGCGCTCCTTCGTACATCACCCTGCGCACTTCCGGTTGCCCGGCGCGGGCGACGACGTACTCCTGGAGCCCGAGGAGCCCCGCGTCGGTGTCAAGGACGGTCCGGACTCTCCCGTCCGTCATCGGGAGGACGCGGGCGGGCAGGCCCCATGCCTGGGTGAGGACTTCAGTCGCCGCGGTCAGCGTCAGGCCTTCAGCCAGCAACGCGCTCCGTTTGAGGTGAAGCGCGAGATCCGCGTCGCCGATATGGAACCAGTCGTCGCCGTAGCGGGCGAGCGCGGTATTGCACCGGAAGGTATCTCCCCCTACTCCCCAGCCGCGTTCCTCGTCGAACATGCCCGCGAGCGCGTAGCAGACGCTGTCGAGGTCGGGGGACACATGCATGCCGAGATAGCGGAGGTCGTCGCCGGTGTTCACGACGCAGCACAGCTCGTCGTCGTTCGCGGCGACGAGTCCGGGAAGGAACCGGGCCGCCCCGTACCCTCCGCACACCACGGTCAACACGCAGGCACGCTACCGTCCCTGCGAAGCTCGTGGATAGATCACCTGCGCCTGCGACTCCGGCCATACGACGCGGCGCCGACCGTGCTGCCACTGGACGGTGACGACCTGGTGGCCGACCTGCAGCCCGGTGTGCGGGTCGAGGCGAAACGCTCCGTACAAGGTCGTGCACGACAAGGTCTTGGCGACGGCCAGGAGCGCCGCGTCGTCGGCGGCGCCAGCTTCCCGTAGCGCGCGGGCCGCGAGAACACCGGCGGCGAAGGCCTGGGCGGCGGGGTAAGAGGGTGGGCGTCCCGCACCGTGTTCGAAACGGGAGACGAACCAGCCGGCGTCGGGGCCCTCGTCGGGCTCGGGGGCCGTCTGCGGCATCCACTGGGCCGGCCCCAGCAGGCCCTCCCGCGCCTCGCCGAGGGCGGCGAGCACGTCCTCCTCTCCCGCCCCAACAAAGGTAGCGGCCCGCCAGGGGCGACACAGCAACGTCCGTCCAACCGCGATCTCGTCCGCGAAGCGACCGACGACCAGCAGGACGTCGCCGTCCGGCAGGTCGCGCGCCGATGATTCGGCCCTGCCAGAGGCAAAGGACGTGACTTGTGCCGAGAAGCCGAGCCGCGTCGCCGCCGATTTCGCTCCGGCGGCCACATCCTTGGCAAAGCCGGTGCTGCTGTGGGCGAGGACGGCGGTCCGTGCTCGGGGGTCGACAGCCCGCACCAGTTCCAGCGGGCCGACCAGATACGACGAGGCCGGCGAGAGTACGTTGATCGCGTTCGCGTAACGCGGCCAGCACAGGGTGCTCGCGGCGCCACCGTGGTTCCACACCAGCCGGTCTGTGGCTCCGATCGCGACCTGGGCCGGCCCACTGCCGTACGGTCCAAAGACAAGGAGCGGCGCGCGGGCTGCCGCCGTCCGCATCGCGCCGGCAGGATCCGGCTCGGCGTCGTACACGGTCAGCTCGACCCGAGTGTACGGCGCAGGCAGCTGCGCCGCCTCGTCCGCCCACAAGGACAACGCCTCCGCCCCATCACGCCCAAACCCGCCGAGCGGGCCGGACAGCGGGGTCACCAGCGCAGCCCCCAGAACGGTCATGATGGCCACCCAGCTGCCTTCATCGAACGTCACTCGCAGATGACTCAACGTCGGTGGCGGCCGCCGACTTCAGCGTCCCGGCGACGTTGATCCATTCCTTTGTGCGTGGAAGGGGTATTTACCCACCGCTAGTAGAGGAGGAGACATGCCCGATCCACAAGTGCTGGACGAGAACGGTGTCCGTTGGATTGTCCTCAACCGGCCAGGAGATCTGAACGCGCTGAAGGTCGACGACATCACGGCGGCTACGGAAGCTGTCCGGGCGGCCGCGGGGACAGCGAGGTGCCTGGTGCTGACCGGGGCCGGGAGACGGGCTTTCTCCTCCGGCATGCACCTCGACAGCCTCGTCGACCTTGACCAAGAACGGGCGCGAGCACTGATGAGCAGGTTGGCCGCATTCGTCGGCGCGGTGAGACGCGCGCCGATCCCTACCGTCGCCGCCATACGCGGCTACTGCCTGGGCGGTGCGTTCGAGCTGGCGTTGGCCTGCGACCTCAGGGTGGTAGCGACGGACGCTGTGTTCGGTCTGCCGGAAATCAAGCTCGGGATTCCGTCCGTCATCGACGCCGCGCTGCTCCAGCAGCACGTCGGGCTGGCCAAAGCCAAGGAGATGATCTTGACCGGCGACCTCTACGACGTGGCCGCTTTGCGGTCGGGGGGGGTGTTCAACCAGGTCACATCGCCTGAGTCGCTGGAGGAAGAGGCGGGCCGTCTGGCCGCCCGCGTGGGTGGGCATACTCGGACGGTGCTCGCGGCGCAGAAGGACCTGTTCGAGTGCTGGCAGAACATGGGGTTGCGGGAGGCCGTTGAGCGCAGCGTGGCGGTGTTCGCGAACGTGTTCGTCCACGGTGAAACGCGGCAGCGGATCGCCGCCTATCGGGCACGCCAGCGACGATGAGGCCAGTGAGTCCGCGGTTCGCTCCGTGGCGGGTCGGCGGGGCGCTGTTCGTCGTCGCCTACGGTTCGAACGTCTTCACCCCGCTGCTGGGGGTCTACCGAAGGCAGCTCGGCCTCTCGGCGACGATGATCACGAGCATCTTCGCCATGTACGCGGCCGGCCTGCTGCCCGGGCTGCTGTTCGCCGGGCCGGCCTCCGACCGGGTGGGGCGGCGCCGGATCGCGGTCCCTGCCGTCGGTCTCGCGGGGGTGGCCTCGCTCGTCTTCGTACCGGCGGCGGGCCTGGCCCCGCTGCTCTATCTGGCGAGGTTCCTGCAAGGTGTCGTGACCGGTGTGGTCTTCAGCGTGGCCAGCGCCTGGTTGCAGGATCTGACCAGGGACCCGCCCGTCGCCGCGCGGCGCGCCTCGCTGGCGATGAACGCCGGGTTCTGCCTGGGCCCGATCGCGTCGGGGATGCTCGGGCAGTACGGCCCAGCGCCGACGACGCTACCGTTCGTGGTCCACGTCGCCGTCGTGGCCGTGGGCCTGGCGGTCATCTTTGGTGTCGGCGACGTGCTCACCAAACCGCTTGCGGACCGCCGCTTGCTCGACTTCACGATGCCCCACGGCACTCGGCGTCCGTTCTGGCTCGTACTCGTGCCCACCGCGGTCTGTGTCTTCGGCTTTCCCTCGACCGCCGCGGCGGTGCTGCCGCTGCTGCTACCGGTCGGCGGTCCCAGCATCGCCGAGACGGGCGTCATCGCGGGGGTGACGCTCGGCGCGGCGGCGCTGGTGACACCGGCCGCAGGCAAGCTGCGCTCTCTCGCCGCCCCGGTGGGTGCCGTATGCGGGGCGGGTGGGTTCGCCGTGGCCGCGGTCGCGAGCCACGGCAACACGCTGTTCCCACTCATTGGGTCCGCGGTGCTGCTTGGCTGCGGGTCCGGGCTCACGGTCACGGCCGGCCTTGTCCTCGCGCAGCAACTGGCGACGCAGCGGACGCGAGGCGCGCTGAGCTCAGCGTTCTACGCATGGGCGTACGCGGGCTTTGCCGTGCCGGTCATCGTCACCGCCGCGGCCGGCGGAGGCAGCCTCAGAGGCCCGCTCGCGGCCGCCGCCATGGTCGCCGCCGCGCTGGCCGGCTGGCTCGCGGCGAGCAGCCGTTGGGCACCCCGCGGTGAGCCGGGGCGACGGTCGGATGCGGCCTAGCGGTTCCGGTGTCGTCAGGCGCTGCTCTGGGCCGGTGCCACGTAAGTCTTCGCGTCCGCGCCCTCGTAGAAATTCTTTGTCAGCCGCTTGAGTCGGCCGGTGGCGTTCTTGTCGGGCCGGAATACGTAGATCGAACGCGCGGACGGAGCGCCCTTCTGGGTGTAGTCCAGAGGAGCGATGAGACCACCGGTTTCTAGGTGGGAGATCGAGCGGAAGGCCTTCGCGACTCCGTCACGCGTCAGGTTCTTGTTTGCGCACGCCTTCTTCAACACCTTGGCGTATGCCTGCGCGGCACCGTAGCCCCAAACAACTTGCGCTTGTAGCGGGGTGTTGGGGTAACTCTTCTTCACCTTCTGCACGATCTTTTTCACGGTCGCGTTGTCGGCGTTGGGGCCGAGCCAGGACTGCGCCACAAGCAGGTTCTTCTCCAGCGCCGAAGCGGCGGATGTGTTGAGCAGACCCGGGTCCCAGCCTGGGCTGTTGGTGAGGATCGGCACGGTGAAGCCGAGTGACTGGGCGACCGCGGCGGCCGAGGCGACCTGCTTGGGGCCGGTGGTCATCAGGATGGCCTTGGCGCCTTTGTTCTTCAGGTCGGTGACCTGGGCGCTCATGTCTATGTCGCTGCCCTTGATCTTCTCGGGGATGACCGTGATGTTGTTCTGCTGAGCGGCGTACTTCCCGCCGCGGAGCCCGTTCTCTCCGTACTCTCCTTCCTGATAGATGTAGCCGACCTTATCGCCGTTGTGCAGCTTGCCGTGGTCCACGAGGTAGTCGACCAGGTTGACCATTTCCATGTCGTAGCTGGCCCCGACCATCATGATGTACGGGTTCTTCAGCTCGGTGGAGGCCCAGGAGGCGGGGATAGTGAGCATCTTGTCCGTTTTGATGCTGTCGAGCAGCGCCGTTGTCGTCGGCGAGCCGAGGCTCTGCTCCAGACCCAGAACGCTGTCTTTGATCTGAGCGTAGAGGGTGACCGCTTGCTGGACGTTGTAGCCATGGTCTTTGACCGTCAACTTGATCTTGTGGCCGCAGACGCCGCCTTGCGAGTTGAGCTGCTTCCAGTAAATCCGGTTGCCGGCGATGCTGGCCTTGCCCGCGACGGCGAACTCACCGTGCAGATCGGTCAGCGCGCCCAAGGTGATGGTGTCGTTTGTGACACCAGTGCCGGTCTGCACGCCGCCCTGTTCCCCGCCGGCGCTGCCGGCCTTGGTGCTGCATGCGGCGGCGGTCAAAGCAAACCCGATGAGGATCGCCGCGGATCGCCGTCTTGTCGGTGGTTTCATGTAGGCCTCCCAAGGTGAGGGGACGAGTCATGGGGATGCGTGTGGGGACGTCCTCGGCGTCTCCTGGCTCTCCGCCTTGGACGCCGCACGGCTCTGGGCGCGACGACCCGTCTTTCCGGCCCGCCACCCGGAGAGCCTGCGTCCCGCGGCGGCAAGTCCCTCGGGCTCGAAAACGAGCACGAGGATCATAGCGGCGCCGTAGATGTAGCGGGCGAAGGAGCCCGCGTCGACTCCTCCGGAGCCGGGCGCGGCAAGGAACGGGATGGCGCCACTGTACTGGTTCAGCAACTGCGGCAAAGCGGCCACGAAAGCGGCCCCCATGGCGGCGCCGCCAACGGAGCCGAGTCCGCCGATGACGATGGCGGCGAGATAGTCGATGGTCAGGGTGAAGTCGAAAGAGGCCGGGACGATGTGGCTGACGGTGAGAGCGAAGACCACCCCGGCCAGCCCTGCGTACATCGAGGACACGACGAACGCGCCCGCCTTGTAGCGCCGTACGTTGACGCCCATGACCGCCGCGGTGACCTCGCCGTCGCGTATCGCCTGCATCGCTCGGCCGGGCCGGCCGCGCAGCAGGTTCTTGGCGAACAGGTATGCCAGCACGGCTAGGGCGAGACCGAGGTACCACAGCCGTTCGTATTGGCCGAAGGGGACATTCAGCACGTAGAGGGTGGGCTCGGTGCTGGTGAAGGAAAACCCGCCGAGGGAGAACGGCGCGACGGCGCGGCCATTGAATCCGCCGGTCAGTGAGGTGGCATCGAACATGATGTGTTGGCCGATGAAGATCAGCGCCAGTGAGGCGATGCCGAGGTAGATGCCGCGCAGCCGGGAGGAGAGCGGGCTGAACACGAGGCCGAGCACCCCCGCGAGAACGACCGCGAGGACCAGCGCGAGCAGCGGCGGCAACCCCATCCCGGAAGCCTCGCCGTGTCCGGCCGGCTCGTTCGCGAAGTAGGCGTAGCCGTAGGCGCCGACCGCGACGAAGAAGGCGTGCGCGAGAGAGAGTTGGCCAGTGGTACCGGTCAGCAGGTTCAGCCCTATCGCGGCGATGACCGCGGAGAACGCCAGCAGGCCGGTCTGCTCGAGAGCGGTGTGCAGGTAGAACGGCATGATCGCCAGGATGATGACAATCACTATGCGTGCCACTGTGCCGATCCGGACCCGGGGGCGCCACGGCGCGCCGGACCTGACCACGGTCGCCGGGTCAGACACGCGTGGCCGCCTTGGTGCCGAAGAGGCCGGAGGGGCGGATCAGCAGGACGAGCAGCATGACGATCCAAGGCATGACCGAACCGATGCCGCGGCCAAGGAACATGATGTGCGACTCGTAACCTGAGGCGAATGTTTCGGCGAGCCCGATCACCAGCCCCCCGGCGACCGCGCCGGTGGTCGAGTCGAGCCCACCAAGAATGGCGGCAGGAAACGCCTTAAGCGCGGCCAGGCCGGTGGTGTTGTCCAGGCCCGGCGACGGGAAGGAGGTCAGGAAGACACCCGCCACGGCGGCGAGGCCTCCCGCGATGAGCCACGACAGGGCCGCGACCCGCCCCCGCTTGATTCCCATCAACGCGGCGGCCTCGCCGTCCTCGGCAGAGGCGCGCATGGCGACCCCCCACCCCGAGAACTTGAAGACGGCGAAGAAGGCGCCCATGAGGATGAGGGCGGCGATGATCGCCCACAGCCGGGCCTCCGGCAGGATGAAGACACCCGCCCTGACGACGCTGTTTCCCCACGGCCCCCCGATGCCGTAGACGTTGGTGCCGATCCTCCGGGTGAGATCGGTCAGCAGCATGATGTCGACGCCGATGGTCAGGATGACCATGGCGTCCGGCGCGGCGCCGCGGCGGTGCAACGGTCGGATGAGGAGCCGTTCGATCACAACTGCGAGCACCGCCGCGACGACGATGCCCGCGGCGAACGCGGGTCCGAATCCGAATGTCCCCTGGAGCCGGGCGACGGTGTAACCGCCTGCGAGCAGCACCGAGCCGTGCGCGAAGTTCACGACCTCGGTCCCTTTGAAGATCACAGCGAAGCCGAGCGCGATGAGCGCGTAGATGAACCCGAGTGACACCCCGTCGACCAGGAGTTCGACGAACTTCGTCATCGTTCTGCCTCCCGGAAGCGGTCGCTGGGCGGGTGGGTCGTGGGGGATGAAGACGCCCGCGCCTCGCGGCGGGCACGCTCTCCCGCCTCGCTGACTTGGCCGGCGGAGCCCAGGTAGGCACGGATGACGTGGGCGTTGTGCTGGACCTCTGCTGGCCTTCCTTCCGCGATGCGTTGGCCGAAGTCGAGAACGGTCACACGCTCCGAGATGTTCATAACCAGTCCCATGTCGTGCTCGACGAGCAGGATGGAAATGCCGAGCGCCTCGCGTACGGCCGTGATCGCGACGGCCATGCGTCGCGTCTCGTCCGCACTCATGCCGGCGACTGGCTCGTCGAGCAGCAGCACCGAGGGCTCCATGGCCAGGGCACGAGCCATCTCGACCCGCTTCTGGTCGCCGTATGCCAGGAGCCCGCCGTCCTGATGGAGCTTGTCGCCGAGCTCGAGGAACTCAGCGATCTCGCGAATACGCGCCTCGGCCCGGTGCCGCTCTCGGCGGGCGCCCGGAAGGCGCAGTCCGGTGGAGACGAAGCCCGCCCTGGTGATGTGGTGCCGGCCGAGCATGAGGTTCTCGAGGACGGTCTGGCGGCGGGAGAGGGCTATGTTCTGGAAGGTGCGGCCAATGCCGAGCGCGGCCACCCGGTGCGGTCGCAGTCCGGAGAGCTGGCGGTCGCCTAGGCGCACTGCTCCTTCCTCGGCGCGGTAGACGCCGCAGATCACATTGAAGCAAGTGGACTTCCCTGCGCCGTTAGGCCCGATGACGGCGTGGATCGTGCCCGGCTCCACTCGGAAGGAGACGTGGTCCAGGGCGGTGACGCCGGCGAACCGTACCGTGACGTCATCGACGACGAGTTCGGGGATGTCCGGCG
This sequence comes from Streptosporangiaceae bacterium, assembly GCA_050699055.1. Classification (GTDB taxonomy): domain Bacteria; phylum Actinomycetota; class Actinomycetes; order Streptosporangiales; family JBOHCT01; genus JBOHCT01. Next base: position 24,634 of record JBOHCT010000014.1, on the reverse strand, counting down.
CGGCCTGGACCTGGACGTCGCTCATCCTGTCCACCTCGACAAGGTCGCGGTCTTCGTCTGCTTCACGGCGGCCGCGACCGTCCGCTTTTCCTCGCCGGTCGTGTGGCCAAGGTAGAGGCGCTGCACCTCGTCGGTGCGGGCGAGCTCTCCCGCCGGGCCGGAGAGGGAGACCCTGCCCACGTCGAGAACGGAGGCGGAGTCGGTGACGTCCAGCGCAACCGATGCGTTCTGCTCCACGAGCAGGATTGATGTGCCCTGGCGGTTGATCTCTCGGATCACGTCAGCGATCTGTTCGACGATGCGTGGCGCCAGTCCCAGCGACGGCTCGTCGAGCAGGAGGAGCTTCGGGTCGGTCATGAGGGCTCGACCGATGGCGAGCATCTGCTGCTCACCGCCGGAGAGGAGGCCCGCGCGCTGTCGCCGGCGCTCCTGGAGAAGTGGAAACAGTTCCACGACGCGGCTGTGCGTCCTGGCTCGGGCGGCACGACCGGGGGAGGCCAAAGCGCCCGCGCGAAGGTTCTCCTCCACGGTGAGCCGGGTGAAGACGCGGCGCCCCTCCGGGACCTGGACGATGCCGGAACGGACGATCGCCGCCGGGTCTCTGCGCAGCAGGGACCGGCCGTTCCAGGTGACGGAACCATGGCTCGCCGATGCCCGGTGTAGCCGGAGCGTCCCGGAGATCGTGCGGAGTAGGGTGGTCTTCCCGGCGCCGTTACTACCGAGCAGCGCCACCGCCGCACCGTCGGGGACGGTGAGGGAAACCCCTTTGAGGGCACGAACCGCTCCACCATAGGCCACGTGCAGGTCGTCGACGGTGAGCATGACTCCCCCTACCGGACTTGTCTCGGGCGGTCGCTGCCAGTCCGGGTGGGAGGCCTGGCCGTCGCCATCGTGACGGTCTTGGCATAGAGGTCATGCACATCCAGGTCTCCTCGGTCCCCGTCGAGCAGCATCATCGGTGCGCGCGCGTCGGTCATGGCTTGGGGATCACCACCTGGCGGGCGGTGAGGTGGGCACATTCGGCACTGAGTCCACGCGCGGCGTCCAGCAGAGCGTCGGCGCGTTCGATGATCTCCGGCTCCGACCAGCGAACGGTGAGGTTCGCTATCGTCACGGCGGCCAGCACGTGACCTTCCCTGTTGACGACTGGCACCCCTACGGCGGAGATCCCGACGTCCACTTCGTCGACGCTGACGGCGTAACCGTCAGTCAAGATCTTCTTGCGGTCGGCGCGTAGCTCCTCGGGGGTGTGCTTCGTGGACGGCGTGGATCGGGTGAGCGGTCGGGTGAGATATCTGTCGAAGAACTCATCGTTCAAGTGCGCGAGCACGCAGCGTGCCGCGGCGCCGACATGGAGGGGAAGCCGACGGCCGACGTCGCAGTAGAAGTGGACATTGGTCAGCGCGGGTAGCCGATCGACGAAGACAATGTGATCGCCGTCCGGCGCGGCGACCGTCACCGACTCGTCGAATGTCTCGGCCACGTGTTGGAACGTGGGGCGGATGATGTCCTTGATCTCGGTGTGGTCGATCACGTCGCCCGCCAACTCGACGACGCGCAAAGTTGCCTGGTAGCCGGCGCGCTCGCCGGCCGGGCGAACGAAGTCGTGCTGTACCAGGGTCTGGATGATCCGGTAGGCCGTGGCCTCGGAGACGTCCAGTCGGGTGGCGACGGCGGCGAGGGACAAGGGCTCCGCCGAGGCACACAAGATCTCAAGGGCGCGAAGGACGTTGCGTGCCGACGAGAGAAGTCGCACGTGCGAGCCCATTACTTTCGCTCCGTGAAAGTAGACTTGCTTTCTCCAAAACTAGATCCAGGATTCATGGCGGGTCAAGGGCCCAGCCTGGCAGCGATCACGCCACGCGCTCCTGACGCGGAGGCACGTCAACACCCGACCAGGACATGCGGTGGTCCGATACGAGCGCCCGGTCAAGGGAGCCCGTGGACGCGCGGCGGCGTTCGATGCTGGCAGGCGAAGTCTCGATTTGACCATGTTCGATCAGTCCTGGACCTTGACCGATCAAGTTCGGCCGGATACAAGAGGGCTGCGAAGTCGATATCGATATGGCGTGCTGGGTGAGCGGGCGCCGCGGTCAAAAGGGAGACGCGTTCTCGTGCTGAGGAGAATGCTTTCGACGGTCTTACTGCCGGCGCTGCTTGTCGCGGAGTCGATCGCGGGCGTCTCATCCTCCTCCGCAGCCGTTGCCGGTCAAGACACGCAACGGCACGGTCTCAAGGGCGATTACTACGTGAGTTCGGCGCCGGGGGCGTTCGACTTCGGTGAGCTCGGGGGGACGCGTGTCGACCCGAACATCGACTTCGACAACCTGGAGCCCGTCCTGCGGGCGGTCACGGGGCAGTCCGACGATGTCACGGTGCGTTGGACGGGGCAGATCCACTCCGGTGCGGCGCGCATGGTCGGCCAGCGGTTCGAGGTCGCCGAGGAGCCGGTGGAAGCGCCGGTGACCAGCGTGGATCCGACGCGCCCGGTTGAGGGGTGAGCGGCGACTCGAGCCCCCCGCCATCGCGTCACCCCTTGACGCCGATCCCCCCATCGGAGTGCAGCACGGTACCGGTGGTGCCGCGCGACCTGTCGGAGGCCAGGTAGACGTACGCGCCGGTGTGATCGTCGGCCGACAGCGCCACGGCCAGGGGGGTGCGGCTCTTGAGGTCGTCCGCGCGCTCGGGACGGTCGTCGAGCCTGCGGTCGCCGAGCCCGAGGCTGCCCGCGCCCCGCAGGTCGGTCCCGACCGTCCCGCCCGGCGCCACTCCGTTGACGCGCACCTCGGGGGCGAGTTCGTGGGCGAGTTCGACGACGGCTCCTCGTACCGCGAACTTCGACGTGACGTAGAGGGTCCCGCCCCGTCCGGGGTAGAAGCCGGAGGTCGAGACGGTGAGGACGACGGCTCCCCGTGCCGCGCGCAGGGCGGGGAGCGCGGCTTTCACGGCGAGCAGTTGGCTCTTGACGTTGATGTCGAACATCTCGCGGAAGGCGTGGTCGAACGCGTCGTCGTCGATCCCCGCGAGAGGGCGGTAGAAGTCGAAGACCCCGACGCAGTTCACGAGAACGTCCAGGCCCCCGAGGGCGCCCACCGTCGCCGCCACCGCTCTTCGGTTGTCCTCGTACGAGGTGGCGTCACCCTGGATGAGCGGGGTCGCGGGGAGGTCGGAGGCGAGGGTCGTGCACTTGCCTTCGTCGAGCTCGAACGCCGCTACCCGTGCGCCCTCGGCGAGGAACGCGTCGAGCACCGCGCGGCCGATGCCGGAGCCGGCGCCGATGACGAGGGTCGCCTTGCCCTCTAGCCAGCCCACGTCAGTCCTCCTCATCCTCGGGCCCGAACGGCGTCTCGAGGAACCGTGAGAAGGTCTCCGGCGGCTGCCAGGTCAGGCTTTCCAACTGCAGGGGACACAGCAGCACCTGGCGGCCCAGCTTGGGTGAGTAGATCGCGAGACGCGCGCCGTTGCGGGTGTGCCATTTGCGTATGGTCACCTGGGCGAACTCGTTGGCGACCTCGATGGGTTCCTCGTCCATGTCACGACCTTCTCGGTTCACAGGAAGATGGCGAGGTTCTGCGTGCGGAGTACCGACTCGTCTACCGTCACCTCGCGCCTGGCGAGCCGGTACCGTCCGTCCACGGTGCGGAGCAGGTCGGTGCGGGCAGCCGAGACGAGGTCGGGCGTGCGAACGTCGCCGCGGCTGCGGAAGAGGAGGACGTAGGAGTCCGCGCGCTTCTCGTCCGGGCGGTCGGTGTCGTAGGTGCGGACGTTGGTCACGAAGTGCCGGGTCCTTGACGGTGGATCCTCCGTCCAGGCGTGCTCGGTGGCGAAGCGCTCGACCCGCTTCTTCAGTGAGTAATAGTCCTCGTCGAAATGGCCCATCCCCTGGAGGGTGTCGAACCCGGCCCCGCGAGCGGTCGTGACCCGTACGGGCATGAGGTACCGGATGTCCTCGCACAGCAGGATCAGCCACTCGTCGTAGGCCTGGCGGTCCAAGATCTCCGCCTCTTGGACGAGGAACTGGTGGATGTCCTGGTGGGTGCGGCTGGAGTACGGCAACATGACGCTCCCCACGCCGGTCACCTCGCCTCGGGACGGGTGACCGCGGTCGCCGGCCGGGTCTCCCCGCCGGCCAGGTAGTCACTCCAGGTCGACAGCAGCCGGCGCTGGTTGTGCTCGCCGAACCCACGGAACGCCCGCCCCGGGCCGGACCACTCGGGGAGCGGCGGCCGCAGCGTGTCGCCGTCCGGCGCGAGCCCCATCCTGCTGTTGAGCTTCAGGCGCCTCGCCATCCTTCCCTTCGCCATCTGGGTGATCGACACCCAGTTCTCGACGTCGTCTTGCTCGAACATCCCCGACGACCCGAAGCACATGAGGTACGCCTTGTACGAGGCCTCCTTGAACCATGCCGGAGCGTTCCTGTCGACCCCGAACCAGGAGTACACCTCCGTCTCGCCCGGCCCGATCGGCTGCCACAGCCGGAACGAGATGAAGGGCGCCACCAGACCCGCCTCATCCACCTGCGGCCAGTTGTGCACGAGGCTCAGGTTGGGGAAGATCGTCGCCGCCGACACCATGAAGCCGGGATCGGCAATCAGCGCTTTCTGCTCCTTCGACCACTCCTTCTCCATCGCGGGAATCATCTCGTCTGGGTAGCCGACGTGCCGCAGCCGCTCCTGGAACGTCCCGTTCGGCAGCTTGTAGGTCGTGCCCTCACCTGCCCCCGCCGCGTAGACAGCGCCTTCCTTCCGCTTGTTCGCCTTGGGCTCGCGGAACAACCCGATCTCGACGACGCTCGTGTGGGTGTGCGGCGTGTGGTAGCTGTCGCCGGCGAAGTTCTCCGCGCCGATCTTCCAGTTCGCCTTGATCTGCCAGCGCTGCGGGCCACGCAGCTCGATGCCCGCGTCGCTTTGCCTCGTGTAGAAGTCGAGGTAGAACGCGAAGTCACCGAGGTACTCGCGAAGCGACGGGGCGTCCGGGTCGAGGCTCGCGAAGATCATCCCGTTGTAGGTGTCCACCGCCGGGGCGGGCAGCAGGGTCTGGCCCTTGCGCGAGAAGCCGCTCTCGCCGCCGTAGGCGTCCTTGTGAAATGGCAGCCCGACGAGCTCTCCCGTGTTCTTGTACGACCAGCCGTGGTAGGGGCAGCGAAAGTGCGAAGCGTTGCCGATCTCGGCACGGCAGACCTGCATCCCTCGGTGCAGGCACATGTTGAACAGCACCCGCACGATCCCCGCCTCGTCGCGTGCCACGATGAACGAGTCCTCCAGCACCCGCCGCACCACATAGTCACCGGGTTGCTCGAGTTCGGACTCATGGGCGAGAAACAGCCACGCCCGCGAAAACAGCCGCTCGCGCTCCAGCTCGAAGACCTCAGGGTCGTTGTAGATGAACGCGGGGATCATTCCCCGCCGCACATCCTCGACCGTTTCCCGCACGTTCCACATCATTGGACTCCCGTTACGCTTTCCTGTCCCTGTGCACGCTCGTGCCGCACCCGGCGTTCCCACATCAGGAACAGTCCGTTCACGGCGAAGGCGAAGATGGTGAGCAGCAGTACCAGGCCGTACAACCGCGGCATGTCCCGCAGCCGGACGCTCTGGACGAGGAGGAATCCCAGGCCGGCCTGCGAGGCGAACATCTCGCTCATCACCACGCCGAGGAATGTCAACCCGAATCCCATCCGTAGGCCGGTGACGATGGCGGGGAGAGCGGCGGGCAACACGACCCGCTGGAAGCGCCTGATCGGTCCGAACCGGAGCACCTTCGCGACCTTGAGCAACACTGGGCGGACCTCCCGCACGCCAGCCGTGGTGAAGATGAGGATGGGGAAGACCCCGAAGAACATCGCGAACCACGCCTGCGACGCCGTGCTGATCCCGAAGATGAACAGGAAGATCGGGAACAACGTCACCTTCGGCAGGGTGTACAGGGCGTAGATCAGTGGCTGGAGTACGTCGTAGGCGAACCGTGAGGACGCGATCGCGAAGCCCACGACCGCGCCGACGAGCAAGGCCAGCGCGTACCCGTAGACCAGGGCCAGCAAGGTGGCCGCCCCGTGCGTCGTCAGCCACCCGCTCGCGGCGCCGCGCACCAGCGCGCGGACGGCCGCCGGAGGGGAGGCGACCAAGCTCGGCCCCACCGTGGCCGCGAGTGCCCACCACACGAGCACCAGCGCGACCGGCACGGCGAGGTGACCGACCGCGACGTCGAGCGCCCGCGCCCGGGGCCGGATGAGGCGCAGCCACCCCGCTGCCGTGCGCGCCCGCGCGTCAGTGGCTTGCGACATGCCTGCGGACCCGACTCTCGACACGGTTGAGGAAGGAGGTGAGGACCAGGGCGAGCACGACGATCAGCAGGATCGCCGCGTACATGTCCGCGGTCGCGAAGTTGGTGTAGGCGTTGGACACGAGGTAGCCGAGCCCTCGGGTGGAGAGGATGAACTCGGAGGCGATGACCCCGATGAGGGAGTACACGACGTCGAGCTTCAAGCCGGTGAAGAGGTACGGCGCGCTGGCGGGAAGCAGAATGCGGAACACCCGGGTCGGCAGCGGCAACCTCATCGCCTTACCCAGCTTGTGCAGCACCGACGGGATCTCGGCCAGCCCGAGCGCGGTGTTGAGGATGACCGCCACCACCGCCCAAGCCCAGGCGATGAGCACGATCGGGACGAGGTTGGCACCGAAGATCGCCAGCAGGAGGGGGTAGAAGGCGAAGACGGGTATCGCGTAGTAGGTCGTGAGGTACGGGTTCAGCGCACGCCGCAACCGCCCGAAGCGCCACAGCACGTAGCCGAGCGACACTCCGGTGACCGCGGCGGCCACGAAGCTCAACAGGAACTCCGTGACCGTCGCCAGGATGTGCTGGGTGAGCTGTCCGCCCACGGCCAGCGAGAAGAGCCTGCTCACCATCTCGCTCAGCGGGATGAGCGTGATCGTGTCACCCAATCCCGCCCGCGGAGCCACCTCCAGGAGAGCGAGAAACGCCGCCACGACCGCCCAGCGGGTGAGCCGCACCCGCATGCCTCTGCTCATCCCGCCGCCACCTGGCCGTCCCTGTGCACCTTGAGCGACTCCTCGCGGAGGAACCGCCAGATCTCGCCCGTCACGGCGCTGTACTGAGGTGAGGAGATGATGCGGGAGTCGCGTGGCCGGCCCAGCCTCACGTCGACGACCTGCCGGACCCTACCTGGGCGGCCGGTCATGATCAGTACACGGTCGGCGAGCATGGCCGCCTCGGAGATCGAATGGGTGATGAACACCGTCGTCGCCGCCGTGCGTGCCCAGATGCCGAGCAGCTCTTCGCCGAGGATGAGCCGGGTCTGCTCGTCCAGCGCGCCGAAAGGCTCGTCGAGCAAGATGACCTTCGGGCTCGTCACAAGGGTCCTGGCGATCGCCACGCGCTGACGCATCCCACCGGACAGCTGGTCCGGATAGTAGTCAGCGAAACCGCCGAGCCCGACGAGCTCCAGCATCTCCCGCGCCCGGCTGACCCGTTCCGGTTTGCGGACACCGTCCGCCTCGAGCCCGAACGTGACGTTGTCCGCGATACCGTCCTTGACCGCCACCGCCCACGGCACGCCGTACAGGAAGCCGGGATAGTGGGTGACCGCCAGCCGGACCGGCTTGTCGCTCGCCGTCGTGGCCCCGCCGGAACTTCCACACGCGGACAGCAGCCCGCCGAACGTGAGCGACGTCGCGGCGACGCCGCCCATCTGCAGGAACCGTCGTCGCCCGATGCGACTGTCTGGAGCCCACTCTTCCATGGGCCACCTCCCTGCCGCGTCCTGCCTCCAGTCGATTCGACCGCTCGACAGGATGTCTGGAACACAGAAATGATGTCTGGAGGCTAGCTTGATATGGGGCAGTCTTCAAGGCTCTGGCCAGGATTGGATCTCGTCCAAGGGAATAGACTTCCGGTATGCAGAAAAACGGCCCCGACACGGGCGCCAGGCCGCCGAGCTACCCCATCGCGTCGGTAGACAACGCTCTGCGCCTGTTGCTCATGTTCCGAGACCGGCACTCCGTACGTCTGTCCGAGGCGAGTGCCTACCTCGGTGTCGCGCACTCGACGGCCCACCGGCTGCTCGCCATGCTCGCCTACCACGGGTTCGTGCGCCGAGAGTCCCGGACCCGCGCCTACGTCGCGGGGCCGGCGCTCCTCGAGGTGGGGCTCGCCGTGGTTCGCGGCATGGACATCCGCGGGTACGCGCGGCCCCACCTCGAGGCCGTCGCGGCGGCGTTCAACGAGACCGTCCATCTGGCGACGCTGGAAGGGGACAAGGTCCGATACCTCGACGCCGTGGAGAGCACCAAGGCGTTGCGGGTGGCCGCACGTACCGGACTCGTGCTGCCCGCCCACTGCTCGGCACTCGGCAAGAGCCTGCTCGCGGAGCTGCCCGCTGAGCACTTCCGTGAGCTCTACCCCGGGAACGGGCCGCTGACCGCCGAGACCGACCGTTCCATTACCAGCGTGAGCGCCCTGCAGCGGGAGCTGCGACAGGTGCGGCGCCGTGGGTACGCGACCAACAACGAGGAGAGCGAGGACGGGGTCGCATCGGTCGCGGCCGCCGTGCGCGGGCCGAGCGGTGCCGTCATCGCCGCGCTCAGCGTCGCTGCCCCCACACGGCGCATGACCGCCAGGCGCCGTGGGGAGATGGCCCGTCTGCTACGCGAGGTGGCCGGGGAACTCGGCGCTAGCGTCCCCTGAGGGCATGTTCCTGTGCTCTTGACAGAAGTATCGCGGCGGGATACGTGGGAACGGTAAGGGATCGGCGCACAAGGGGTGCAGCGATGGCAAGCCGATGCGCGGCTACCAGGACAGGTGCGGGTACGGGCCGCGGCTCCCGCTGCTGGTGATCTCACCGTACGCGAGAGCCAACTACGTCAACCACGCGCTCACCGACCAGACGTCGATCATCCGACCCGTGCACGGGTCAGGTCACGCACGGGCGAAGTCACGAGCCGAACCGCTGGCAGCGTCCCGGCCGGCGGGTCTGCGACTGGCCCACCCACCCCTGCAACCCCTCCGACAGCACGGTCGCTTTTCAGGTCGAAGTAACTAACGCGGTTGAGCCCGGGTGCCTGTCGCGATGACGGTCTACGGTGGGTTCCAGCAGCCGGTGCCGTCGAGACGAACGGAGCGAGCCGGTGACAGCACAGCCGGTCCACGAGCCCGATCCTGACGACCCCATCGAGATCTTGCGGTTGCTGCCCGAGGCGTTCCACGAGCAGTTTCTGGTCGAGTATCGGATGGCCGTGGACGGGGCGCGGCGTCCGGAGGAGTACCGCGCGCTGCATGACCTGTTGCGGCTGTGGCGGTTGCGCGCGGTCGCATACTCCGACCCCGGGTACGCCGAGCGGCTGGCGGCCGTGCGCGGCAGTCACGTCGAAGGTTTCGTCTCGGCCGATCAGGTGATCCCCGACTGGCCATCCCGGTGACCTACTGGGTCGAGTTCGGTGGTGGCGCCCAGGTTCAGTTCCACTCGCTGCCCGAGAATGCCCGCGATGCGTTGATCGAGCGGGCCGTCGACCTGGCCGAGCGGCCCTGGGACGGTGCTGTGGTGCGGCCGCCTGGTGATGATGCGAGGTTCCGCGAGACCGTGTTCGGGTACGGGCGCGGGTTGCTCGGGGTCTACCTCGATGAGGAGGCGAAGACTATCCGGATCTTCGACATCGTCTGGATCGGTTGACCGGCGGGAGCACGACCCTGGCTTGCCGCGACGTGGAGGGCAGGCGATGAGCACGGTGGGCCGATAGATCGGCGGTGAACAGTAGGCTGCGCAGCGCAAGGGCCGCCGGAAACGTGCGCGTCGGACGGTCGTCCCGGCGTCGCCGCTCAGGTTTCATGGGAGCCACCTCCTCGTCACATCGACTGGGTTGTGTTCGTCACTGCTATGAGGGAACGCGATTCGGCGACGGTCATCTCACAGCTTCATCCGCGGTGTCGTCCGAGATAGGAGGTGGCGCGCGACGATACGACCGGAGGCCGCACCCAGGCCGGGGCCCGGATAGGTGCTCGCTCCGCAGTGGTAGAGCCCTCTTATCGGCGTCTTGTGGGAAGAACGCCACAGGTACGACTGGTCGAGTTCGCAGTCACCGGCGTAGGGGTCGCCGCGGACGAGGTTGATGTTGCGTGCTTCCAGGTCGGTGGGAGACAGCACGCTGTGCGCGAGCACCGCGTCCGGGATGTTACTGGCGTGACGGCCGATGAGCCCGAGCACCCGCTCGGCGTAGCGCGCCTTGAGGTCATCGGTCCAGCGTTCGTCGGGCTCGAGCTGCCCGGCCGCGTCACCGCAGGGCGCGTACGGGACCTCCTGGAGCTGGACCCAGAGCACCGCCCGCCCCTGCGGGGCGCGGGTCTGGTCGAGCGTCGTCGGCTGCCCGCAGACGATCGTCGGCTCGGCCGGCAGCTGCCCGGCCCGCGCTTGGGCGCACGCGATCGCGACGGTATCCGAGCCGCCACTGACGTGAACGATGGCTGCCTCCCCCAGCGTGGGGTCGTGCCAGCGCACTGGCTCGGTCAACGCCATGTGGATCTGCATGCCGCCGCGGCCGTACCGGTACCGCGTGGCCGCGCGCGCCTGACGGGCCGGAGCGTCGGGGCCGAGCAGCCGCCCGTACAACTGGTTCGGTGTCACGTTCGCGACGACGGTCCGGCGGGCGCGGATCTCCTCACCGCCGGCGCGCACCCCGACAGCCCTGCCGTGCTCGACGAGGATGCGCTCGACGTCGAGCCAGGAGCGGGCGCTGCCGAGCGCCATCTGGACGAAATCCAGTGTCCCGATGCGGCCGAGCCGGCCGACCAGCCTCGCGGCAAGCCATGCCGCGCGGGTGGAGAACAGCTCGCTCCCCATCAACTCGCCGACCAGGTCCGCGTGAGCGCCGAAGCTGGCCAGTGCCTGGAGGTACGCCTCGCTGTCACGGCCGGGCAGCCGCTTGGCGGTCCGCTCGGGCTCTCGGTAGCCGAGCACCGTGGACCCATCCGGCCGGACGCTCGCGGCCGGCAGGTCGGTGTTTCTGTAGGCCAGGCCGCGGGCGGCGAGCTCGTCGCCGAGTTCGGCGAAGGTCGCGGACAGCTGGAACAGCGGGTGCCAGCTGGAGAACGTGTCGTGCCTGAAGCCGGGAAGGGTCAGCTCCTCAGTCGCGACGTACCCGCCCGGCACGGGGTTGCGTTCGTACACCTCGACCTCCCAGCCGGCTCGGGCCAGGTAGGCGGCGGCCACGAGCGCGTTGTGTCCGCTGCCGATGACGACGGCGTCGACCGTTCGAGACATGTCGCGATCACCACTCATCGGGCCGGTGTGCGTCGAAGAGTCACGCGGAAAGAGGCTCGCGGCTCTGGAAGTACGGAGCCACTTCGTCGGCGAACAGCTGCAGCGTCTTGATCGACTTCCAGTGTTCCAGACCGCCGAAGTTGGGCACGATCGCTATAGCCGTCAGCCCCTCGATCTCCGACTGGACCTCTTTGATGTAATCGATGATCCGCTGCGGCGTGCCGGCCCATACGATTCCTTCGCCGGTCATCTCCTCCCACGTCTTCTCCGCCAGACTCTCGAGGATGCCAGAGGCATAGAAACCAAATCCGGTAGCCTTGAGCTCCTCCTCGTCCGGCATGTCTCGGGTCGGGCCCGCGTTGTTGACGAGGAATCCCTTGAGTGCCTCACCGGCCTCGCCGGCGATCCTGCTCTCGTCCTCGTCCACGTAGACAGCGTGAAGGAAGACGATGTCCGGCTCCGTCCCCGACTCCGCGCACGCGTTCCTGTAGATATCGAACTGCTTCTCCAATACCTTATGGGAGACGGGCCGGCCGGGCCACCTACCATGAGCACGTGGATGGAGAGGACCACCGACGCAGCCGTCCCGCCTATGAGGGGCTGGCCGACAAGCTGCGCCTCAGGATCCTCTCCGGGGAGCTCAAACCGGGCGATCGGCTGCCCGTGGAGCCTGAGCTTTCCGCCCAGTACGGGGTGAGCCGCAGCACGGCACGCGAGGCGTTGCGGGTGCTGTCCAGCCAGAATCTCGTCACCACCACGCGGGGTGTGGCCGGGGGCAGCTTCGTCGTCCACCCGGACGGGCAGCAGATCAGCGACTACCTGGAGGCGAGCCTCACCTTGCTCACGACCTCCGGCTCGGCGGAGATAACGGTCGCGGCGCTGCTCGAGGTACGCGACATCCTGGAGGTGCCCGCCGCGGCGTTGGCGGCGGAGCGGCGCAGCGAGGAACAGCTGGCGGCGCTGCGGGGGACCCTCGTCGATCCCCGCACTGTCGAGTCCCCCGACATCTATCCCGTCAACAGGGACTTCCACACCGCGTTGCTCGAGGCCAGCCAGAACCCACTGCTCGAGGTCGTGACACGGCCGGTCTTCCGGGTGTTGAGCGGGCGGTTCATCCGCGACGTCGCACCAGCCACGTTCTGGGCCCGGGTCTATGGCGACCACCGGGAGATCCTGTCCCACATCGAGGACAGGGACCGTGAGGGCGCTCGCGCCTCGACCCACGAACATCTGCTGCACCTGCGCTCCACCTACGAGGAGATCGACCGTGAGCGGGGGCGGTGACCGCGGCGGGTCGCGTCAGTGGTAGACGGCCTTGACCGATAAACATCAGACTTTTTAGGATCAATAGCTGGATGACCCATGACAGGGAGTCGGCGAGGGTGCGCTCACCACGGATCGGCCGCTACTACGAGGACCTGGAGGTCGGCGAGGTCTACCGGCACCCGTTGGGTCGCACGATCAGCGAGGCCGACAACACCTGGTTCACCCTGCTGACCTGCAACACCAATCAGCTCCACTTCAACGAGGTGTTCGCGGCGAACTCCCCGGTCGCCGGGCGGATCGTCGTGAACTCGGGTTTGACGGTCGCGATCGTGCTGGGCCAGAGCGTCCTCGACGTCAGCCAGAACGCGGTCGTCAACCTCGGCTGGGAGAACATTCGCCTCACCCACCCGGTGTATGTAGGGGACACGCTGTTCTCCGAGTCGTTGGTCACGACGAAGCGGGAGTCGAGGTCCCGCCCGTACGCGGGGATCGTGACGTGCCGCACCCGCGGGCTGAACCAGCACGGGGACGAGGTGATCTCCTGGGTGCGCAGCGTCCTGGTCTACAAGCGCCACCCGCCCGCGGGCGAAGCGCCGCAGGAGACGGAGTGGTTTCCCGAGGCCAAGTCCGGGCCGATGACGCTGGAGGAGGGCGCCTGAGGTGAGGCCGCTCGAGGATGTCCGCATCGTGGCGGTGGAGCAGTACGGTGCCGGGCCGTGGGGGAGCCTTCAGCTCGCCGACTTGGGCGCGGAGGTTATCAAGATCGAGGACCCGCGGGTCGGCGGCGACGTGGGCCGTTACGTGCCGCCGTACGCCGAGGACGAGGACTCGCTGTTCTTCGAGACCTTCAACCGCGGCAAGTGCTCCCTGTCGCTCGACATGAGTACCTCGGAGGGCCGCGCGGTCTTCGAGGACCTCGTACGCCGATCCGACGCCGTCTTCTCCAACCTTCGCGGGGACGTACCGGCCAAGCTGCGCATCCGCTACGAGGACCTGAAGCATCTCAACCCGCGGATCGTGTGCTGCTCGGTCGCGGGGTTCGGGATGACCGGCCCGCGCAGTGCCGAGCCCGGCTACGACTATGTCTTGCAGGGGTTCGCGGGGTGGATGACGCTCACCGGCGAGCCCGACGGGCCGCCCACCAAGACGGGCCCCTCGCTGGTCGACTACTCCGGGGGGTACGTCGCGGCGATCTCGCTGCTCGCGGGTGTCCACGCGGCGCGCAGGGACGGTGTCGGCATGGACTGCGACGCCAGCCTGTACGACACCGCGGTGTCGTTGCTGAGTTACGTCGCCACCTGGCAGCTCAACACCGACTACGTGCCCGCGCGCACCCACCACTCCGCGCATCCTTCCCTCGTACCTTTCCAGGCCTTCGAGGCTCGTGACGGATGGCTGGTCGTGGGCTGTGCCAAGGAGAAGTTCTGGCAGCGCCTCACCGAGGTGATCGGCAGCCCGGAACTCGCCGACGACCCGAGGTTCGTCACGTTCACCGATCGCAGGGAGCACAGGGACGAGCTGCTCCCCATCCTCGAGGAACGCTTCCGCGGGCGGTGTGTCGCGGAATGGCTGGATTCGCTGCGCGCGGCCGGCATCCCCTGCGGCCCGGTCAACACCGCGGAGCAGGCGCTGGCCGAGGAGCACACGCGGGCCCGCGGCCTGATCGTGGAGACCGAGCATCCGCGCTACGGAAGGCTCCGCCTGCCGGCGAGCGCGGTAAGGGCGGGGCCGCGACCGACCGACCACCGCCGTGCCCCGCGGCGCGGCGAGCACGCCGACTACGTCTTGCGTGAGCTGCTCGGCTACGGCGAGGATAGGCTCGCCGAGCTCACCGCCGCCGGCGCGTTCGGCGATCCCGCCCCCGTCCCCGAGCGGTAGAGGATCGTCCATGGACTTCGAGCTCAGCGACGAACAGCGGCTGTTCCGCGATACCCTTCGCGACTTCGTCGACACCGAGATCCGTCCCGTCGCGCAGGAGTGGGAGGCGACGGACCGGTATCCCACGGAGATCGTGGAGAAGATGAAGCGGATGGGGCTGTTCGGTCTCACCATCCCCGAGAAGTACGGGGGGATGGGCGTCGACATGGTCTCCTTCGCGCTCGTGTTCGAGGAGATCTCCAAGGGGTGGATGGGCGTCGCGGGCGTCATCGGCAGCCACTCCCTGGCGTGTGCCATGATCGCCAGGCACGGCACGGACGAGCAGCGGGAACGGTACCTACCCGAGCTGGCGACGGGCCGGCGGCGCACCGGCATCGGCCTCACCGAGCCGGGCGCGGGCACCGACCTGCAGGGCATCTCCACCACCGCGCGCAGGGACGGCGACACGTACGTGGTGCGCGGCACCAAGATGTGGATCACCAACGCGCGCCACGCCGACCCGCTGCCCGTACTCTGCAAGACCGACCCCTCGGCCAGCCCGCCGCACCGTGGCATGTCGGTGCTCCTCGTCGAGCGGGACACCCCGGGCTACTCGGTGCAGCGGGATCTGCCGAAGCTCGGGTACAAGGGTCCGGAGTCGTGCGAGGTGGTCCTCGACGACGCCCGCGTACCGGCGGCGAACCTGCTCGGCGCGGTGGAGGGACGCGGCCTGCAGCAGGCGCTGTCGGCGCTGGAGACCGGCCGCGTCAACATCGCCGCCCGGGCCGTCGGCGTCGCGCAGGCCGCGTACCAGGAGGCGCTGACCTACGCGGGGCAGCGCGAGGCGTTCGGCAAGAAGATCCACGACTTCCAGGCGATCCAGCTGAAGCTCGCCGACATGGCGACCAAGGTCCAGGCGGCCCGGCTGCTGACCTACTGGGCGGCCGCCCAGTCCGACCGGGGCGAGCGGGCCGACATGGAGTCGGGGATGGCCAAGATGTTCGCCTCCGACGCGGCGCTGGAGTGCGCGATCCAGTCGATGCACGTACACGGGGGGTACGGCTACTCCAAGGAGTTCGTCGTCGAACGGCTCTACCGCGACGCGCCGCTGATGAGCATCGGCGAGGGCACCAACGACGTCCTGCGCACCGTCATCGCGCGGGCGCTCACCTCCGGGAAAGGCACCGTGGGGTAACCGCCCCGCGCGGGGCGGACTCGAGGAAGGGAGGCAGGCGTTGACCACCACCGTCGACTCCGCGGAAGGGCTCGACCGGACCACCGCGGCCGCCCCGGCGATCGCGGGGGTGCTCGCGGACTTCGCGGCCGGGCTGCGGCTCGATGACGTGCCGCCGGACGTGGTCGAGGCGGCCAAGCTGCACCTGCTCGACAGCGTGGGCCTGGCGTACGCGTCTGGGACGTACGACTTCGCCACGCGCTCCCTGGTCGCGCTGTCGTCGCTCGGCGCTGGAGACTCCCCGGTGATCGGCCAGCGGCAGCGCCTGGCACCGCGCGACGCGGTGCTCGCCAACGGCGTCTTCGTACACGGCCTCGACTACGACGACACCCATCTGGCCGGCGTCGTCCACCCCTCGGCGAGCGCGTTCCCGACCGCGCTCGCCGTCGCGGCGGACCGGCGCCTCTCCGGCGGTGACCTGCTGCTCGGGTACCTCATCGGGGTCGAGGTCAGCTCCCGCCTGGGTGCGGTCGCCAAGGGTAACTTCCACGCGATCGGCTTCCATCCGACAGGTCTGGTGGGGGCGTTCGGGTGCGCCGCGCTGGTCGGGCGGCTGCACGGCCTGCCGGCCCGTGGCATCGCGCACGCGCAGGGCGTGGTCGGGAGCATGGCCGGTGGCCTGCTCGAGTTCCTCGACGGCGGGGCGTGGACCAAGCGGATGCACCCCGGCTGGGCCGGCGTAGCGGGCATCACCGCGTGCGCGCTCGCCGGGCAGGGCTTCGTCGGTCCCGAACGGGTGTACGAGGGGCGGTTCGGTCTGTACGCCACGCACCTGCGGCCGGACGCCGACCGCGACCTCTCCCTGGCCACTGCGGGACTGGGGGAGCAGTGGGAGATGCGCGACGTCGCGATCAAGCCGTACCCCACCTGCCACCTCACCCACGCGTTCGCCGACGCGGCTCTTGCCCTGGTCCACCGCGAGTCGCTGCGTCCCGAGGATGTGCGCTCCATCCGGTGCCTGATCGCCGAGGGCGAGGTCGGGACGGTGTGCGAGCCGGCGGACAAGAAGCTGTTCCCTACCTCCGACTACGACGCGAAGTTCAGCCTGCCTTTCATCGTCGCCGCCGCGATCGTCAGGCGCCGCTTCACCCTCGCCGAGCTGTACCAGGACGCGCTGGCCGACCCGGTGATCCTCGACCTCGCACGGAAGGTGAGCTACGAGCCCGATCCAGCGAGCGGGTTCCCCCGGCACTACTCGGGAGAGGTGATCGTCGAGACGGCCGGCGGGCGGACCCTGCGCCACCGGGAACAGGTCAACCGGGGCGCGGACGAGTGCCCGCTGTCCGGAGCCGACATCGAGGCCAAGTTCCGCGACAACATGGAGCTCGCGGCCGGTCCAGACGCCACGGAGCGCGTGCTCGACGCCGTGCTGTCGCTCGAGCGGTTCGACGACGCGGCCGCGTTCGGGGAGCTGCTGCGTGGCTGACCGGGCCGTACCGCCGCCCGCGCGCTCTCGGCGGCTCGGCGGAAGGGAGTCACGGTGACGGTGCGGGTCGGTGTCTTCCTTACCAACCAGCAGCCACCAGGCCGGGACCAGGTGACCGCCCTCGAGGAGCAACTGCGGCTCGTCCGCTCGGCTCGCGACCATGGCCTCGACTCGGTGTTCGCCGGCCAGCATCACCTCAGCGAGTCACTGGCGCACATCCAGCCGCTGCCGTACCTCGCCCGCGTCGCGGCCGACGCGGGCGACATGCGCGTCGGCATGGGTATTCACCTCCTGGCCTTGCACAACCCGGTCGACACGGCGGAGAACTACGCGAGCCTTGACGTGGTATCCGGGGGACGCCTCATCTTCGGGGTCGGGCTCGGCTACCGGCAGGTGGAGTACGACGCGCTCGGCGTGCCGACCCGGGACAAGACGCGTCGCCTGACCGAGAACCTCCGTATCGTCCAGGCGCTGTGGAGCGGGGAGAGCGTCGAGGCCGACCTGCCGTGGTGCCACCTGGACGGCGTCAGCCTGAACCTGCTGCCCGTACAGCGTCCGCGTCCGCCCGTCTGGATGGCGGCCAACAGCGACGCGGCGGTCCGGCGCGCCGCCAGGCTGGCCGACACCTGGATGATCAACCCGCACGCGACGGTGGAGACGATCGCCCGCCAACTGGAGATCTACCGGACGGAACGCGCGGCCGCGGGCAGGGGCGAGCCGCGCGAGCTCCCGGCCGTCAGAGAGATCTTCTGCGCGGAGACCCGGGAGCGGGCCCTCGAGTTGGCTGAGCCGTACCTGAGGGCGAAGTACCAGGTGTACGCCGACTGGGGACAGGACACGGTGATGCCGGACCGGGAGTCCTTCCGCCGACCCTATGCCGAGCTCGAACACGGCAGGTTCGTGGTGGGGACGCCGGACGACTGCCTCGAGCGGCTCCTGCCCTGGCGCGACAAGCTCGGGGTCAACCACTTCCTCTTCAGGACCGACTGGGTCGGGATGCCGGTCGACAGCGCGCAGGCGTCGCTCGACCTGCTGGCCCGCGAGGTCGTGCCGGTGCTGAGGAACCCATGAGAGGCGGCGGATGAAGGCCGAGCTCACGTTCGTGCTGGTGCACGGGGGCTTTCACGGCGGCTGGTGTTGGCGGCGCGTCGCCGACCGGATGCGTGCGGCCGGGCACCGGGTGTTCACGCCCACCCTCACGGGGCTGGGCGAGCGCGCCCATCTCCTCGATGAGCGGGTGGGCGTGGAGACCTTCGTCGCCGACGTCGTCGGCGTACTCGAAGCCGAGGAGCTCACCGACGTCGTACTCGTGGGACACAGTCATGGGGGCATGTCGATCACCGGCGCCGCCGACCGCGTCCCGGATCGCATCCGCCGGCTCGTCTACCTCGACGCGCTCATCGTGGAGGACGGCCACACCGGCTTCGACGAGATTCCACCCGGCGTGGTCGCCGAACGGATCGACCAGGCCAAGGAGTTCAGCGGTGGCGTCGCGATGCCGCCGTTCAGCCCGGACGCCTTCGCTGTCACCGATCCCGCCGACTCCGCCTGGCTGAGACGCCGGCTGACCCCGCATCCGGTACGCAGCTATCGGGACACGGTGGCGCTCCGCCATCCCGTCGGCAACGGGCTGCCGTGTACCTACATCGCGTGCACCCACCCGTTTTACCCGCCCCTCGAGTCCAGCCGGCGCTGGGCCCGTGCCCGCTCCGACTGGGAATGGCGGGAGATCGGCACGGGCCACGACGCCATGATCATCGCTCCCGAGATGCTCACCCAGACGCTCATCGACACCGCAAGCCGGTAGGTCGCGACCGGGAAGCGGTAGTGCCGCGAGCCGATCACGGCCAGCGTGTGAGCAATCGAGCACTCACGGCCGCGACACTACAGGCGTCCCGCAGCCGCTCGGTGACCGGCGGTTGCGAACCGAAGGCGGGGAAGGCAGCAACTTAGGTTCCGTGGCTCTTCCGGGTCGCCCGGTGGTGCCAGAGTCGTTCTCCGGCCACCCGAGTTGTGCGTGCATCTGCGAACGGTCAGGCGATGGTCAGAGTGATTGTCGGATCGAGACGACGGAGGTCGTCGGGGTCGCTGGTGACGACGCCCGTCCCTGCTCGGCGGGCACACACAACCACGTGCGCGTCCGCTATGTCACTGGTGTCGCTGGCGGCGAGGAGTCGTCCGACGCTTGTGGCGTCCACCCGGTCAAGGGGGATGACTCTGGTTCTGGGTTGCCGAAGCAGCCGTGAGAGACGGGCCTGTCTTGCCGGGTCGCGGATGGCATGTGCCAGTGCGGTCCCGGGAACGATGACCGGTTCCGCTGTCTCCTCGGCACGCGCGAGCAGCACCGCGACCTGCCGGTCGTTCCGGTCGAGTTTCAGCAGGGGTCCTGCGTCAAGCGTGACTCCGGTGCTCATGCGGCGCTGTGCGATCGCGAGCGGCCGAGTACCTCGTCTGCCCACGCGCGCTCATCCGGGGTCATCTCGCCGCCAGTGTCGCGTAGCGCCTGAGCGAGCATGGCGCCCCATCCCGCGATGTCGTCCAAGGACACCTCGACAGCGTGGTGGACGAAACCCGAGACGTTGGGCGCCTTGCCGTCTGCAACGAGTCCCCGGATGGCCTCGACCATCTCGATCGGCAGGGTGACCGTTACCTTCTCGGTGTTCGCCATACCAATTACCATACCGCCATGCGACGGCCACCCGCCGCCCTCCCGCGCAGCAGCCGAACCGTTCGGCCACCCGTCGATCGATCAGTCGGGAATCGGACGCGGTAGAACTAATCGGTAACCGTGTGGGTTCTGGACCGGACTGGGCACCGATGTGCTACTTCTTCTGGCAAAGCAACGTGACCGCCATCGCCGGCAGGTCGCGAACACCCCGTCCCGCGCCGCCCGACTCCCCGTTCGGGAGGAAGGTCGCCTTGGTCATAGGGCCCGCAGAGGGCAGGACGGTTCGTCTATCCAGAGTTCCTGTCCTTCGGA
This sequence comes from Streptosporangiaceae bacterium, assembly GCA_050699055.1. Lineage (GTDB taxonomy): Bacteria > Actinomycetota > Actinomycetes > Streptosporangiales > JBOHCT01 > JBOHCT01. The sequence goes on along the minus strand of JBOHCT010000014.1, from coordinate 4,602 downwards.
TGTGACCGTCAGGCCGAAGCGGTGCCGCGTTGGCTTTCCCAGGGCGAGCCAACGCGCGTACCCGCGTTCGAGTTGATCCCAGAGGCGACGAGGGCCGCCCTGACTGACGGCGCCGCCGGTATGGCGCGCCCACGACCCGTCGGTGGACAGCAGCCAGTACTCCTCCGGTCCTTCTTGCGGTTCGCTCCACAGTTCGGCCATGTCGTCGCACATCAGCGCGGCGAGGAACCGTACGTCCGGCTGGCGGAGGACCTCCGGATCGAGGTCTGTCTCGCGGGATTTGCCATCCTGGCCGCTCACCCGCTGGTAGAGGCGGAACGTGCCGACAGGCGCCTCCGCCCGCGAAGGCATGAAGCCGCCGGTGTCGGCGACGAACCTGCCCTGGGCTATGCCGCCCCGGGAGACGACAAGACGGACGAGGATGCCTCCGCCGAGACAGCGAAACAGGTTCACCAGGATGACCGCGCCAGGTCGTGCCTGCTCGACCCAGGAGATGGGGACGCGACCGAACGAGCATGTCGCGACCACACGGTCGTACGGGGCGTTCGCCGGGTATCCTGCGGCCCCGTCCACGGCCGCGAGGATGGGCGAGTATCCGAGCCGGGTGAGCGCCCGCTGAGCCTGGGCGACCAAGCCTGCATCCACGTCGACCGAGCTGACAGCCGCGGAGCCGAGGCGCTCACAGATGAGTGCGGCGTTGTACCCCGTACCGGTCCCGACCTCTAGAACACGGTGACCGTCCCGGAGGTCCAAGAGGGCGAGCATCGCCGCCATGAGAGATGGCTGTGAGCTGGTGCACGTCGGCTCACCCTCGACACTGCCCTCTTCAAGCGCCCGGTGCCACGCGTCGTCGTTCCCGTCGACTTGTGTCACGCAGATGTCGTCGGTGTAGGCGGCGCGCAGCCATTTCTTTCGGTTCCCCGGGAGCGTCCCGTCTAGTGGCTTGTACAGTCCATCGTTCGCGGGGCTGACGAAGACCCGTGGGACAAACGGGTGACGGGGCACCCGTTCGAAGACCGGCTTCCACTCGGACGGCATCTGCCGGTTCGCGGTAAGGGTCGCGGCGAGTCCCCGGCGTAGCCGTCGGGCCAGGATGTCGTCTGCGAGCGCGGCGGCTTCTCGTGTCACTTGACCCTGGCCCCTCTGGTCAGACCGTCCGCGATCGCGGACGCGATGGCTGGCGCGACCTCCTCGATCCACGCCCACTGGCCATTCGGGTTGATTTCGAGGAACGTCCAGGACCCGTCGTGCGTAACCAGGAAGTCGAGCGCGCCGAACCGAAGTCCGAGGCCCGTCATCAGCTTGCGAACCCCCGCCCGCACATCGGCAGGCGCGGTGATCACCTCGTAGGTCAGCGCATCGTAGTCGGAGCGCCAATCGACACGTGCTGCCTCGGACCGGGCATGAATTGCCACCGCAAAGAGCCTGTCGTCGACCACGGTCATGCGCACCGCATGATCGTGCTCAACCCACTCCTGGAACAGGTGGGCAGTCAGCGAGATGCTGGGATCGCCGCAGTCTTCCGGCAAGAGCCGCCTAGCGTACAGCGCGTGGTGCTGCCCTTCCTCCTGGATGCCGCCCGGTGACAGCGGCTTGTAAATCACCCGCCCCACCTGCTCCGCGAACTCTCGTACGCCGACGGGGTCGTTGCTGATCAGGGTGCGCGGAGTCGCTAGACTGGCCACCGAAACCAAGGCGCGCCTCGGAAGTGGCCCAGCGTCGTTCGGCCTCGGACATGCCGTCCACAAACTCGAACATGGTTGGCCGACGGTGGTATATGCCGCAAATCTCCTCCAGTCGCGCAACCCGGTAGCCGACGCTGATCGTGCCGGTCACCTGGCCCTCCTCAAAGGAAGCGCGAACCGCGAGCCGCTGAGGAAACTCCCCAGCGTCGCAGCGGAAGACGGGGACCTCGCGTCGATTCAGCTCGTCCACGACCCAGTCTGCAGTCGGATCGAACCAGTGGGTGAGCACCAGAACCGTGGACTTTCCAGTCTCAGTCACCGCCGACATCGGTGTCGTCATCTGGCGGGTTGCGATCGTGCGCGCTTGTCGAGGTCCTAGTCTTGTTGCTGGAGTGCTTCATCACGGCGATAGCCGTGTCACCCTCGCGGATCAGGGCGACCTGCTTCTCGTGATCGTAGAACAGGTGCGCGGGGTCGATCGCTGGCACGATGCTCGCCGAAGGTTCGGCGGCAAGGGTCAGTCCGAACGGCCGGGTCTCGGGTTCGCTTGGTCCGTCGTCCGAGGGCCCGACTAGCCCGAACGCCCTTCCAAGCGGAAACGGTTCGACGGTCAGCGGATCAGACATAGGCTCGACCTTCCGTTGCCAAGCACGATATGTTACGGTCGCTAACTCAGTGTAACCGACGCGGGCATCTTTCGCAGACACCACATCGACAGGCCAGATGCGCGGTCGACCGTCGCGTGGGGATGGGACCGACACGACCTTGAGGCGCTTCGGGCTCGAAGAGGATCGAGGCCCGAACACGTACCGCACCTCGCGGTGTCGTTCATGGGGGTGCTGGGTGGCGGGTGGAGGTGGCGGCTTCCCTTGCTCAAGGCTTGCGGGCGACGCCGCCGTACTCGATCAGCACGGCCGCCTGCTGCTCTTCCCTGCCGTCGGGACGCCAGGTGTTGACGTCGACGAGGCCGGGGTCGATGACATCCAACCCCTCGAAGAAGCGCCGGATCTCCGACCTCTTCCGCAGCTTGCCGAAGTGACCGCCGGTCGCGTCCACGGCGAGGTCATCGAACCCGCTTCGCACCGCCGGGTCGTCAGAGCAGGCGTGGCTGATCGCCAGGTAGCTGCCGGGGGCGAGGTAGCCGAGGGCCCGGCGGACCACGTCGAACGGGTCGGCAACGGTCTCCGGGATGAAATGGAGGAAGCTGAGGTACAGCAGCGCGATCGGCCGGCCGAGGTCGATGAGCCGCTTGGTGTCGGGATGGGTCATGATCTGGTCGACGTCGCAGGCGTCCGCCAGGAGGAAGGCGGTGTGCTCCGTCTCCAGCGCGTGGACCTTCTGGTGCGCCAGCACCACGGGGTCGTTATCGATGTAGACGACGCGGGCGTCGGGGGCGATGCTCTGGGCGACCTGGTGGGCGTTGTTCTTGGTTGGGAGTCCGGACCCGTTGTCGATGAACTGGCGGATGCCGCACTCCGCGGCGAGGAACCGCACCACCCGTTCCAGGTAGCGGCGGTTGTTCCGGAGGGCGGCCTTGGTCCCCGGGAACATCTCGTCCGCCATGTCAGCCGAGCGACGGTCGACCGCGTAGTGGTCCTCCCCGCCAAGGCAATAGTCGTAGACCCGAGCGGCGCTCGCGTGTTTCGTGTCGATGTCGTACTCGTCCGGCCGCATCCCGCTTCGCCCTCTCCCTGGCCACCTCACGAGGAGCCCCCACCCGTGGTGGGGGCTCCTCGTGAGGCTTCTTGCCTCAACTACCGGTCGAAGCTGCCGTTCTTCACGCCGGTGACGAAGGTGCTCCACTCGTCGCGAGTGAAGACCAGCGCCGGACCCTGGCGGTCCTTGGAGTCGCGGACTCCGCAGACGTCCCGCAGGTTGTCGGCGACCTCGACGCAATCGCTGGTCGCGCCGCTGTGGACGCTCTTGCGCCACACGGCGTCAGCGAGATTCATACCCATGATCCCCCCTTCCCTTCGTCGAACCAACCTACATTCCCTCCTTTCTTCGGAACATGATGGACATGCTCTTCAGAAAGGCCTGTGAGTCGTCCGGAGAGAGCGCGTTGGCCTGGAGCGCGCTCCACAGTTCCTCGTAGACGCGGAGCTCCTCGGGGGATTCCAGGTAGAGGCAGCCCGTAGGGTTTTCCATGAAGACGATGCCGAGGTCATCAGGGTCAGGGAACGTCATCGCCGTAAAGGGCCCGACCATCGACGGGTGGACGCCCACATCGAAGGGCAGCACCTGCACGGTGACGTTGGCTCGGTCCCGGGGTTTCATCAGGCTTTCGAGCTGTTCCCGCATCACGTCGGAGCCACCGACCGGGCGCCGGATGGCCGCCTCGCTGAGCACGATGTGGACCCGAGGCGGGGGCGGGTCCGGACGCGTCAGGATCTGTTGGCGCTCCAGCCGGACCTCGACCCGGCGGTCGATCTCCTCCGCCGTGTCGCTCGGCAGGCCGGCCCGAATGACGGTGCGGGCGTAGTCCGCCGTCTGGAGCATCCCCGGCACCAGCTCCTGCTGGTACATGCGGATCGCCCTCGCCTCGTCCTCCAGGCTGATCAGGTCCCCGTATCCGGTTCCGACAACGCCGCCATACTTCTGCCACCAGCCGCGTTCGTTGCCGCGGCGCGCCAGCTCGCTCAGGTACCCGCGGTACGTCTGGTCCTCGACCTCGTACACGTCGAGGATCTTCCGCAGCTCCGGGGCGGTGAGCCCGGACTGGCGCCGCTCCACACGCGAGATCTTCGACTCCTGCCACCGCAGCCGCTTGGCCACCTCGGCGGCCGTCAGGCCCGACTGGTCGCGCAGTCTCCGCAGCTCGGCGGCGAGTCGCCGCCGGCGCAGGCTTGGCGATGCGGGCATGTAGCTGTACCTCTCCGGTTCGCTTCGGCGCAAACTCTACCAGAGGTCGTTGCGT